>JBBQGJ010000157.1:0-14355 GCA_038322925.1 Mycobacteriales bacterium
CGCTTGCGGATCGGCTCGTCGCGGATCGGCAACGCCACCGAGAGGACGTTGCCCACGCCGAGCCACAGCAGGATGAAGCTGATCGTCAAAGCGCAGGCGTTGAACAGAGTCGCCCATTCGCCGGCCCGCCAGGCCAGCAGCAGGCTGAGCAGGAACCCCAGCGGTGCGACCAGGCAGAGCAACGCGAGGTTCTTGATCACCAGCAGGTGCCACAGCCGCGCGCCGCTGTCCAGGGCCGCGCGCACCCGCATGGCGTCGAAGCTCATCGCGTTGATGCAGACCGCACCGCCCATCACCACGGAGATGACCCACAGGCCCAGGTACGGCAGCCACTTCTGATCCTTGTCCCATTCGAACAGCCGGATGAAGCCCAGGTAGGCAAGGCCGAGCGCAAGCGTGACGGCCAGGCTCTTGACCACCGACCGGGGTTTGCGCCGCAGGATGTACGAGATCTCGCCCCGCAGGCCGTGGGCCAGCGCCGGCCCGTGCCGGGTGACCGCGTTGCGCCCCGCGAGCGGGGTGTAGCCGTCGATAGCGGCGGCTTCGGGTTCGGCGTCGCCTGCGTCGATCCGCGCCAGCCTGGCCTGCAGCACCGAGAGTTGCGCCTCGGTGAGTGCCAACCGCGCCAGTGCGACCGCCGTCGTGGCGTCGGCCTCGGCGCGGGCCGCGTCGACGTGGGTGACGGGGGTCTGACGCGGGGCATCGGTGTCCAGTGGATCCGGCCGGTCCAGCGCCGCTTCCCGGATCTCCCGCCAGCGGTCGGACATCAGGTCGGCGCGGGTCCCGGTGGAGCGCCGTAGCTCGTCGGTCTGATCGACGATCGCGCGGCGCACCCGGCGGCTGACCGCCTCGACGTCCGCGCGGTCCTTCCACTTCGACGCGAGCGCTGCCCGCTCCGCAGCGGCAGCTCGCTCGACGAGCTCGGTGAGATCGTCAACCGCTGCCATGGCACCTCCCTCTTGCAGCGCCACTGGGACTGCCACCTGCACTGTGCGTCATCATCGCCCGCCTGCGGGCCAGCCGGCATCACCGCAACGGGCTGAATTACGGTTGTCAAATGCCCACTACCGCGCTCGTCACGGGAGCGACATCGGGAATCGGTGACGCGTTCGCCCGGCACCTCGCCGCGGCCGGTCATCAGCTGGTGATCGTGGCGCGGGACGAAGAGCGGCTGGCCGAGCGGCGCACGGCGCTGCTGTCGCTGGGCGCGCCGGAGGTCGAGGTGATCGCCGCCGATCTGACCGATCAGGGTCAACGCGACGTGGTTGCCGACCGGTTACGGGACTCGGGACGACCGGTCGACCTACTGATCAACAACGCGGGTAGCACCCTGGGCACGGAGTTCCTGCAGGCCGACGAGGCCGACCTGGTGCGACAGGTCAACCTGAACGCGGTCAGCGTGATGGTGCTGACCCACGCCGCCCTGCCGGCGATGGTGGCGCGAGGTCACGGCGGGGTCATCAACGTGGCGTCCACGGCCGGCTTGGTGCCCGGCCGCGGGTCGACCTACGGCGCGGCGAAGTCCTTTGTGATCTCGCTGAGCGAGGGGTTGGCGATGTCGCTGCGCGGGACGGGCGTGCGGGTCCAGGCCCTGTGCCCGGGTTTCGTCCGAACCGAGTTCCACCAGCGGGCGAAGATCGACATGTCCAGGACGCCGGGCTGGGCCTACGTGGACGTGGACTACCTGGTCAGGACGTCATTGGAGGATCTGCGGGCCAACCGACCGTTGTCGATCCCTGGAACGCTGTACAAGACCCTCTATGTGGTGACCCGGTTGGCACCCCGGGCATTGTTGCGCCGGGTGGCCTCGAAGGTGAACACCAAGGGCCGGACCTGAACCAGGCCCGGCCCTTGGAAAGCAATTCGATCAGCTGGATCAGCGACCGAAGATGTCCTTTGCGGCATCCTTGGCATCGTCGCCGGCCTGCTTGACGTTGGCCTCGGCCTGCTCGGCCTGGCCACGCGCCTCGAGGCTCTCGTTGTCGGTCAGCTTGCCGGTGGCCTCTTTGACCTTGCCAACCGCCTCTTCGCCGGCGTGCTTGACCTTGTCCCCCATAGTCATGGTGAACCCCTTCCTGGTTTCGTCATGAGCCGTTCGCGAAGACCGCCAGCGGCTACCTGAGAGAGGTACCCGCGGGGTGGCGCGGCCAAACACCGGGATTTGAGCGGAGCGCCGTTGTCGTTTCGACAACTTGTGCCGAACGGGTTATGCCAGCCATCGACCGGGAACTATTCGACGGCAAGTCAGCCAAGTCGAAGGAGAGGGTGTCGATGGCGACGCTGTTGTGGATCCTGGCCGTAATCCTGGTGGTCGCGGGGAATCTTCGCGATCATCCGGAAGCAGCTCTTGTGGGGCATCGTGCTGATCGTGGTAGGCCTACTCGTCGGTCCTGGCGGGGTGAGCATCTTCACCTGACCGCGGGTGACGGGGGTCCTCAGGCCGGCACGTTGGCCGCGAGGTGGTCGGACAGGAGCGCACAGAACTCGTCGGTGGACTCGATGTGCGGCGAGTGCCCGACCCCCGGCATGACCACCTCGCGGTAGGACCCACCCGAGAAGACATAGGCATCGAGCAGCGAGCGGGTCTGCGCGAGCATCGGCTGCGGCGGCGCGGTATCGGCGCCGGGGTAGCCAGGGAGGACGCCAAGCGCGCCGAGCTGCGCCAGGTCGAACATCGAATTGTCCGAGACAATCTTGTCGAGTTCGCCGCGCAGCCAGAGCACCGGTGGTTGCGGGTCGACGTCGGCGAAGGCGGACAGGTCAAGGTGGGTGGGGGCCAGTGCGTTCAGCACCCCGCGGGCGCCGGGGGCCATCCCCGGCCAGGTGCTCGATTCGACCCAGTCACCCGGATAGTTGTCCGGGCCTACGGCGATGGACAGCATCGATGCGATGTAGGTCTCCTCGTGCTCACCGTCCCAGCCGGGGGCGACATACCGCGTCCGGAACACGGTTTCCGGCGATGTCGGGGCGTCCTCCCGGACGTCCTCCCCGTTCAGCGCCGCCACGAACTGCGCGTTGGCGATCCCGCCCCCCGAGCCGACCCCGTCCGGGCTGAGCAGCCGGCCGTCGGCGCCGGTGGTGCCGCCGAAGCCGTAGGGAGACACGGGGTTCACGACGGTGACCGAGAGCACCCGGGATGGATCGTCGATCACCAGCTGCATCACCACGCCGCCACCCATCGACCAGCCCACCAGGTGCACCTGGGCCAGCCCGAGCGCATCCAGGGCGGCGCGCACGTCATCGGCGAAGTCCGCGAGCCCGCGGGTGGCGTCCACCGGCGCGGTATCGGTACCCCCGTAGCCGCGCAGATCGACGGCCATCGGCCGGTACTGCCCTGGCATGGCCTGCATGGCCTTGAAGAACAGCGGTGACGAGGTGAGTTCGTCGTGCAGGAAGATCACCGGCCAGCCGTCCTCCCGACCGTGCAACTCCCGGACACACACGGTGAGCCGATCGGTGACGACGGAGTGCACGGCGATATCCAGTTCAACACTCACCAGAAGGGCCCTTCGGGTCGGGATAGTCCGATTTCGGGTTCAGTGCACCGTCCACCGCGCATGCTCGCAAGCCGAACCCGTGTGTCAGGCTGGCACCCGTGATCGACAACGGGCCCGAACCGGCACCTTCGCCGGACCCGGCCGCCAAGGCGGTCCTTGCGAATCTTGTCAACAGCCTGGCCGTGGTGCACGGCCGGGTGACGCTGTCCTCGGGGCGGGCGGCCGATTACTACGTCGACCTGCGGCGGGCCACCCTGCAGCACGAGGCAGGCCCGTTGATCGGCATCCTGCTCCGCCAGTTGACCGCGGACTGGGACTTCGATGCGGTCGGCGGGCTGACGCTCGGGGCCGACCCGGTCGCGACCGCGGTCATGCACAGTCCGGGGCGGCCGATCGACTGCTTCGTGGTGCGCAAGGCTGCCAAGGCGCACGGCATGCAGCGGCAGATCGAGGGCCCCGACGTCTCGGGGCGACGGGTTCTCGTGGTCGAGGACACCACCACAACGGGCGCATCGCCGATGGCGGCCGTCGAGGCGCTGCGCGGGGTCGGCGCCGACGTGGTCGGGGTGGCCACCATCGTTGACCGGGGCACCGGCGCGGGCGAGGTGATCGCGGCGGCCGGGTTGACCTACCGGTACCTGCTGGGCCTGGACGACCTCGGCCTGCCACCGATGTGAGCGATCCCGACGACCCGCACGCGCCCGGGCCGACCGAATGGTCCGCCGCGGGACAGCAGGTCGGGGTCGGACCGCATGCCGAGCCGTGGCCCGACGATCCGCGCTACGACCCGGAGCTGCTGGCCGCCGGTGACGCCAGGAACGTTGTCGATCACTACCGCTACTGGCGGCGGGAGGCGATCGTTGCGGACCTCGACCGCCGCCGCCATCCGCTGCACGTGGCGATCGAGAACTTCGGCCACGACCTGAACATCGGCACCGTCGTCCGGACCGCCAATGCCTTCGCGGTGTCCGCCGTGCACATCGTCGGACGGCGGAGGTGGAACCGGCGCGGTGCCATGGTCACCGACCGCTACCAGCACCTGTACCACCACGACACCGTCGGCGACGTCGTCCGGTTCGCGGTCGACGCCGGTTTGGCGGTGGTCGCGGTGGACAACACCTCGGGCTCGGTGCCGATCGAGACCGTGACGCTGCCGCGGCACTGCCTGTTGTTGTTCGGGCAGGAGTCGTCCGGGCTGACCGCGGCGGCCAGGGAGGCTGCGGAGCTCACGGTGTCCATTGCCCAGTTCGGCTCTACTCGGTCGATCAACGCCGGCGTGGCGGCGGGCATCGCGATGCACGCCTGGATTCGCCAGCACGCGGACCTCACGGAGGCCTGGTAGGACCCTGGGTGTCCGATTCGGAATACAATCGGGTATACCGTGAAGTATGCCGATGACCACGATCAAGGTGACTACCGAGTTGCGCGACCGTCTCAAGGCTCAGGCGCGCCGTGCAGGAGTGACAGTCGGCCAGCTCCTGGACGTGCTGGTCGCGGAGCGAGAGGTTCAGGAATTCTTCGACGGGATCGCATCGGACATTGATCGCACCGACGCGGCCACCCGGAAAGCGGTGTCCATCGATTCGTCGGCCTGGGACGAGACCAATGCCGACGGTCTGATGTCCTGATGGCGGATCAGACGGAATTGGGACCGGGAACGGTCGTCTGGGTCGCGCAGAGCCCGGTGGTAGGGAGCGAGCAGCAAGGACACCGTCCTGCGGTGGTCGTGTCATCGGCCGGGTATCTCGACTCGGTCACGCCACGCATCGGCCTGGTCATCGTCGTCCCCGCTACCACGGTCGAACACGGCTGGCGGCACCATGTACCGATGACCGGGCCGACGGGGCTGGACCGGCCGTCCTGGGTGCTGACGGATCAACCGCGCACGGTGTCGACAGACCGGATCGGCACGGTGGCGGGGCGAGTGGATGACATCACCGCGAGGGCCATCGGGCAGGCGTTGATGCTTTTCCTCGACGTGCCGTAGGGCTGTGCCGGAGCTGTGACCATCGCGTCGCCGCACAACCGTTCGTGCCAAGCGGCGTCCGAAGGGGTGAAAGACCAGAACAACTCAACCGAATATGACCCGAATATGACCAAGGAGTTGCCACATATGGCCACCACCCGACGCATTGCCATGGTCGCGCACGACAACAAGAAGGTAGATCTGCTGGCCTGGGCGGAGTTCAACAGGGAAACCCTGGCGGAGCACGAGCTGTTCGCCACCGGAACCACCGGGACCCTGTTGGAATACGAGCTCGGACTGAACGTGCACCGGTTCCTGTCCGGCCCCCTGGGCGGCGATCAGCAGATCGGCGCCAAGATCGCCGAGGGCGAGATCGACACGCTGATCTTCTTCTGGGACCCGCTGGAGCCGCAGCCGCACGACCCGGACGTCAAGGCCCTGCTCCGGCTGGCCGCGCTGTGGAACATCCCGGTCGCCAACAACATCGCCACCGCGGACATGATCATCTCCTCGCCGCTGATGTCCGGCGAGTACGTGGCTGTCCGGCCCGTGATCGACCGTCCGTCGATCGGCGAGGCGATCGTCATGTCCAGCACCGCGGCCTGACGCGAAAGGTAGATTGACCCAGTGGAGTGGAGACGGTGACAATCGATTTCGAAACGATCCAGCGCTCCACGGTCTGGGTGCTGATAGCCATCGGCGTCGTCGGCGTGCTGGCCGCGATCGTCATCAAGAAGGTCGTCGGGAAGATCATCGCCCTGGTACTTGCCGCGCTGCTGATCTTCCTCGGCTGGCAGCAACGGCAGAAGGTCGTCGACTTCGCCAACAGTGTCAAGGACACCACGTGCGAGTCGTCGACGACCTTCGTCGGCATCGAGGTGACGCTGCCGGAATCCTGGTGCCAGCCCTGACCCCGGCTGGAACTACCCCGCTGGAATTACCCCTCTGCGACCTACTTCGGGGCCGACCTACTCCGCGACCTCGCCGGCCGGCTTCGCGGCGCGCCGCTTCTGCACCCAGTGCGCGATCGCCGGCACGGCGCTGAAGCTGACCACGATGATCACCGCGGCGACCACGATGAGGTCCACGTTCTTGGCGATGAAGTCGATCTGGCCGAGGTAGTAGCCGGCAATCGTCACGACGCCGACCCAGAGCACACCGCCGATGGCCGAATACAGCGTGTAGATCTTGAGGTTCATCTTCGACGCACCTGCCATCACGGTGGCAATGGTGCGGACGACCGGCACGAACCGGGCGAACACGACAGCCGGTTTGCCGTACTTGGCGAAGAACACCTCGGATTTCTCGATGTATTCGTGCTTGAGGAATTTGGCGTTCGGCCGGCTGAAGATCGGCGGCCCGACCTTGTAGCCGATCCCGTAACCGACCATGTTGCCGACGAATGCCGCCAGCGCCACCAGCAGGATGAACACACCCAGGTTGATGTCGATGGCTCCGGTGGCGATGAAAAGGCCTGAGACGAACAGCAGCGTGTCGCCGGGGAGAAAGAAGCCGAGCAGGATGCCGCATTCGCAGAAAATGATCAGCAAAATGCCGAGGACCGCCCACGAGCCCATGGCGGTGAGCATGTTCGACGGGTCGAGCCAGCCGGGCAGGAGCGCCGAATACGAAGGGGTCACGGAATCCAAGGGTAGAGGGTTGTGTGGTCCGCATTCGTGTGATTGATGCGGAAAGAGACGGCGAGCACAGTCACGCAACCCCTGGAGCACTACCGTTGTACGGATGGATGTCACGCATGTCGGAGCCGTGCCCGTCGTCGCTGCTGATCCACTGCCACCTGACGGCCTGATCGAGGCGCTGCGGGCGGCCGTCGGCGCGGGCGGCCTGATGGTCGATCCCGACGTCACCGCCGCCTACAGCCGGGACATGATGCCGCTGGCCCCCTCCGGCCTGCCGCTGGCGGTGGTGTTCCCCTCCGACACCGCCCAGGTGGCCGCGGTCGTCCGGGCCTGCGCCGCGCGCGGCGTGGCGATCGTGCCGCGGGGCGCCGGTTCCGGGTTGACCGGCGCGGCCAACGGCGTCGACGGCGCGGTCACGGTGGTGCTGACCAGGATGAATCGCATCCTGGAGATCGATGAGGGCAACCGGCTGGCGGTGGTCCAGCCGGGCGTGGTGAACCTGACGTTCCGCACCGAGGTGGAGTCGAGGGGCCTGTTCTATGCGCCGGATCCCTCCTCGTACGACTGGTGCACGCTGGGCGGCAACCTGTCGACCAACGCCGGCGGTCTGTGCTGCGTGAAGTACGGCGTCACCACCGATGCGGTCCTCGGCCTGCA
Organism: Mycobacteriales bacterium; assembly: GCA_038322925.1. Classification (GTDB taxonomy): domain Bacteria; phylum Actinomycetota; class Actinomycetes; order Mycobacteriales; family Nakamurellaceae; genus Nakamurella. The sequence continues at coordinate 7,761 of JBBQGJ010000157.1, forward strand.
GGTGGTGCTGGCGTCCGGGGAGGTGCTCCGCACCGGCCGGCGGACCGTGAAGGGGGTGGCCGGCTACGACCTGACCAAACTGTTCGTCGGGTCCGAGGGGACGCTGGGCATCATCACCGAGGCCACCCTGGCGCTGCGGCCCAGGCCCGCGGCGCCGTGCACGATGGTCGCGGCCTTCTCCGACACCGAGCACGCCGGTGCTGCCGTCTCCGGCGCGATCCGGGCCGGCCTGGTGCCGTCGCTGTTGGAGATCATGGACGCCACCTGCATCCGGGCTGTCCAGCAGCACACCGGGTCGAGCATCCTGGGCGAGGGCGAGGTACCGGCCGCCATCATGATCGGCCAATCGGACGCCGGGACGACCGTCGGCCGTCAGGAGATGGACCTGCTGGAGCGGGTCTGCACGGAGGCGGGCGCGGTGTTCAGCTACGTCACCGAGGACCTAGCCGAAGGACGGCTGCTGCTGCAGGCGCGCCGGGCCGTGCTGACCTCGCTGGAGGTCCTCGGCACCTGGCTCACCGACGACGTCTGTGTGCCGCGGACGGAGATGGCCGCCCTCATCGCCGCGTGCGAGGAGATCTCCGCTGACGTCGGCCTGACGATCGGCGTGGTCGGCCACGCCGGCGACGGCAACATGCACCCGACGATCGTGTACGACGCGTCCGACCCCGCGCAGCTGGCCGCCGCGCGCGATGCGTTCGGCCGGATCCTTGATGCCGGGCGAGCGCTGGGCGGCACGGTGACCGGCGAACACGGGATCGGCCGGGTCAAGCAGGAATTCCTGCGCGGCGAGATCGGCGACCTCGGGGTCGAGGTGCATCGGGCGATCAAGCGCGCCCTCGACCCGGAAGGTTTGTTCAACCCTGGGTCGATGTTCGAGTGACCGACGAGCGCGCCGGCCCCGCGAGCGGGGCCGACGTCGCGACCGAGGAACGCGCCAGGGTGGCGCTCGCCGTCGTCTTCTTCGCCTGCGGGATCGCGCTGGCCTCCTGGATCTCCAGGATCCCGGGCGCCCGGGACTCCCTCGGGCTGGGCCCGGCCGAACTCGGATTGCTGTTGCTGTGCCTGTCCGCCGGGTCGGTGGCCGGGCTGCCCTCGTCCGGGCCGGTCGTGCAGCGGCTCGGTCCGGCCGCAGCGGTCAGGACCGGCGGCGTGCTCGTCGGGTTGGGGATGCTCACGGTCGCCGGCGCGGTCAGCGCCGACCTGGTGGTCCTTGCCGGGGTCGGTCTGGTGGTCACGGGATTCGGCATGGCGACCTGGGACGTGGCCCAGAACGTCGAGGCTGCCGACGTGGAGCAGCGGCTCGGCCGGACACTGATGCCGCGGTTCCATGCCGGATTCAGCATCGGCACCGTGGCCGGCGCGCTTGCCGGTGCCGGTTGCGCGCGGCTCGGTGTCGGAGTTCCGGCGCAGTTGATCGCCACCGCGGTGCTGGTGTCGGCGGCGGTCGTCGTCGCGGCGCGCTGGTTCCTGCCCGTCCCCGTCATGGCGGACGGCGAGGTGCGCACTTCGGCGCAGACGCTGCGGGCCTGGCGGGAACGGCGGACGCTGCTGACCGGATTGCTGGTGCTCAGCTTCGCCTTCACCGAAGGGGTGGCCAACGACTGGTTGACCGTGGCGTTCGTCGACGGGCACGGCACCAGCGACGCGGTCGGAGCGTTGGGCTTCGGTGTCTTCGTCATGGCCATGACGGTGTCCCGCCTTGTCGGTGGCGGTGCACTGGAGCGGTGGGGGCGCCCCGCGGTGCTCCGGGTGACCGCGGGACTGGCGGCTGCGGGCCTGCTGTTGGTGGTGTTCGGCCCGTCGTTGCCCTGGGCGGTGGCCGGCGTGTTGCTGTGGGGTGCGGGAGCCGCGCTCGGCTTCCCGGTCGGGATGAGCGCCGCCGGAGACGATCCGGCGCGTGCCGCCGGACGGGTGTCCGTGGTCGCATCGATCGGTTACACCGCGTTTCTGGCCGGACCGCCGCTCGTGGGCTTCCTGGCCGAGCAGGCGGGCATCCTGCGGTCCCTGCTGGTGGTGTTCGGAGCGCTGGCCCTGGCGCTGCTCACTGCGGGCGCAACCGCATCCGCCGGCCCATCCGTCGGCCCCTCCACCGCCTCAGAGCAGCAACGACAGCAGGCCGACGGCGATGCCGACCAGCAACCCGACGATTGCCGCCAGTAGCAGCAGCTGTCCGGTGGTCAGCCGCCGCCGGGAACCGGGACCTGTTCCCGCGTCACCGGTGACACCTGCTGTGGCACCGGGCTTGTCGCTGGGTTTGTCGCTGGGATTGTCGCTGGGATTGTCACCGCCGACCATGGCCCGCAGCGCCTGCGAGAGGACCTGCTCGGCGCGCGAGTCCTGCGCCGGCGAATGGCGCGGCTGATCGGCGTGCTCGGGTCGATCGATCACGAATGGGCCTTCATGATCTCTCCGAGCTTGGCCACCGCCCTGCTCGCGGTCGACTTCACGGTGCCCTTGGACAACCCGGTCGTCTCGGCGATCTCGGCCTCCGACAGCCCGCCGTAATAGCGCAGTACCAGGACCTCGCGCTGCCTGGGCGCCAGGTCGGCTAGTGCCGTCACCACAGCCTGGTGCTCCGCGGACAGCATGGCCAGCGATTCGGCCGAGCGTGCCGTCCCGGGGTCGGGCGGAACGTAGGCGCGGGCGGTACGGCGGCGGCGGAGCATGGACCGCGACCCGTTGACGACCGCGGTGCGCAGGTACCCAACGGCAGCGGCGCGATCACGCAGCCCCGACCAGTTGCGGTACAGCCCCGCAAATGCTTCCTGGACAACGTCTTCGGCGCTGGCCAGATCGTCCACCAGCAGGATCGCCAGCCGGACCATCTGCATCCGGTGCGAGCGGTACAGGTCGTCGATGGTGATCGGGCCCGCGGGCGGCGGCGTCTGATGATCGACGGCGTAGGCGGGGTTCAGCGTGGCCAGCGTCCCCAGGGTGCGCTCGACCGCGGATTCTCCCCCGCCCTGGTCGGTCATCGTCGACGTTCCTCGTCTCCTGGCGCCTGAGCTGGACATGTCGATCCTGGCACGCCCGGACAGCCTCGCGTGGCCGGGTCGAGAAGGTCGCCCGACCGACGGCACCCATGTAACCGGTTCCGGGTGGCTACCACCCATTTGGCGCAGGGGGTTGTGAACACGGAGCGCGGAGCGCGGAATGTGCCATACGGGTTACTAAATCGTTACTCGCAATGTCCGTTCTCGAGTTGCGTGACGGCGATGAAAACGCTTCCATGCGAAAGACGTGTGAGCGCCCTCACTTGCTCACCCACAGGAAAACGGAGGTCGGCCTAGTGTTCTCACGCAACAAGCGCAGGATCACAGCGACGGTCGCAGGGATCAGCGCTGTCGCGCTGGCACTGTCGGCTTGCAGCAGCAGCAGTACCTCGAGCAGCAGCTCGAGCGCCGCGGAAACCACCAGCGCGGCCGCCGAGGCGAGCGGCAGCGGGACGGTCGACACCAGCGGCGACTTCTGCACCCAGATCAAGAAGCTCTGGCCAGACGACATGCAGGGCAAGTCGATCAGCTACTACACGAGCGTGGGCGACGAGGAAAAGGCCACCTGGGCGGCCGGGTTCGCACCGTTCGAACAATGCACGGGGGCGAAGATCGCGTGGGAGGGCTCCAAAGAGTTCGAGGCCCAGCTGAAGGTGCGGGTGGCCAGCGGAAACCCGCCGGACGTTGCCGCGTTCCCGCAGCCAGGTCTGCTGTCCTCGCTCGTGAACACCACCGGCTCGCTGAAGCCGGCTCCGCAGTCCGTGTCTGATGAGGTCGACCAGTACTACAGCCCGGCGTTCAAGGGCTACGGCACCGTCAACGACATCTTCTTCGCCCCGCCGCTGGACGCCAACGTCAAGTCCTTCGTCTGGTATTCGCCCAAGCAGTTCACCGCCGCGGGCTACGAAGTGCCGAAGACCTACGACGAGCTGGTGGCGCTCTCGGACAAGATCGCGGCCACCGGCAAGAAGCCGTGGTGCGCAGGCATCGGCTCCGGTGACGCCACCGGCTGGCCGGCCACCGACTGGCTCGAGGACTTCATGGTCCGCGAGTACGGACCTGAGGTTTACGCGGACTGGGTCGCTCACAAGTTCCCGTTCAACGACCCGAAGGTCGCTGACGCGCTGGCAAAGGTCGGCAGCTTCCTGAAGAACCCGGCCTACGTCAACGGTGGCATCGGCGACGTTGCCACCATCGCCTCGACCACCTTCCAGGACGGCGGTCTGCCGATCCTCAAGGGTGACTGCTTCATGCACCGGCAGGCCTCGTTCTACGAGAACTTCTGGCCGGCCGGCACCAACGTTGCCGAGGACGGCGATGTGTTTGCCTTCTACCTGCCGACGATGAGCGATAACTTCGGCAAGCCCGTGCTGGGTGGAGGTACGTTCCTCGGCGCCTTCCAGGACCGTCCGGAGATCCAGGCCTTCCAGTACTACGTCGCGTCGCCGGCCTTCTCCAACGCCTACGCCGCGGCGGGCACCAACATCACGGCGAACAGTCAGCTCGATCCCGCCGTGATCAAGTCCCCGATCTCGAAGCTGTCCTACGAGATCCTGCAGGATCCCAAGGCCGCCTTCGTGTTCGACGGCTCCGACCAGATGCCCGGTGAGATCGGTTCGGGCGCGCTGTGGAAGCAGCTGACCGCGTGGATCGCCACCAACCAGGACGACGCCACCACGCTGAACAACGTCGAAGCGGCGTGGCCGAAGAGCTGATGTCATGATCATCGCCACGTGAGCCTTACGTCAGGTCCGCCGGTACATCAGCACACCCGGCGGACCTGACCGGGCTTGAACGCGGTCACCGATGTGAGGGAGGAATTGCTCGATGGACTGGTTTCTGGACCCCACCTCGGTCAGCGACAAGCTGATCGTGATGGTGGTGGCGATCGTGCTCTTCGTGGCGATCATGGGCCTCATCCTGTGGCTGATCGATCGCCCGAGAGTTCCCAACTGGCTGGTGGTTGTCGGTTTTCTCGGACCGGTGACCATCTTCATGGCGGTCGGGCTGCTGTATCCCGCGCTGGGCACGATCTACCGTTCGTTCCAGGTCAGCGCGATCGTCCTTGGCCCCAACGGCAAGCCGATCATCAACCCGAGGACGGGCCAGCGGACGTCCGAGCTGACTTTCAGCCTGGAGAACTACACGAAGATCTTTACCGACCCGACGTTCCAGAAAGTCCTCATCAACACCGTGTTCTGGGTGTTGCTGGTGCCGATCGTGGCGACGCTGATCGGCCTGGTGTACGCCACCCTAGTCGACCGAACCCGATTCGAGAAGGCCGCCAAGGCACTGGTTTTCCTGCCGATGGCCATTTCCATGGTGGGCGCATCCATCATCTGGAAGTTCGTGTACGACTACCGGCAGGCGGGTGCCAATCAGATCGGCCTGGCGAACCAGGTGCTGGTCTGGCTGGGCCTCGAGCCCTATCAATTCCTGCTCACCGAACCGTGGAACACCTTCTTCCTGATCGTCGTGATGATCTGGATCCAGGCCGGTTTTGCGATGACGGTGCTGTCCGCCGCGATCAAGGCGGTGCCGGACGACATCGTCGAGGCCGCCCAGATCGACGGCGCCACCGGCTTCAAACTGTTCCGCAAGGTCACCGTGCCGACCATCCGGCCGGCCATCGTGGTGGTCATCACGACCGTCGCCATCACCTCGTTGAAGGCCTTCGACGTGGTGCGGACCATGACCGGTGGCAACTTTGGCACCTCCGTCGTGGCCAACGAGTTCTACACGCAGACCTTCATCCAAGGTGAGTCCGGTGTCGGCATCGGCGCCGCGCTGGCCGTTGTCCTGTTCGTCATCATCATTCCCGTCATCGTGTACAACGTTCGGCAGATGCGGATTTCGGAGGAAATGCGATGAGCATGTCGGGTTCGGCGGTCGAACTTCCGATCACGACGGATGCCACCCCCGAGGAAAAGGTCACCTCCCGTCAGCTCAAGAAGCAGCTGCGCCTGCAGGAGGCGAAGACGAAGCTGTCCTCGCCATGGGCATCGGGCATCGCGATCATCATCGCGATTCTCTGGACCATTCCGACCTTCGGGTTGTTCGTCACCTCGTTCCGCCCGCCGGCCGAGATCGCTACCAGTGGCTGGTGGACCGTACTGACCAACCCCGGATTCACGTTCGAGAACTATCAGAACGCCTGGTCCGGCAGCGGTGGGCTCGGGTCGTTCTTCCTGAACTCCTTCGTCATCGTGCTGCCCGCCGTCGTCATTCCGATCAGCCTGGCGCTGCTGGCGGCCTACGCGTTCGCCTGGATCGACTTCAAGGGGCGCGACATGCTGTTCGTCGCGGTCTTCGCTTTGCAGATCGTGCCCATCCAGGTCGCGCTGATTCCGCTGCAGACCATTTTCGTCAACTTCGGCCTGCAGAATTCGTTCTGGCCGGTGTGGATCAGCCACACCATCTTCGGGCTGCCGCTGGCCATCTTCCTGTTGCACAACTTCATGAAGGAGGTTCCTCGTTCCATCGTCGAGGCCGCCAGGGTCGACGGCGCCGGGCACGTGAAGATCTTCTTCATCGTGCTGCTCCCGCTGCTCATCCCGGCCATCGCGGCGTTCGCGATCTTCCAGTTCCTGTGGGTGTGG
>JBBQGJ010000158.1:0-14327 GCA_038322925.1 Mycobacteriales bacterium
ACCGCCCGGTCACCCACATTCATGCCGGAAGACCCAAAAAAAGGACTTCCTCGCACAACCCGAACATCGCTCCACTGACCAGCGCCAGCGCAATTCCCGCCCTGGGATCCCGATATCTGCCGACCACGTACAGGATCACCGGGACCAGTATTTTCGCGGTCTCTTCCACCGGCCCGGCGATGCCGAGACCCTGGATGGGTGTCTCGTGGTGGATCAGCGCCGCCACGCCGCTCTCGATCGCCACGGCGACCAGCAGGGCAACGACGCCACCGCCAACTCCCCACAGGTTCAGCTCTGCGAAGCTGATGACCTCGTGCACGTGCAGTCGGCGAAAAACCATCCACAGCAAGGCGCCCAGCACACCCACCACGCCGATCAAGCCGCCCAGGACCGCGAAGAAGGTGGCTCCTGTCCAGAGGAAAACTGCCGCCAACGCGATGGCTACCAGCCAGCAGCCGAACCACATCAGGAACCGTCCGTGCACCAGCACTGCCAGCGGGCGCCGATGCCACGGTTCGAGTGCCGGCGCGCGGGGATCGGAAACGACCGATTCCGCCCAGGCATGTCCGTCCCATTCCCGCATCCAGCCCGCGACGCCCGTCGGAAAAACCCCTGAGGGCTCACCGGGCTCGTTGTGCCGAATCTCCATGGCAATAATGCTGGGTCCGCCGAGCTCATTCAGTTGTTGTACGGCCTCGGTTTAGTCGACGAGGTGACGCAGCGCCCCCATTAGTGCTCGAAGGACCGGTCGAGTCACGCAGAGCCACGGAGACAACTCGGCCTGCGGCACCGTCTGGGTCACGGACGGAGCAGCGCCTCGATCCTGAACGGATCCCTGGCCAGACGAGATCCCGCCGCACGGACCAGGACCCACCCCAGGAGCACGGAGATGATCAGGCACGCCAGTGTGAGCAGGGTGGCGCTGACCGGTCCGCCGAGTAGCAGCCATGCCAGCACCCCGGCGAACATGATCGCGAACAGCAGGACGAACTCCACCGCGAGGCCGAGGAGGGCACGGCGTCTCCCTCCGGTCCGTTCGATCCGGTTTTGCGGTTCCCAGATGCTGACAAATGCTCCCAGCCCTACGGCGACCGCGACAACGCTCACGCCGACCACCACGGCCACAAGCAGCTGGGACCACCCGTCCGCCAGTCCGGCCTCCACGAACAGCACGGCGAACATGACAGGGATGACGATGAGCGGTCCGGCCAGGGCTTTGCCGATCAGCACGGGGCGCCACGGGCCGCCGGTGATGAGCAGGTAGGTGAAACCTTTGTCGTCGTACGCGAACAGATTCGGGGCGTGCAGCGCAATGGCCATGAGGGCGAAAGCGGCGGACTCGGCGACCAGGCCGTAGCTGCTCATGTTGTGTCCGACGAACCCGGCGAGGACCAGCGACAGAGCCATCGACTGGAACGCCCGGGGTGAGCGGAAGAGGTAGTAACGCAACTGTTGGCTCATCGCTGCCGTCAGGACCGACGGACGCGCCGCATTGACCGGGAACGGCGTCAATGACATGGCAACTGACGAGCGGGTCTTGGCTGTGGAATGCCGAAAGCCGCCATGGCCGCTGCTCGCGAACCGGCGAATTCCCCAGGCCCAGAGCAGCAGCAGGAGCCCGACGCTTGCGATGGCGACCGCCAGACGCACGGCGACGTCACCCCATTGGCCGTTCTGGGCGGAGATCATTGCCTGCCCCACGGCCCCCGGCGGCAACCAGGAGAGTGCGGATTCCGCGCTGGGCTGCTGCATCGCGCCCAGCGATTCGGTCAGCCGGTGGATGTCCTGCGTCAGCAGGTAGATCCCCAGACCGATCACCCCGGTCACCAGCACGACCAGGTCACGACCGCGGCGCGAGTTCGCGATCCCACCCAGCAGGGCCTGGGTCGCCCGGGACGCGGTCAGGCACAGCACGGTGAACACGACCGCACACCCGACGACGGTGAGCCGGACGCCGACGGCCGCGTCGGCCGTGAACGCGCCACCCAGAGCGGTGAGGAACGCGAACAATGCTGTCGGGGCGAGCAGGCCAGCCAGCAACAACCCGGTGACCTGCTGGCGCGGTGTCAACGGGTACAGCGCCAGGCGTTCCGGGTCGGCCATCTGGTCCGCGGACCCGGGCATCAGGATCGGCGTGACCACCCAGCCGACAAAGACCAGGCTGAGCACGATGAGCAGCGCGAGATCACCAGGTGCGGGCAGCCGAGCGGAGAATTCCGCAACGACCGCGCCGACAGAGAACCCGAGGACCAGGGCGACCAGCCACCCGAGTGCGAACCCGATCCGCTGGGCGATCCCCCTGCCGCCCAGTGCCCGCCTCTGCAGCGCCAGTTTCAGCTGGACGAGGACGAGAGCCACCCGAGTTCACCCTCCTGCAGATCCCGACCACCGACGAGGTCGACGAACGCCTGCTGCAATGACCGCCCGTGGGCGAGGTCAGCCACGGTCCCCTCCGCGCGGACCCGACCACGCTCGATCACCACGACCCTGTCGCACAGCCGTTCGACGACGTCCATCACGTGGCTGGAGAACACGACCGTGCCTCCGCCCGTGCGGTACCGCTGGAGCATCTCCTCCATCACCTGTGTATTGACCGGGTCCAGGGAGCCGAAGGGCTCGTCCATGACCAGGACCCGTGGTGAATGCAGCAACGCGGCGGCCAGACCGATCCGTTTCGTCATGCCCAACGAGTAGTCCGCGATGACCCGGTCGGAGGCGCCTTCCATATCCAGGATGCGCAGCAACTCCTGCGACCGGTGGTGGATCACGGCGGGCTCCATACCGCGCAGCAGCCCTGCGAACTCCAGCATCTCCGTGCCCGTGAGCCGGTCGAAGAGCACCGGGTTGTCGGGCACGTACCCCAGACGTTGTTTCGCCTCGTCCGGATGCGGCCACACCCGTACTCCGTCGATGACGGCGTTCCCGGTATCCGGTCGCAGTAGCCCGGTGAGCAGCCGGATCATGGTCGTCTTGCCCGCGCCGTTCGGCCCCGCGATTCCGTAGAACGACTCCCGGGGAATTGCCAAATCGACCCCGTCGACCGCCCGGGCAGTGCCGAATGTCTTGACCAGACCGGTCGCCTCGACCGCATTCCCACCGGAGCGCGCTGCGCCCCCCGCGACATCCGCTGTCGCAGTTGTCGCCCGGTCGGGCGTCATCCCCGGACGACCGCTCGCAGCCGGGAATGATCACTCAGCAGCACGGCGACGGCCCAGCGACGTTGAGCCTCACCGTTGCGGCTGCTGGGCTCCCGTTGATTCGACAATTCTTGATCCGACATGCCACTCAACCCCCATGAAATGACGCGACCAGCACGGGCGCGCATAACCCTCGATGCTGAATGCTGGGACGTGGATCGCAAAAGGGTCTTTGGACCCACGGTCCTCGGGCACATGGCTGATGTGTTGCCGGGCGCCATTCAATCGTGAATCGGAGATTGTTTGCCACCAGCCTCACGGCGTTGAACCGCTTCCGGCCGTTGGCCATACGTGTTCGCGCGCAACATGTCTGACGATCACTCGAGAAGTGCCCCGGGCTCGGCAGGCCGGACTCAGGATCGTTCGAGGAAGACAGCGAACGGATAGAGCTGTCCCTGTTGCAGCCCCGCGACCATCGAAGGATCCCGCTCCATCGCGTCACGTGCCGCCTGCTCGTCCTCCGTATCCAGCACGACGACCCCGCGGCCGCCGTCCCGGCCGCGAACCCGCCAAGCGGACCGGGCCCCGGGAGTGCGGTGGAACACCTCGAGCCGTTCGCGGAACTGCGTCGTGAGAAGAGTGCGTCAGAAACATGCATCAGAAAAACCCGTCACACCGCGAACCGTTCACCGACCCGCTCCGTATCCCTGTGTGAGCTGATCAAGCACCCCCGCAGTCGCCCCACCAGCAGGACGGCAGCCGACGCCCGGCCGCCGCGGTGGGCGACTCGGACCCTGCCATCCGCCGCCAGTAAGGCGACCGACGCCCGGTCGCCGACGACGGGAAGGCGCGGGGTTCTCGATCGGTGGTCGGGTGATGAGTGGTACGTGACGGGCGCGGCGCGCCATGACGACCCGGGCGGCGCCTGTCGGGGGGCGATACCCAGCCGCGCAGTATTTCCGCGCAGGGCTGATACGCCAAGCGGCGCCGGATCCAGGGATCCGGCGCCGCTTGACTGTCTGAAGACGTGTCACCCCGAGGGGCTGTCACGCTGTGGTCAGGTCGATCCCCGACGGGAAGCCGCGACCACCACGACCCCGCCGATGACCATGATCACCACGCCGGCGCCGATGACCAGCGACCAGAGCGCGGTCGAATCCGGCAGGCTGACCCCGAACCGGGCCTAGGCCTGCACGTTGGTGGATCCGTCAGCGTTCATGATGACGACCTCGTAGTGGCCGTCGCGAATCTCCCAGGACAGCTCGGCATCGCTGGACGTCGACGACGCCACCCAGATGTTCTGCTCGGCCGGTGCGCCGGGAGTGCCCGACCCATCGTGGCGGACACTGTCCAGCTCGAACGGGGACGGCTCGAGATCGGTGACCCGATCGGTGGAGACGCCGGCCAGGTAGCGGTCGACCTCGTCGGCGCGTCCGATGCCGATGAAGATCGGCCCATCTGCTTCGTTGTCGGCCGTCACGTGCAGGGTGGGTGAGCCGGTCAGGTACTGGAAGCCGTCGATGTCGGTGACCCTGCCGAGGTCGGCAACCAACGCGGACGTCGGCGTCGACACCTGATGCTGGCCGGAACTCAGGACTCGGTCGGATCCGAACAACGCCAGCAGGGCGCCGCCGGAGATCGCGGTGAGGAAACCGCTGACGATGATCACCGCGCCGACGACGATCCATCCGGTGGAACGCTTCGGGTGGCTCACGGGCGGTGGGGTGAACGTGGTGGTGGTCATGCCGTACTCCTTGAGGAGAGAAGGACGGGCGGTGGTCCCGGCAGGTGGTGCTCTCCGAACCAGGCGCCCTGGCCGATCCGCTCGGCCGAACAACGACAACGTTAGGAATCGGCGAGCGCCGCGGGCAGGGCGCTGACCGTCGAACTCGCTGGGGTCGAGCGTCGACGACCGGGGGTCCAGCACCCCCCTTCCGGGGTGGGCCAGCCCACAGTCCGTCGCAGGGAAAGCGGCAGGCACGGGGGCCGATCAGGTGCAAGGCTGGACGGCATGGCAGCAAACAAGTCCCGCCGGTGGAGCGACCTTTCTCCCCGATCCCGCGCCGCGCTCATCGCCGGCGCGGCCGTGCAATTCGCCCTCCTGGGCGCCGCGCTGGCAGACCTGCGCCGCCGCAGCCCGGAGGAGGTGAATGGCCCCCGCAAGCTCTGGGTGGCCGTGTCCTTCATCAACTTCGTGGGCCCGCTGGCGTACTTCGTGCTGGGCCGGCGCCGTCCGCCGCGGCCCATCGGGTAACGCCACCAGCTGAGCGTCACGGCCCTGAGCCTCGGGCGTAGGAGGCGACCCTGATCGGCGAGACGCACCTTCGCAGTTGCTGTCGCGGCGGCCGTTTCCGAGGCGTGGTCGATCACCGATCTGCGCTGTGCCGGACGCGACCCGTGAACCCCGGCACGGCGGCCCCTTCGCGCCCCGGCCATCACCCGAGCAACCGTGGCCAGGCGGAGGATCCCTGCGCCGAGGACTTTCGGCCCATCCGACGTCGCTGGGCGGTCGCTACCGTTTCCGCCGTGATCAACTTCGGCTCCCGCCACGGCCTCTTCCGCACTGACCTCCCCTGGCCGGCCGGGGCGTCGCGATCGTCGTCGCCAGCCCTACCAGGCTTCGCCGCGCGCCGAGCGATCGACTGCCGAGCGGGCGAATGACATCGACCCGCCCGGGTGCTCGACACCCGATCGGAGAATTCTGATGCAATTCCAGGACACGTTTTCATGAAGGTGATGGCCGATTTCCTCGGAACGGCGCTCCTGGTCATTCTCGGCGATGGCGCGGTCGCGAACGTACATCTCAAGGGCAGCAAGGGATTTGCTTCCGGATGGATCGTGATCGCGAGTGGCAACGGTATCGGCGTGATGGTCCCGGTGATGATGTTCCACCAGATTTCTGCACAGATCAATTCGGCGGTGACGATCGGATTGGCGCCCTCTGGACGCCAATCATGGTCGATCGTTCCTGCCTTCGTCACCGCTCAACTGCTCGAAGCCCCTCGTTTGCGGGTGCGCCCGGCGCGGCCGCTATCGGTGTCGGGTTCCTGGTCTGGGGTTTGGTCGCCGGTCTCGGCGGCCCCAGCGGTCCTGCCCCTAACCCCGCGCGTGACCGCGGGCCACGCATCGTGCATGCCGCTCGATCCGCTGAAGTACAAGGGCGGCTCGCAGTGGTGGTACCCGTGGGTTCCGGTGGCCGCACCCATCGCAGGTGCGCTGGTCGGCGTCGGGATCTTCAGCTGGCTGCTCGGCTGATGGTCCGATGCGGCTGATCGGCCGAGGGACCAAAATGTCGCCGGTGGTGCTCCCGGACAGGTCTCCGCGACCGCCGGCGGTCCAGAGTCGTCCGGGTCGGGACTCAGCCGGCCGCGATCCGGCCGTTCGGCGCCGGAACATCAATGGCCCGCAACCCGTCGATGCTGACCGCGTTGCGCTGCCGCCAGTAGTCGGGGAAGAAGGCGTCGTCGTGGCGCTCCTGCCAACGGTCGAGGAGATCACGATCGTCGCGGAAGTCCATCAGCGGCACCGCGTAACCGCAGCTGTCGGAAATCCTGGTCAGATCGACAACGACGGCGGAGCGCTGCCCCGCCGTCAGGTCCTTGCCGAAGGCCGGGCGCAGCTCATCGAACTCGGGTTCGCCGGCCAGCACCGCGCGGCCCGTGCCGTGCAGTCGGACGATCTTGGGCGGGCCGTCGAAGGCACAGAACATCAGCACGATGCGGCCGTTCTCACGCAGGTGCGCGATCGTTTCCGCGCCCGAACCGGTGTAGTCGAGGTAGGCCACCCGGTGCGGGGTCAGCACGGCAAACGTGCCCGCCATCCCTTTCGGCGAGACGTTCACGCTGCCGTCACCGCTGAGCGGTGCCGTGCCGACGAAGAACATCCGTTGCCGGGACAGCCACGAGTTCAGTGAGTCGTCGATGCTCGGATAGGTCTTTCCCATGCACCGATCGTCCCATCGGTGGGCAAGTGCGTTCCGCCCGGGGACCGGGCGGTCGTTTCCTCATTTCGGCCGGCGCCGTCAACAGCGCCGACCACACCGCGTCGATGCCTTACCGGACAACAGAATCGTTCGCAACACTCATCCGGGACAGCGGCTTCTCATGATTGATTTCGCCGCCGCCCGACGGTCCATCCAACAGCTTCTTGAAGCTCCCAGGACGCGCTCCGGCGTAGTCCGGGGGCAGATCAGAACAACATGGGCAGCACGGATCTCGGTCAGCATCGCAGTGAGGCAGGGCGCTCCAGCACGGCCCCGTCGCCGGAACGAAACCCGGCAGGTGGCAAGGGCCTCCTACAGCAGCGCCGAAACCCTCTCCGGCGCGAGGGCCTGAGCGGTGCGCAGGACCGCCCGCACGTCTGCTGACACGGGGCTTCGTCGTTGTTTACTGATTCTGCCGCACCCCCCGGCGCTCGTGTGCGAAGGCCTCGGAGAGCATTTCATCGCACCTCCGAGACCGAACCGCGGGCCCGCAACAGTGCTGATGCCCGGTGCGGGTGTGCGCGGGAACACCGGGCACGGGGGCCGTTGTGCTCTGCCGGCCGCTGCGACTGCCGCGCAGGCTGTTAGGTAGGTAGCCCGCTCGAATCGCCGCGACCGCCGTCCCGGTATTTCCAGCAATTCACCACGGCGAGGGCCCGGCCACGGACGGGTCCGAACGAGGAGACGACACGTCATGGGTCACGGCCCTACCGACCTTCGCAGTCCCGACTCGATTCTTGGGAGCACGGATACCTTTGTCGCCCGGGGGCTCCGGCTGTTGTGGGGCGACCGGCGGATCGCGATCGCCGTCGCCGTCGCGGTGCCGGCGCTGGTGGGGCTGTTGTCCGCGCTGGCGATGGCCCGCGGCCCGATCACCACCACGCAGGCCCTGGTCACCATGGTTGCCGGCGTGCTGACCGGCGGATCGGTCGGGCTCGTTCTCCGCTCGAGATGGGCGATGGCCCTGGCGCCCGCGGTCTTCGTGGCCGTCTACGAAATGGTCAGGATCGGGTCGAGCGGGCCGACGGTCGACGCGATGCACGCCGACGTCATCGGCATCATCGCGATCATCGTTGGCCGCGGCGTGCACGGGATCCTGGCACTTGTTCCGATGATCCTGGGCGCTGCGTACGGCGCGGCGCTGGCCCGCCGCTGGTGCGGAATTTCGCCCGGCGAAGGGCGGAACGGGATTTCTCGGCGCGGGCGGATCGGCCGCCTCACCCGAAGGACCGTGACTGGGATGGTCACGATCGGCGTGCTCGGGCTGGCATTCGTCATCGCGTTGCCCGCCGCCACCGCGCCGATCCTGACCGCGAACGGCGATGAATTGCCGGGCAGCGTCGCGGAGCTGGCGACGCTGCAGATCGGCGGCCAGGACCAGGTGGTGATGATCCGCGGGCGCAGTACCGACAATCCCGTGCTGCTCTTCCTCGCCGGCGGTCCCGGCGGGACCGACATCGGAGCGATGCGGCTGTTCGGGGAACAGCTGGAGCAGCGGTTCGTGGTCGCGACGTGGGATCAGCGCGGAGCGGGCAAGTCCCGGGCCGCCTTGGACCCGACGGAGACGTACACCCTCGACCGCATCGTTGCCGACACCATCCAGCTCACCGACTACCTACGAGAGCGATTCGACGAGGACAAGATCTATCTGGTCGGGAATTCCTGGGGTACGACCCTGGGCGTGCTGGCGGCGCAACAGCGGCCGGACCTCTACCACGCGTTCGTCGGCGCGGGGCAGATGGTCAGCGAGACCGAGACGGATCGCAGGTTCATGCAGGATTCGCTGGACTATGCGCGGTCAATCGGCAACGCCGATCTCGAAGCCACCCTGCTGGCGCTGGGCGATTCGCCGTACCAGGACGTCAGGGCGGTCATGGTGGTGGCCGGCTATGAGCGGAATTGGAATTCCTATGAACGGGTTCCGGCCTACGCAGCTCGAGGCGAGATGCCGATGAACCTGATGGTGACCGAGTACTCGCTGATGGACAAGATCAACGCGGCGGCCGGCACCCTGGATACCTTCATGACGGTGTATCCGCAACTGGCCGACATCGACTTCCGGGTTCAGGCGAAGGAGCTGAGCGTTCCCGTCTATCTGGTGGAGGGCCTGCACGAGGCCCGGGGGCGCGCGGTGCTGGCCCGCGAATGGTACGACCTGCTGCAGGCACCCGCCAAGCAGTGGATCACCTTCGACAATTCCGGCCACCGGCCGCTGTTCGAGGAACCCGACCGGTTCTTCGAAGTGATGACGGGCACGGTGCTCGCCGGGACTTCCTGAGCAGCAGGTGATGTGCACGCGAGCGCGCCGAGCATGTTCAGGGCTCGGCCGGGTGGCGGATCGCGGCGAGCGGCATGATCCTCGCGGATGAAATCGCTCCCTGATGCGGCCAGAATCTCCGCGGGAACCTGGTGGCGCCGGGCCAGACCACGTGGGAGAACAACGTGGCCTGGCCCGGAGTCTGTGTTGCGGCATCCAGATCGCGACCCCGTCGGCCCGGTATCGGATGCCACTGGTGATCAGCTGCAGCCGGAGGTGGAGCCGCAACCCTCGCAGACGTAGCAGGCTCCGGACGGACGCATCTTGGTCCCGCAGGTGAAGCACAGCGGCGCGTCCGAGGCCTTGCCGATCACCAATTCCAGCAGCTCCGTTGACGAGCCCGCGCGGCCCTTCGTGGTGACCTCGTGTTTGTCAGCCTCACCCGACCCGGCATCAGCCGCGGGCGCGGGGCTGTGACCGCCGGATTCGATCGCCGGGCGCACCACCGGGGTGGCATCGACCGTCGTCCGCAGATCCTCGACGAGATGGCTGGTGTCCGAGGCATTCTCGCTGCCATAGGTGGCCGAGACCTGCGCCGCGCGCTCCTCCGCCGAGAAGATGCCCAGCTCCGCCCTGGCTTCCACCGGCAGGTAATCCAGCGCGATCCGGCGGAACAGGTAGTCCATCACCGAGGTCGCGATCCGGACATCCGGGTCGTCGGTCATGCCGGCCGGCTCGAAACGCAGGTTGGTGAACTTCGCGACGTAGGACTCCAGCGGAATCCCGTATTGCAGCCCGACCGACACGGCGATGGAGAACGCGTCCATCACGCCGGCCAGCGTGGAGCCCTGTTTGCCTAGTTTGATGAACACCTCGCCGAGCCCGTCGTCCGGGTACGAACCGGTCGTCAGGTAGCCCTCGGCACCGCCGACGGTGAACGACACCGTCTGGGACGGACGCTTCTTCGGCAACCGCCGGCGCACCGGACCGGTCACCATTGGTGCCGCCGCAACCACCGCCGCGTCGGCCGCGCCCGCCGAAGCATCAGCTGACTTTTCGCCGTGGTTCTTGTTCGACGCAGACAGAGGCTGGCCGACCTTGCAGTTGTCGCGATAGATGGCCAGCGCCTTCAGGCCCATCTTCCAGCCCTGCTGGTAGATCTCCGCGACGTCCTCGACGGAGGCGTTCTCCGGCATGTTGACCGTCTTGGAGATCGCACCGGAAATGAACGGCTGGACTGCGGCCATCATCCGGACGTGACCCATCGGCGCGATCGACCGCTCCCCCATCGCACAGTCGAAGACCTCGTAATGCTCACGCTTGAGACCCGGTGCGTCGACGACATGTCCGTGCTCGGCGATGAACTCGACAATCGCTTCGATCTGCTCCTCCTGGTATCCCAGGGAGCGCAGCGCGCCTGGCACCGTCTGGTTGACGATCTGCATCGAACCGCCGCCGACCAGCTTCTTGAATTTCACCAGCGCCAGATCCGGCTCGATACCGGTGGTGTCGCAATCCATCATCAAACCGATGGTGCCGGTGGGCGCCAGCACGGACGCCTGCGCGTTGCGGTAGCCGTATTTCTCGCCGAGCGCGATGGTCTCGGCCCAGACCCTGGTGGCCAGCTTCAGCGCGTTCGCATCGGTGCCGCCGAAGGTGCGGATGTAGTCGTTCGCGGCGGCGTGCTTGCGGATGACCCGCTTGTGCGCATCGGCGTTGCGGGCGTACCCGTCGTACGGTCCAACGATCCCGGCAAGCTCGGCGGAGCGCCGTTACGCGACACCGTTCATCAGCGTGGTTATGGCCGCGGCCAACGACCGACCACCTTCCGAGTCGTACGCGTGACCGGTCGCCATCAGCAGCGCGCCGAGATTGGCGTAGCCGATGCCGAGCTGCCGGTAGGCCCTGGTGGTCTCGGCGATCGGCTGGGTCGGGAAGTCGGCGAAGCAAATCGAGATGTCCATCGCGGTGATGACGAACTCGACGGCCTTGGCGAAGGTGGCCGCGTCGAAGGACCCGTCGGCGGACAGGAACTTCATCAGGTTGAGCGAGGCCAGGTTGCAGGACGAGTTGTCCAGGTGCATGTACTCGCTGCACGGGTTCGACGCGTTGATCCGGCCCGACTCCGGGCAGGTGTGCCAGTCGTTGATGGTGTCGTCGTACTGGATGCCGGGGTCGGCGCACGACCACGCGGCCTGCGTGATCTTGCCGAAAAGCTCACGGGCCTCGACGGTTTCGACGACCTCGCCGGTCTGCCGGGCGCGCAGGCCGAACGCGGAACCCGCTGCTGTGTTCGATTCAACGGCGCGCATGAACTCGTCCGACACCCGGACCGAGTTGTTGGCGTTCTGGTACTGCACCGAGATGATGTCCTCGCCGCCGAGGTCCATGTCGAAACCGGCATCCCGCAACACCCGGATCTTGTTCTCTTCCTTGGCCTTCGTCTCGACGAACTCGGCGATGTCCGGATGGTCGACGTCGAGCACGACCATCTTGGCGGCCCGGCGGGTGGCGCCGCCGGACTTGATCGTTCCGGCGGAGGAGTCGGCGCCGCGCATGAACGAGACCGGACCGGAGGCGGTGCCGCCGGAGGACAGCAATTCCTTGGACGACCGGATCCGAGACAGGTTGAGCCCGGCGCCCGACCCCCCCTTGAAGATCAGCCCCTCCTCGCGGTACCAGTTCAGGATCGAGTCCATCGTGTCGTCGACGGAGAGGATGAAGCACGCCGAAACCTGCTGCGGCGAAGCGGTTCCCACGTTGAACCAGACGGGCGAGTTGAAGGCGAACACCTGGTGCAACAGCATCCAAGTGAGTTCGTGCGCGAAGATTTCTTGGTCCTCGTCGGTCGCGAAGTAGCCGTGCTCGACGCCGGCCGCGGTGTAGGTGCCAACCACCCGGTCGATGATCTGCCGCAGGCTCGACTCACGGGTCGGCGTGCCGACCGCGCCCCGGAAGTACTTGCTGGTGACGATGTTGGTGGCGTTCATCGACCAGAAGTCGGGGAACTCGACACCGCGCTGCTCGAAGTTGATCGACCCGTCGCGCCAGTTCGTCATCACCACGTCGCGACGCTGCCAGCTGACCTCGTCGTAGGGATGCACACCAGCGGTGGTGTACAGCCGTTCCAGGTGCAGACCCCGGGGCCCGGTGCTCCGATCTCCCTGCTGAGTCGCAAGGGCCTTGCGGTTCTTGGTCTGGCCGTTCGACGACGCAGTCGACTCAGTGGACGTTTCGATCGCACCGACGGTGTCTGTCATGTTCTGCAGTTCCTTCCCCTGGGCGGCACTCCACCGGCGGCGCGGCTGGAGCGTTGACAACGTTGGCGCTGGGTGACGCTGTACGTGACGTGCGCTGGTCCTGCGGCTGGCCGTGGCCGACGCCGCTGCGGACCGGAATGCGATCAGCCCACCCCGACCGGCGGCAGGCTCTGGGCCGGTCCGCGAATGTCGATCGGCGGGTCATGCTTGCCTGCCGGCGCTGCGGGGGACGGCCCTGCTGCCGAGAACGCAGCGCTGGGGTCCACCGGATCGGGCGGCGTTGCGGCGACGCGCATGTCCCGGATCTCGGCGGCGAAGTCGTCCGCCGAGGTGAACGACCGGTACACCGAGGCAAATCGCAGATACGCGACCTCGTCGAGTTCTCGCAGCGGGCCGAGGATGGCCAGCCCGATCTCCTGACTCGGGACTTCGGCCTGACCCGACCCACGCACCGCTTCTTCCACCTGCTGCGCCAACTTGGCCAGTGCGTCCTCATCCACCGGGCGGCCCTGACAGGCGCGTCGTACGCCATCGGCGACCTTGGCGCGGCTGAACGGCTCGGTGACACCGCTGCGCTTGGCCACTACCAGCAGTGCCTCCTCCACCGTGGTGAATCGGCGCGAACACTCCGGGCAGGAGCGCCGACGGCGGATGGCCTGCCCGTCGTCGATCTCGCGAGAATCGATCACCCGGGAATCGGGGAACCGGCAGAAGGGGCATCGCATGTCGTGCACCTCCCTGTCCGCTCGAGTCGTGCTGGTCGCCGTCTGACGCGGCCACCGGAGATCGGTCCGGCGACGGCTCCGACCACGGCCGGTTCGGAGCCACCTGCCCCGCCGCTCCGATCGGCATGAACCGGGAGCAGGACTGCCGGGTGGATCGCTGTCATGACGTCTGTTGTGGACGCTGTTGTGGACTCCCGGTGGGCAACTCCCGCATCCTGTGGATAACTGTCCGCCGGTAGTAGCACAACCTGTTGATATCTTACACCCGTGTAAGTACCAGATGTAGGGGTTGACGGTAGATCGCAGCGGACGAGCGCGCAAGTCCTCACCGCGTGTCG
This sequence comes from Mycobacteriales bacterium, assembly GCA_038322925.1. Lineage (GTDB taxonomy): Bacteria > Actinomycetota > Actinomycetes > Mycobacteriales > Nakamurellaceae > Nakamurella. The sequence continues at coordinate 13,700 of JBBQGJ010000158.1, forward strand.
AGACAGATCTTTCGGGGATCGGTCACCGTGCTGAGCGACCCGCCGCGCCATCAGTTCTGCTCGGCGGGTACTCGGAGCACCACACCCAGGTGCAGCACGTCGTCGTCGAGTCCGTTGAGCTGCTCTATCTCCGAGATGACCGCACGCGGATCGCGATCCGGCGCCTGGGCGGTGGCAATCGACCACAGAGTGTCGCCCGGGCCGACGGTGACGTCGACCATGCGTCGAGGTGCCGGGCCGGAGAGCAGCGACACCGTCAGCAGCGCTGCCGCGACGAGCACTGTCGTCGTCACCGCGAGTCGGGCCCAGCGGCCCATCCGGTAACTGGTCGGGCCGTGCTCGACAAGGCCGGCTGCGTGATCGGTTGCGTGGTCGGACGATTCGTCACACTCGCCTACTCCGCCGGAAACAGGGAAACCAAGCGGAACGATGCCCGATGACGGGCGGCGGACTGACGGCATCCGCGACCATCGGCGCCCGAGGTCGCCGCGCTCGGGCTCCGCGGCGGGCGACTTCGGAGGAGCTCCCGGCGCCGGGCGTGTCGCTCCCGGGTACCGGCCGGTTCCGAACGACGAGGGGACCGGCGATGGGACCGACGATGGAACCGACGATGGAACCGACGATGGAA
>JBBQGJ010000159.1:0-14296 GCA_038322925.1 Mycobacteriales bacterium
GAGCCGCCAGTCTGCTACCGGGCCTCCTGACAGCTACCCGGACCGGACTCACACCGGCAAGCGACGACGAGCACGAACGAACAGATCACCCCGTCACGAGGCACCTCCAGTTCCACTGGGCGCACGCAAGATCCAGGCTAGATTTCAAATCAGAAACGTCACATTTGGGTATCGCCTCCAACGCGAACACGACCAACGCCCCACGACGAAGGTTGCGCGCACCCGCATGCCTGCCGGTCTGAATGTGTTCGCGTCAAGTGGTGCACCTGGTGTCCGCCTCCGCCGGGCGTCGGGCCGAGGGCTCATGGCAGGTGGAGCCCGAGAGCTCGGCGAGCATGACGAATACTGCGGGGGCTTCGGCCGGGTTGTGGTCGTTGCGGAAAGAGGGTCCCGCGTCGGGGTACTCCCTTGATGTCGTGGTCGACGCCGAGGTCGGTCAGCAGTCGTTCCAGCCGCTGCGCGGTGCCGCGGTTGCCGCGGTCCTTGGCGCCGTAGCTGCCGACGATCGGGCAACGTTCCGCTCAGGTAATCCGGCTCTTCACGATCGAGGGTGTAGGTAGGGTCTGAAGCCGCCGGTTTCCAGCAGGGATCTGGCGATGTAGTTGGTGAGGTTGCGGAAGTTGGAGTGCGCGGCCGCGCAAGTGTTCCAGGCGGCCGTTGATGGCTTCGGTTGGCCCGTTGCTGGTGCCGGGTCGGTCGAAGTACGTCGGCACGTCGACGGCACGCTTCTTCACGGCACGCTTCTTCAAGGTCCTCCCGAGCGTGAACGCGGCGATGACCTCGAACACCGCTTGCGCGTCGTCGGTCGTGAGCGGGCGAGTGGTGAGGCCGTCGCACAGTTCGGTCACTCGGTCAGTCTGCTAACTCCGCTGTGGGTGGGCACTTGACCACGCACTTGCTTTTTGCAAGTATCAAGTCATGAATTTCTTCGCGAACTTCCCGGTCGCCGATCTCGAATGCTCCAAGGCGTTCTTCACCGCCCTCGGCTGGAGCATCAACGAGGCCGTCACCGACGACAACGCCGCGTGCTTCGTCCTCGATGACGACCTGTACCTGATGGCGCTCCGCCGCGACTACTACGCGAGCCTCGGCGACGGCAGCAAGCAGGTCGGCGACCCGGCGACGACCTCGCTGGTCACTTTCGCGTTCGACTTCCCGACCCGTGCCGACGTGGACGCGTTCGTCGCGAAGGCGGAGGTCGCCGGCGCAAAACTCGGCGGGACGGATGACTACGGCTTCATGTACCAGCGGCATTTCGACGACCCGGACGGCAACCACTTCGCGCCGTTCTGGACGGACCCGGACGGCCCGCCCGCGGGGTGACGTCCGACGACGGGGACGGCCTGGCCGCAGCGCTCGAACTCGTCGGCCAGCGTTGGGCGCTCCTGGTCGTCCGCAGCCTCCTCGACGGCGCAAAGCGCTACGGCGACCTCCAGCGCGAACTCGGCGCACCCACGAACATCCTCGCCACTCGGCTGCGGGAACTGCACGCGGCGGGCATCCTGTACCGGGTTCCGCTCGCCCACAACGTGCTTGCGTACGCCCTCACCGAGCGCGGGGCCGCGCTCCGGGAGACCATCAACGCCCTGGCGCGGTGGGGCGAGGCAGGGCAGCAGTGACACGCGACAGCGTCGGCGGGCGCCCACTCACGTGGCAGTTTGGTGGCTCTTCACGATCGAGGGTGTCGTTGGGGTCTGAAGCCGCCGGTTTCCAGCAGGGATCTGGCGATGTAGTTGGTGAAGTTGCGGAAGCCGAGTGCGCTGCCAGCCAGTCTGCCTCGCGGCGGAGGTCGTTGCTCATGCCCAGGGCGTGATGGATCACGATGGCCGCGGGGATTCGATCGTCTGATGCGCTGGGCGCGCCGCAACTGATGCCGCTCCGTCCGACCGCTCATTCCCATCGGAAGAACCTCAGCGCGAGGCCGCCGCTGATCAGGGCGGCACCGGTGAACACCCACCATGACGTTCCGGGATCGAGGCCGAGCCAGGGCTGGTGCATGATCTGCACGGCGTACCAGAGCGGGGTCCCGTTCGAAACGTATCCCATGGCGCCGGTCAGCACCTCCCGTGGCGGCCCTGCGCCCCCCACCATCAGCATCACGAACCAGATCAGTAGGCCCGCGGCCTGCGCGGCCCGTGCGGTCGGGACCAGGCCACCGAGCAGGAGACCCATCGCGGTGAAGCCGACGGTCAAGTAGCAGAAAATGACAACGACACCGATCGGCGAGGACGGCGCGTCGAAGGCGTAGACAAGGCGAGCCGCGATCAGCAGGATCACCGAACTCGCCGCCGACAGCGCGAACGCGACGACCAACTCCGAGCCGGCGATCACCCAGATGCTCAGCGACGCAGACCGGTAACGCTTGAGCACCCCCCGTTCACGGTATCCGGCGATATGGGTCGGGATGCTGATCACGCACACCGACGCGATGACCAGGCAGAGGTAGGCCGGGACGTAATACGACATCGGCCCCACCCCGCGGTAGAACACCGGCTGCCCCGGCGCGGAGGCGGAGTTACCGAAAACCCCACCGAGGATCAGCAGCACGATCAGTGGCAACGCCAGCGAGAACACCAGGGTGAGCGGTTCGCGGATCAGCAGTTTGATTTCCAGCCAGCCCAACCTGGCGGCGGTGCGCATCACCGGTTCCCGTCGGTGAGGTCCAGAAAGACGTCTTCCAGGCTGGCCCGGCGCACCTCGAGGTCGACCGGGGCGATGCCGCGGGCCACCAGCGCCGCGGCAACGTACGCAAGGAGCGGCCCGGTCCCGGTGACCGAAGCCCGGCGTCCCTCGCGCGTGACGTCCCGGACACCGTCCACCGCACGCAGGAAGGACACGTCGTCGTCCGTGGTGAACGTGACCTCGCCGCTGCCTCCCAGCTCGGCCACCAGCCCGGCCGGCGACCCCATCGCCACGACGGTGTGCCGATGGATCACGGCTACCCGGTCGCAGAGGCGCTCGGCCTCGTCCATGAAGTGGGTGACCATCACGACCGTCGCCCCTTGCTCGCGGACCCGGTCGATCAGCTCCCAGGCGACACGCCTCGACGCCGGGTCCAGCCCGGTTGTCATCTCGTCCAGGAAAACCACCTTTGGTGCATTCACCAGGGCCAGAGCGACGAAGAGCCGTTGCTGCTGTCCGCCGGACAGGTTGGCGAAAGCGGCGTTGCGTTTGTCCGCCAGGCCCCACTCGTCCATCACCGACTCCCACGCCAGCCCACCCGGGCGCAGCGAGGCGAACAACTGCAACGCCTCCCAGACCTTCATCCGATCGGGGAGGGCGGATTCCTGCAGTTGGGCCCCGATGTGACGGCGGAGCTCGTTCGCCTGACGTGACGGGTCGAACCCCAGGACCCGCACCGATCCACCGTTGAAATCGCGCAACCCCTGCAGGCACTCCACGGTGGTCGTCTTCCCGCTGCCGTTCGGCCCGAGGATCCCGAAGATCTCACCCGGCTGCACCTGGAAACTGACGTCACTGACCGCAACCAGCGCGCCGTAACGCTTCTCGAGGTGTTCCACCATGACCACCGGATCAGCCACCTGAGCAATCTCGCTTTCCGGGACTCGTCACCCGGGTTCATCCTCGCCGCCTCAGCTGTCTCCGAGACCGGGTAGTGATCCAACAGACAAGGACTCACGCCACCCGGAAATCAGCGGTGAAGGTGACCCGCCCGCAGACGAGCCAGGCTCGCCATCGCGTCAGAATTGGTCGGGTGTCAATGGGCTCGGCAGCACCGCTCGCAGTCGCGGGCGCCCCGGCAGCACTAACGTCGGCTGTGGCGCACACCGAGAATTCATCTTGGGCGGTCAAGCTGCCACGGACATGGTGCGAAGGTAGCGTAGGTCGGAGACGAGGAGCTGCCGATGATCGACGTCTATCTCGTGACTGATTCCGGCGCGAAAACGGTTTCTGTCGAGGAACTGCCGGAGCTCTTGCAGGACCGGGACGCGCTGGTGTGGGTGGACATACCGCGGTGCGACCCCACGGTCGCGACAACGCTGTCGGAGATCTTCGGTTTCCATGACATCGCCGTCCGTGATTGCGTGGAACGCAATCACATCAGCAAGCTGCACGTGTACGACGACCACGTCTTCACGGTCTTGCACGCACCGCAGATCGGCCCGCGCGGCCATGTGCACTACGTGGAAATCGACCAGTTTCTCGGGACGAACTATCTGGTGACCGTGCACGGGCCGCTCAGCGAGATCCTCGATCCCGAGGTGGCACTGCTGGACACCCGGCAGGTGTTGTACCGAATCGACAACGGACACCTGCACCCGCGGTCACCGTTCGAACTGTCCTCCGCGGTCGTGTCCGCGCTGACCCGCCGCGAGGTGGACCTGATCGCGGCGCTGGCCGAGCAGTCCGGTGTCCTGGAACGGCAGCTCATGCTCGGCGGGGACAAGGTCAAAGGCGACCCCGAACCGTTCCTGGACGAATTGTTCAAGACCTGGTACGCCCTGCTCGCGATCCGCACCATCGCCGTGCACTCCGCCGCCACCTACGACCGGATGGCCAAACTCGTACGATCACTACCAGAGGCCGAACGCCCGCTGGTCGCGGACATCGCCGATCGCTTTCACCAGGTCGCCAGCATGGCCGACGGTCAACGCGAATTCCTGCACGGTGTCATAGAGTTCTTCCAGACCAGGACCAGCACCCACATGACCATCGCTGCCGAGAGCCTGCATACCACCTCGGTCCAGCAGAACGACCAGATGCGCAAGATCACCGCGTGGGTGGCCATCGTCGCCGTGCCGACCGCGGTCACCGGGTTCTTCGGCCAGAACGTTCCGTATCCCGGGTTCGGCCAGGACGCAGGCTTCTTCGCCTCGGTGGCGATCATGATCATCATAGCTACCACCCTCTATCTCGTGTTCAAACACCGGAAGTGGCTCTGAGCCACTGGACTCGGCGTCGAACCCCGCCGAGGCAAGCCGTGGTTCTGCCACGCGATCGGCGATCTCATCGGCGCGAACAGGCGTCGCCCCAACGAGTGTGCGGCCCCCGGGGCTTGATCGGTGGAATGGGTGCCTGCACATTGCTTCGTGCGCTGTTCATCCCGATTTCACCTACCTGAGCCTGATGGTGCGTTATTCCTTCGGATTGGACGGTGAGCGGCGCGCCAGACCTCTGATGAGCCATCGCCGGGCTGCACCGCGGACCGCAGGTCGGGCCCGTGCCGCTTCCCGGAGGTTCGGCGGTCCGTGCACCGTGTAGCACCCAATGGCGACCAAGGGGATGACATGACGATGCTCAGCGACCGACCTCACCCTTCGATCTGTGGAGCCGGTCTCCGGTGCGAAGCGGGTGCGGCTGGCCGAAACCGGCGCTGGAACACCGGAATGGCGGGACTGGGGACCGTACCTGTCCGAACGGGCGTGGGGCACCGTGCGCGAGGACTACAGCGCCGACGGTGACGCATGGTCGTTCTTTCCGCACGAGCATGCCCGGTCCCGGGTGTACCGGTGGAACGAAGACGGCATGGCCGGGTTCAGCGACGAGACGCAGAACTGGTGCCTGGCGCTCGGTGTGTGGAATGGCGTCGATCCGATTCTGAAGGAGCGGATGTTCGGGCTGACCGGGCCACAGGGCAACCACGGAGAGGACGTCAAGGAATACTGGTGGTACCTGGACGGCACCCCGACCCATTCGTGGAACACCTGGCGATACCACCACCCGCAGCGGGAATTCCCCTACACCGACCTGGTCGCCGAGAACGCGCGCCGGCGCAAGCTGGAACCCGAATACGAGTTGGTCGACACGGATGCATTCGACGATGACCGGTACTGGGTGGTCACCGTCGATTATGCCAAGGCCTGCCCGCGGGATCTGCTGATGCAGATCACCGTGGAGAACGCGGGGCCGGACGAGGCGACCCTGCATGTGCTGCCCACGTTGTGGTTCCGCAACACGTGGTCGTGGGGGTATTCCGATCACCCGAAGCCGAGCCTGCGGCTGGACGGTGACCGGATCGTCGGCGACCACTCCCGGTCCGGTCCGCTGGTGCTGGTCGGGGACGGCTCGGCTCCACCGGACGGCCGATCGCCTGCAATCCGGCGGAGCCGTTGTTCTGCGAGAACGAAACGAACAATCAGCGCCTGTTCGGTGGGTCGAACGGCACCCCGTACCCGAAGGACGGGATCAACGACTACCTGCTACACGGCGCGGACACGGTCAACCCCGAGCACACCGGCACCAAGGCCGCACTGCACTACACCGTGACGGTCCCACCCGGCGGGACGAGGGTGATCAAGGTCCGGCTGTCGGCGTGCCGCACCCGGCGCTGGACACCGACCCGTCGGGCCTGGAAACAGCGCCGATCGACCTCACATCAGCCTTCGATGCGGTGGCGGCGGCGCGGAAAGCGGAGGCTGACGAGTTCTACGCCTCGGTGATCCCAGCGGACCATCCGGCGGATGAGGCTCTGGTCGCGCGGCAGGCCTTCGCCGGCCTGCTGTGGGGCAAGCAGTTCTTCCACTACGACGTGAAACGATGGCTGGCCGGTGACCCCGGGCAGCCGGCGCCCCCGGCGGGCCGCGGGAAGATCCGGAACGGCCAGTGGCGGCACCTGAACAACCACGAAGTCATCCTGATGCCCGACCCGTGGGAATATCCGTGGTTCGCGGCCTGGGACCTGGCGTTCCACTGCGTCACGCTCGCGCACATCGATCCGGAATTCGCCAAATCACAACTGGTGCTGCTGCAGACCCTGATGGCGGCCCAGGCGTGCACCGGCGGGTTGACGTCGGAGAAGTTCCATTCCTAGGCGGGGATCTGACCGTTCGGGTGCATGTACCAGTCCCGGCCTCGCCGACATGCTCGGCCAGAAAACATCTCTGGCCGAGCCCAGGGCGGCCGTGGACATCGGTCGCCGATTCTGTCGTCAGCGGTTGATCAGCAGAAGCGGTTGACGAAAGTCAGCGCGAGCTGGGCGACCTCGCGCCAGCCGTGATCGATGGTGAGTGAGTGTCCGCGGTTCGGCACGGTGACGATCTCGGTGAGTCCGGGGTTCTTGGACTGGATCTTGTAGGTCGCCTCGGTGATCGCCAGCGGGACGGTGTTGTCGGCCTCGCCGGCGATGATGAGCAGCGGCCCACGGTCCGGGTTCTTGGTATCGACTCGGGTCTCGCCGCCCAGGATGTTGAAGTTCGCCACTGCAGCCTGGAAGAGCGGGGCCCTGGTGCGGCCACGTGGTACTTCTCGTACAGCTCGGCGCTCTCGGGCTCATCGAGTTTGTTCGTCCAGCCGTAGGTGAACTGCTCGAGGGTCAGGGTCACTGCCTTGCTCCGATTCGCCGGGTTGCGTAGCACCGGGGACGCCGACTTCAGCGCCGAAACCGGTAGCGGCAGAACTCCCTTGAAGGGCGCGTTGTCGATGGCGACGGTCACTGCGGCAACTCCCCCAACCGGAAATCCTCTGGGCGATCAGCCCACCGAAGGAATGTCCGATCACCGCCGGCTTGCGGGCGAGAAGGCTGATCGCCTCGAGATAGTGGTCGGTGACGCCCTGCATCATCTTGTGCGCGAACACACTCGGGTCCTCGTGCGCCTCCTGGACCGTGTCGGGGTCGTCGGGCCATCCGGGTGCGATGGTGATGAAGTCGTTGGCCTCGAACAGATCCCGCCACTGTTGCCAGCTGCTGGACAGCAGCCACAGTCCGTGCACAAAGGTCACCGGCGTCAGCCCCGACTCGTTCGCACGGTCGATCTCGGCCTTCTCCCAGTCGGTAACGGTGCAAGGTGCAAAGGGTCGTTGTCATGTCGGTTTTCTCCGCTCTCTCGACCGGCTCACCTGTCCCGTGTGCAGGAGTTCGGATCCCCGAACCTATCGCGTCCGCTCCGCTTGATCGACAAGCGTGTTCGCGCGGGCCTCGATGTTCGCCGGTCACCCCACGTCGTTCGCGCCGGTTCCGGCACCCGGCCCCCCGGTCACCACGCAGTCGCCCGCCGTTCACCGCAAAGACGCCTGTCGGACACGGCTGCCCTCCACCATGAAAGGCCTGACGGCTCGTCGGGGGTGGCCGCCGGGTGTGGGCTGATCGAGATGTGGATGACCAGAGCAAGGCGGCATTCCAGATTCGGGAGAGCAGTTGCAGCCCGGACACTCTGGAATCCCAAGCGCACGACCGACGAGCAAGCGGGCGGGCCGCGATGGACAACTCACTGGGAGGTCAGTCATGGCAGAGGGTGATTCCATCCAAGACCAGATCGACGACTTGCGCGCCAGGCTGATCGAACTCGCTGAGATCGCTCAGCACCTCACGCTCATCGGTGAAGCGCTCGGCTTGACGAGGGGGATGCTGGTCGACCTGATCGAGGCCTCGGATGCGGACCCCGATGACTACATCGACGACTTGGACCGGCTCGACCACATCACGCAGCTGATTCTTGCGAACGCGACGCGATGAATTCCTGACCCGCGCCTCGGCCGGGTTCGGGGCTGAAAAGCATCCATCACCAGGATCGGCCTCCGACCGGGTGCCAGCATCGTTGACGGTGCCGATCGCAGACCGTGCAGCATTTCTCGGGATACCGACACAGGTGCAGCACCTTGGAATGTGGGTCACGTGGTACGTCGGCGAGAGTGGTGATCCCACGGCCGGGCACCGCACTGCGCCGAAGTCTCAGGGGCAGGGATGACATGTTTCCTCCCTTGGCAAGCAAAGAACCCCCGGTTGTCCCAACGCCGGGGGTTCTGAATCCAATGTCGCATCGCTGACGCGTCCGGCGGGTGTGATTCACGTTGCGCCGCAACGGGACCCCGTCCGAGAACTACTCTGTGCCCGCCGGTCGGATCACACCTTCGAGCCCACCGCCCCGGCAGGTCCAACAGGTCGTTTGCGCCGACGACGCTGTGCCGCGGACAGTGCCGACAGGAATCGCGCGACGGCCAGTCCCGGGCGTCCGCTGCGGCTCCGCGGTGGCTGGCCCCGGGGGACCGGTCCTGGGTTCTGATACAAGCTGTTGTCGAGGTCATAACCATTGGTTGCCTCGATCAGCTTCCAGCGGGCAGGCCCCTCGATGCTGTCATTCGGCGTCATACTCGCTCCTTCTGGTGGCCGAGCTCTGGGCAGGGCCCTCGGGACCTGAGGCACGATCAACGACAGGAGGAACTACGCCGGCGCCCGGGAAAGCAGCTATCGAATCTGGACAGCCGGCCCGGCGCACCCGCGGAGTCACACAGGTGGTGGGGGAAGCGCTCTAGCGGGCTCGTCACGGCGAGATGCTGGACCGGCGCCCATCACGAGCATCCCCGACCGAAGATCAATCTCGTAGAACGGCGTCAATGCCGGTTGCTCACCGACGGCAACGGGGTTCATGCGACACCGTCCCCCGCTGCGAGTCGGATCCACCGCGCAAAACGGAAGAACCCAGTGGCGGAAGTAGCCGGAATGATCAGCGGCACAGCGCGGTCCATCGGTGTGCCGTGGCATGAAGATCTGTTCCCCGGTCGGCAGTGTGAGGATGAACGACGTCTCCGGCCAGTCGATGTGAACCCGGTCGATCAGCCCGTCGATCAGGGTGGGTGCGCGATCGGGGACGAACAGTCCACTGCGAGGTCGTGCGGGTCGCCGCCAACGCGAGTGCGTCGAGGTCGACTGCTCCGGGATCCGATGGTCGGGTTTGATGCCGACGAGGAAGCGGGATGGCGTCATGGTGCCGATGGTCGCCGCCGGCCGCGGAGGAAACCCGACGCCCCAGTGCCCATCAGGTGACGCGACGATGAATCTCTGTGCTCGGAGAACAAGATCCGGGCAGTTCGGGAAGTCGTCGCCGTACTCCCCCAGTAATCCCCCGACGCTGTCGGGTCACCGGGGATTCGCGGATTGTCTACCTGCGGTCACGGAGAAGCACCCCTGGATGTCACCTGATGGGTTGATGGTCTGACCGTCACTCGTCGCCTGGAGGACCAATGCGCTCATCCCGAACCGGCCGCGGCATCCTGGGAACCCAGACACCCCAACCGTTCCGCAACGGCTGGCGGGTGTTCTACACCCGCCAGCACGGGGACAACGTGACCTTCGAGATCATCCCGAACCCCGCACTGACCTTCAGCGGCGAGCACTGATCGGGCCGGTGCCGCGGCGCCATGCCGCAGCGGCACCGCGATGTGCACAGCGCGGTGAGCGGGCCGCCGCCGCGACCCCGACATCACATGAAGGAGCGGCAATGCGCACTCGATCCACGACGGTGGCCGCGGCACTCGCGGTATGCCTGTTGATGACGGGCGGGGTGACTCTCGCCGACACCGGCGGCACCGCGTCCGACCACGACCGCGGGACCGGTCGCGCCACGTTCACCTTCGCGGTGATCGGCGACATTCCCTACGGGCAGGCACAGACGGACGCGTTCCCCGGCCGCGTCGATCAGCTCAACGCCGATCCCCAGGTGCAGCTGGTGGATCACCTCGGCGACATCAAGAGCGGCTCCTCGGTCTGCAGCGACGACTACTTCGCCGCGATCCGGACACAGTTCGACCGGTTCGCCGACCCACTTGTCTACACGCCGGGCGACAACGAATGGACCGACTGCCACCGCACGAACAACGGCGGCTACAACCCGCTCGAACGCCTGGACAAGGTCCGCACCACCTTCTTTCCTTCCCCCGGACGAACCCTGGGCGGGCATCCGATGAGGGTCTCCTCCCAGGTGGACCAGGGCTACTCGGAGAACGTCAGCTACGACCGGGGCGGAGTGGCGTTCGCCGCGGTACACATCGTCGGCAGCAACAACAGCCTCGCCCCGTGGACGGGAAATAGCACCTCGACCCCTGAACAGACCGCCGAGGTCCTGGGCCGGACCGCCGCGGACATCGAACTGATCCGCGGCACCTTCGCGCACGCCCGCAGCACCCGGGCACGTGCCGTGGTGCTGCTCACCCAGGCGGACATGTTCGATCCCACCGTCACCGATCCGCAGTACTCCGACTACTTCGGCTTCCAGCCGATCGTCCGGGCCATCGCCGAGGAATCCGCGCGGTTCAGCGGACCCGTCTACCTGTTCAACGGCGACAGCCACGTGTTCAACCAGGACCACCCGCTCGCCGTCGGGTCGCGGTGGCTGGCCTTCTACGGCGTGAAGGCGCCGGCCGCCAACCTCACCCGTATCACCGTCGAAGGGTCCACCGAGGTGAAGGAATGGCTCAAGGTGACCGTCGACCAGCGCGTTCCCGCCGTCTTGACCATCCAGCGGATCCCGTTCAGCTGATTCCCCACCGTCGGTGGCGGAGCCGCTCTCCGTACGGCGGACGCGGCCGTCTCCCACCGTGTCTGCGTCACGGCTCTGCACGGGCAGTTGACCCACGAGTGGTGACTGAGCGCGATCGCTGACAAGATGCGGCGATGGATACCGGCAAGGTCGAACACGAAGCGCGAGCGCTGGAGGAAGTGGTCCAGAGGCTGGTCGCCCGTTTCCCCGACGTGGCCGAGGACCGGGTGCGCGACATCGTCCGGGCCGCACACCAGGAATTCGCGAACCGGCCGATCCGGGATTACGTGCCCGTGTTTGTTGAGCGAACGGCACAGGATGAGTTGAGCCGCTTGCCAACGGATTGACACAGCCAGTGTCAAGATTCCGACCGGTCGGGCATCAAACAAATCTTGCCACCGGCTCTCAGGCCTGTGTGCTGACTCACCGTCCAGTTGCCCGCCCCGGCTGCGACACAGCCAGGCGTTGTTCGACCCGTTCAGCGACGGCCAGCAAGTAGGGCACTCGATCGACTCGCGCCCGTGCGTTCGGTGAGTCCGGACCGTGACGGCTGATCGCCTCCGCGATGCGATACGGCACCGTCATGCGCCGCCCATTCGGTCCGACGGTCTGGTCTGCATAGGTCAGTGCGTCGGACACCGCGTCGTCCTCGAAGTCGAACTCGGCCATCATCAACCCGAAACCACGTTCCACCGGAACGAACCTCGCCCCTGAATGGTGGGCGACGAGGGCGGCCAATCGGTCATCCCAGCCGTCCGCTCGCAGGTACAGCCCGCCGTCGAGCGGGTGGAAGCCGGTGTCCCGGATGTCGGAGGCATAGCCGATGTCGTGCAACCAGGCCGCTGCGATCAGCACCGATCGATCTTCGGGGGGGACCGTCGTCGCGATCTCCGCCGCACGGGTGGCGACGCCCTGGGTGTGCAGCCACCGCTCGGGCAGTCCCTTGCGCAGCAGCTTCTTCGCCAGCCCACGCGCCTTGGCGATCAGCACGGGGTCGTCGGGCTTCATCGTCACCACCGCCCGTGCGGTGACGAGCGTTCCCCTTCGTGTCCTCACCCGGGGCTTCCGGAACCGGATGACCCACCACCTCGCAACCCTGCGAGCGCCGCTCGACCTTAAGCCGGCTGGGTGAACGCGCCGTGAACGCGCATGGCGGTCTTGGCGTCGAAAACCCTGACCAGGCAGCCGATTGACACGATCACCCGCTTCGACCTCGGCTTCATCGATCAGTCCCTCGCTGGAGGCGGCGCCGCGCTGCCGGCCGGGTGACGAACGATCACCACCGGGCAGCTGGCGTTGGCGACCAGGGCGTGACCGGTCGAGCCGAGAAGCAGACCGGTGAAGGGGCCGCGGCCGCGACTGCCCACGACTATCAGTCGCGCCCCGGGCGCGAAGTGAAGCAGGCTGGGCGCGGGCCGCCCGCGGACGACTGTCCGCCGCACCGCGACATCCGGGAATCGACGCTGCCACACCCGCAGACGGGCCGCGAGTTCCGCTTGTATGTCGCTGTCGATGGCATCCTTGTCGATGATCATGTCGTGAACGGGAACGGCGGCGTCGGCCCGAACGTCGTTCCATGAGTGCACCGCGATCAGGCTTGCTCCCCAGACGGCAGCCTGATCGAACGCAAACGCCAGCGCCGGGTCGCTGGTCGGGGAGTCATCGACGCCGACCACGACCGCGCCCCGACCCTCGCCTGGTCGCCGCGCCGGAACCACCGCGACCGGTGCGGGGTTGTTGGAGGCGATCGTCATGGCAACCGATCCCAGAACCACATCGCTGACCCGGCCGGCGCCGGGAGAACCCACCACGGTCAACCTGGCACCTGCGGATGCTTCCCGCAGTGCCGTCACCGCATCCCCATGCACCAGCCGGGTTGTCACGGGGACACCCGGGTGCGATCCGCCTACCTGCATGGCAATGTCCGCCAGCAAATGCTCGCCACGGATGTGGCTGGCTGTGGTCGCGCCATCGGACCGGTGGGACTCCGGTTCGCCGGCGCCGGGCAGCATATAAGCGTGAACCAGAAGCAGGGTTGCCTTCCGGCACGCCGCTTCGGCCGCGGCCCACTGCGCCGCGTTCCGGGAAGCGGGTGACCAATCCACGCCTCCGACGACAACACCGTTGGGCGGGTCGGCCGGATTGCCTTTGCTGTTATCCATGTCAGTTTCGGCCACATCTCGGCGTTCGCGCACAGGTACGGCGGGTGTCGACGATGCTGATCCCGCCGATGGCGGCAAGCGACGGGAACGCCATCGCGCGCAAAGGAGCGAGGATGCCGGTCATGTCCTTTCCCGACCGAGCCGAAAGGAACTACGGCCCTTCAACTGCGCACTATCGGGGACAGCGGCGAGAAAGTGAGTACCGCACGGTTAACGGCCCCGGGCAGTCACATGAACTCTGGGCGCGGGAGTCTGCCGCCGAATTCTTGGTATGGATGTTGTCTCGGTCGATTCCGGTGTTCAACTTCTGTTCGACTCGGCCGCGGAACATCGTCGCGTGACGACTCCGCATACGATCTCTACCGGCCAGGGCAAGCGAACCGGCCGGTACCACCTCGTTGCTGTACCGGATACGGCGTCGGTGGCGCAGCGCAACGGTCCTGGCGACACCGACCGGGCAATCCTGGAAGCGCCCAGCCCGTGTGTGGATGACCACGCCGACACCGCCGATTCCGTTGTGGCGGAGCGCCTGTGGGACGCATTGCACCGGGCGCGAACGGGCGAGACCCAACAGTCGGCGGCCACCCTCGAGGACGCCGCCTTCAGGTTCTATCTGTTGACCGTCGCTGATCTTGCCGACGACGGCTTCGTCGAGGATGCAGATCGATTTTCGCTGTTTCTCCGGCAGCGTGACGGCTTGGTCGGCAGGGTGACGGTCGTCCGGCATGAGTGACGCGGGTTTCGTCTGCATGGTGACGGGTCGCGCAGGACGTGGCAGGGCCCGGCGGCACCCGAATTTCAGCTGCGCAGCGGCGGCCGTGGAGCGGCCAAGAGCCGCCCGTGAGCGAAGAAGCCGATCAGCGACCAGACCGGGTCGCTGCGGCCGAAGGATTCGCGGAACCGCACGGCTGCGCCGGCGAG
>JBBQGJ010000160.1:0-14269 GCA_038322925.1 Mycobacteriales bacterium
CCGGCACCTGAGCCAGGGCCACGGCACGGCCGCGGACCGGGGTGAGAACCGTTGTGGTGGTGCCGTTCCGGGTGTTCTCCACGGGTGTGCTCGGAGCGGCCACCACAGGCTCGGCCATGGCCGGGACGTCCGCCGGCTCCGGTGCGGGCCCGTCGAGGGCATCGTTGATGTCGCTTTTCAGCGCTTCGGCCTGGGTGCCGAAGATGGCTTGGACGTTGTTGCCGACCTCGATCACGCCGGCCGCGCCCAGCGCCTTCAGTCGCGGCTTGTTCACCAGGGCCCTGTCGGCGACCTGCATCCGGAGGCGGGTGATGCAGGCGTCGACGTTGACCAGGTTCTCGCGGCCTCCGAAGGCGGCGATCAGTTGCTCGGCCTTGGTATCGGCGAGCGGCCTGGTGGCCAGCGCGGTTCCGCCGCCCGTCGTCATCGCGGCTCCGCCGGACGTGCCGGTCGAACCGGAGCCGTCGGTGAGGTTGGCGGCCTGCTCCGCGTCGAACTCGTCTTCCGGCTCGCGTCCCGGGGTCCGCATGTTCCACCGCTTGATCACGAAGCGGAACAGGAAGTAGTACACGAGGAAGAACGCGACACCGATGACGATCAGCAGCGGGATGTTCTTGGCGGCGGGTGCGGTGCCGTAGAGCAGCAGGTCGATCAGGCCCGCGGAGAACGAGAACCCGAGGTGGATGTCGAGCTGGTAGGCGATCGCCAGGGACAGGCCGGTGAGCACGGCGTGCACCACATAGAGCGGGAACGCCACGAACATGAACGCGAACTCCAGTGGCTCGGTCACTCCGGTGAGGAAGGCCGTCAGCCCGGCCGCGCCCAGGATGCCGATGGCCAGCTTCTTCTGCCGGGGCTTGGCGAGCTGGATCATGGCCAGGGCCGCCGCCGGGAGGCCGAACATCAGGATCGGGTAGAAGCCGGAGGTGAGCAGTCCTGCGCTGGGGTCGCCGGCGGCGAACCGGGTGAGTTCCCCGGTGGCCAGGGTGCCGGCGGGTGTCTGGTAGTCGCCGTAGATGAACCAGATGTAGGTGTTCAGGATGTGGTGCAGGCCGACCGGGATGAGCATCCGGTTGGCGAAACCGTAGGTGAACGCACCGAAAGCGCCTGAGCCACCGATGAACTGGCCCACCGATGTCAGGCCGGCGTTGAAGATCGGGTAGAAGTAGCTCATCGCGAAGGCCAGGATCAGGCTGGCGACGGACACCGCGATCGGCACGAACCTGCGCCCGCCGAAGAAGCCGAGGTACGACGGCAACTGGATGGTGTGATACCGATCGAACAGCACTGCGGTGACCAGGCCGACGGCGATGCCGCCGAAGACGCTGTAGTTGATCTGGGCCTGTTCACCGAGCTGATCCAGCACGCCGTCGAGCACGATCGGCGACATGGTCGTGAAGACCGCTTCCATCACCAGGTACCCGGCGGCCGCGGCCAGCGCGGTGGAACCGTCGGCCTTCTTGGCGAAACCGATGGCCACGCCGATCGCGAACAGCAGCGGCAGGTGGGCGAAGATCGCGCCGCCCGCCGCGCTCATCGCCTCGAAGAACGGGCCGATCACCGGCGCCTTGATACCGCCCAGCAGGTCGGGCTGGCCCAGCCGCAGCAGGATGCCGGCGGCGGGCAGCAGGGCGATGGGCAGCATGAGGCTCTTGCCCAACCGCTGCAGCTGCGCGAAGCCGGGGATACGCAACCCCGACTTCTTCCCGGTCACCTTCTTCTCGGACAGTGTCGCCTTGCTCATCAGCAGCTACCTCCGCTTTCGATGACCCCGGACGTGCGCAGCCGCGACGTCGGGAAACCCGGGTGGTGCCCTCGGCCGCCGGGGTGGCCGGCCGGACCGGAACAGCTGGGGACGAGCCGGCCGGTTGGCCGCCCGTCGTCCGGAAGGACAATGTCCATGAACGTCTCCTTCACCTCTGGTCGACGCCTGCCTGTCGGTGAGCGACGGGCGCGACCCGCCTGGGCGGTGCTCCGTCAAGTCCGTGTATTGGTATAGACCAACCACGAGAAGATTGGCATAGACCAATCGAAGGAGTCAAGAGCCTGCTCACTATGGCGTGGATCACACCTGTCCGCAGGGGTCCGGCGACCGCGAACCCCTTGATTGGTCTAAGCCAATGGAGCTAGGTTGATTGGCGTAGACCATTCGCTTCCGTCGGACCGGAGGGCCAGACCCGTGCTGAGGGTTCCCAAGTACTACCAGGTCAAGAACGAGATCCTCGAGCTGATAGCGGATCTCGCTCCCGGCTCGGCGGTGGCCACGGAACGGGAACTGGCCGAGCGGTTCGAGACGTCACGGACGACGGTGCGGCAGGCGATCGCCGAGCTGGTGGTCGACGGCCGGCTGGAACGCACCCAGGGACGCGGCACGTTCGTCGCGCAACCCAAGCTCATGCAGGTCCGCCAGCTCACCTCGTTCTCCGGGGACCTGCAGGCGCAGGGTCAGCGGCCGGGCAGCGTGATGCTGCGGATCGACGAGCCACCCGCGGACGAGGAGGTCAGCGCCCACCTCGAGGTCGCACTCGGGACGCCCATCCATCGGGTGGAACGGCTGCGGACCGCGGCGCACGAACCGATCGCCCACGAGATCGCCCACCTACCGGGACCTTTGCCGGATCTGGCGAACCAACTGGCCATCCGCGGCTCCCTCTACCGAACCCTCGACGAGGCCTTCGGGATCCACCTCGCCTCCGTCGAGGACATCGTCGAGACGGCCCTGGCCGACCCGGTCGAGGCGTCGCTGCTCGGGGTGGACACCGGGCTGCCGATCCTGCTGGTGCACCGAACCGCTCGCGACGCCGATGGGCGGGTCGTCGAGTGGACGCGATCGGTGTTCCGCGGCGACCGATTCCGATTCGTCGCCCGCCACGGGCTGGACGTCCCGGCGCCGGCAGGCTCGTAGCCCCGGGTGCTGTGGGCGGCACAGCGACACGGCGGTGCAGACCGGCCCCGGGATCGGACCGGCCCCTGGTTGCGGTGTTCTTCGCTGAGATCGGTGAGGACAACGCGATGACGCGGGCGCCTCGCGCGGGACGGCGAGCAGTGTGGCACCGCCCCGCCACCCGCGGACTGACCCGCGATCGTGACCCGGGGCGGTCTCCGCCGACGGCGGAGATGTTGTCCCGAACCCATTTCCAGCGCCAGCAGCCAGTCGAGCAACCCCGGTTCTATGGCGCGTCCTGGATCCAGCCGAAACCGTCGAATCCCAGCCGGTAGGACACGCTCACCGTCACGACGCCGTTCGCCGGTTCCGACGCTGCGCCGCTCATGAGTTCCAGCGTCCCACATGGGCGCCCGGACCTGTCCTGAACGTCCGGTGGCCGATCACGGCGATCGTCATGACGAGCGCGGCGGCCAGCGCCATCGGAACACCGATGTGCACCCGCATGAGCGCGACGCCGACCAGAGCACCCAGGAAAAGGACGAGCACGACAACGATGCGCCGGTTCCAGATCCCGGTCCCGGGCCGGACCAGGGATTCACCGACCCAGGCGACCAACGACAGCGTGATCACTATGGTGTTCATCTCGGCAACGGCCATCCGCCGAGCGATCACGGCTTGCGCACCCATCACCAGCGCGGTGACCGACGACACCGTCACCTGCACGGTCGAGACGAACCGCTCCTGGGTGATCGCCAGCAACCCGGCAAGGCCCGCCAGGACCACGGCATTGACGACCAGGATCGCGGTGATCGTGCCGACCCAGTCCCGGCCGGGGTGCCCTCGCAGCAGCATGCCGGCCACCATTGCGCCCAGGCTGAAGGTGACCAGCGCCGCGAGTGGCCCGACTATCGGCAGGTCGGCGCCGCCACCCAGCGCCATGCCGAGGATGAGGATGTTGCCGGTCGCCGTTCCGCCGAAAACGTGGTCCAAGCCAACGAATCCCACGCCATCGACCATCCCGGTGACGAAGGTCAGTGTCGTCAGCAGGTACATCCGCCGGCGTTCGTCTCCGGCAATCGGAACCATGATCGACATGCGATCACTGTCCTCTGCGGGCCGTTGCACTGCTCGTTCAGCGAACCGCGCCGAGCGACAGCTCGCCGATCTCGATCCTGCCGGGCACGGCCAGGATGTTGCCGACGATGTCCGCGACATCATCTCAGTCGTCCCCGCTCGCAAGTTCGTCCGGGGTCAGGCCGCTCGGGGTTGTGCCGGGTCGGTAGGGATCGTCGGCCGATGTCGGTCGAGTCGGTCCATGACCTCGGCCAGGTCGGTGGTGGTGAACTTCCAGTCGAAGGGCTTCGCGGCTTCGTTGTCACGGGTTTCGAATGGCGGCGAGCCGTTCGACGACGACGTCGAGATCATCGAAATCGTTGGGCGAGAGTACTTTTCGCTGGACGATGGAGAAGACGATCTCCACTTGATTCAACCACGATGCGTCTACCAGGGTGTGCACCAGGATGGTGTTGGGGAACCGTTCGGCAAGCCGGTCGATCGCCTTCTGACCGCGGTGGGACGAGCCGTTGTCAACAACCCAGAACACGGTATCCCGTCCGCCAGTCCCAGGCAGTTCTCGGTGAAGTACTCGGGACTGCCGGAACCGGCCGCCAGCAGCACGCCGGCGGTGATGCCGGCGTAGTCGGTGGCCGGTCCGTCGTGGTGATGAATGCGGGATCGGTGTGTGCAGGAATCCCGGGTGATCTTGTAGGGCGACGCCGAAGGCGAGCTTGGAGGCCGTGTCGTCAGGGTAGACGCCCCCGACTCATCACGGTTGTCCCCAGGTATGGCGGTGCGATGAGTGACGGACGGACCTGTTGATCGGCCGTACGGCACCGCCCTTGGTGATCAAGATTCGTGGCCATTTCAGGCTGCAGGCCAACCTGAGATGGACTGAACCTTTGATCATCGACGGCCAGGAACTCCGCTGCGCGGGCTGTTCGCCGATCGGGCACGGCCCGGCGGGAACCTGGTCTACTTTGTCGGCGGCGGATCGTCTCGGACGACCGCAATGCTGATCGCCGACCACCGCGCTTCGTACCGGGATGACCCGCGATGACGCCATCGACACCCTGATGGTCATCATGGGTCCCGAGAGCTACGACCTGCTGGTCCGGCAGACCGGCTACTCCGTGGATCGGTTCGAGCAGTGGACCGCCCGGACGCTGGTCGCCGCTCTGCTCGAGCCGGATTCCGGCTGACAGACATGCCATGCGGCGCGGTCGCCCTCAGCCCGTCGACGGAGCGGTCTCCCACAGTCCCATGATGTTGCCTTCCGAGTCCTTGAAGTAGCCGAACGCACCCATGCCCGGGATCGCCGTGCGCGGCGTCACCGTCGACCCGCCGGCCGACTCGATCTGCGCCAGGGCAGCTTCGATGTCCTCGACGTCGATGGTGATGACGGGGAAGGGATTGCCTTCATCGCGGCGCGTCAGGCCGCCGTTGATCGCACCGGGTTCCGTTGGGGTCATGGTCTTTTCGTCCACCGCGGTCGTTGTCGCGCTCGTGTAATCGCCACCACCGGGCATCTCCATGGTGAAGAGCTGCCAGCCGAAAACGGTGCCGTAGAAGGACTTGGCGCGATCGAGGTCATCGGCCGGGATCTCGAAATGCACCACTTTGCCCATGGTCACCCTCCTGGGGTCTTCAGTCAGATTCCGCTGGGACAACCTTCCGACCGTCAGGAGTTGCTGTCAAACGCAGAACGTGATGCTCGGTCGAACCGGCCGATCACGGTCCACGCGCATACCGTGATCTCGAACGGACCGGCGGCAACAGGCTGGCGCGGTTCGCCTTCAGGTCTGCCGTTTGCTGCGGGTCCCAGCCCGGCCACGTAGTTCCCGGCCGGACCCACGCCCAACGTGAACGGTTCCCAGCGCGCGCCGCCATCGGGCCGTGGCTGGGTTTAGCCTTGAATTGTGACAGTGCCGGAAGGGATTGTGGATGAGGGCCGCCTGGCCGCAATCTGCTCGCGGTATGGCATTGCCCGATTGATGATCTTCGGTTCGGTGGCCCGTGGAACCGCGGGACCGTCCATTGACGTGGACATCCTGTATGACCTTCTGCCGGGTCGGCGACTCGGCTGGGAGATCGAGGACCTGACGGACGAGCTTTCCGAGCTGTTCGGGCGCCGGGTCGACCTGTTGTCGGCAGCGGCGCTGCACGAGCGTCTGCGCGCAACTGTCCTGGCGGAAGCTCGACCGCTGTATGCAGCGTGATGTCCTGCTTCCGGAGCAGATGATCGAGGCGGCCGACCAGGCTGTGGCATTGGTCAAAAGGCGTCGCTCCACAGGATCTGGCAGCCGATCGGATCCGCCGAGACGCTTTGCTGTGGAACTTCACCGTCCTGGGCGAGGCTTCAGCCCAGCTGTCGGCTGAAGTGAAGGAACAGTTCGCCGACGTCGCCTGGCGTCAGCCGGCCCGTTTGCGCAATCGCATCGTGCATGGTTACTGGTCCATCGATCTGGATATCGTGCATACCACCGCGCAGGAGCAGTTGCCTGGATTCGCCGCACGCCTCAGGCGCGTGCTCACCGCTGTCTCCGCGGAGGGCGACTACAGCTGTTGCCGATCGGTTCGAGGCCCGCCGGTTCCCGCTAACCGACCGATGATGGGGCAAGGAGCCGAGGAGCCGTGTTCGGTCGCGTGATGCGCGAGAGTCGTTCGCCCAGTTGATGTGCCACACCGAGCCGGATCGGTCAGTCCCGTGCTTCGACCTATTCTCGCCGGGCCGCGGGTGCATCAATCACTGCCCGTCGCCGGCTGGGCTGGCGGAGTCGACCGGCTCGAACACAACGACGGCTGTTTCGGCCGGCCGCATCGCGGCGTACGCGTCAAGGTTCTTGTCGATCTCGGCCCAACGCGCCCAAAGCCGCTCCCGCTCGGCTCCCTGCGCGCGACGCGCGTGGACCTGACGGACACCGTCGCGTGTCCGAAGGGTCGCGTCAGGATGCGCCTGCAGGTTGAGCCACCAGGCCGGCTCGGCGGCGCCCCAACCGTTCATGGCCATCGTGACCAGGTTGTCGCCGTCCTCGACGTAGCCCAGGACGACCCGTCGAGGCTGCCCGCTGCGCCGCCCGGTGGTGGTGAGCCACAGCGTCCCCCAGCCGTCTGGCTTCGGCCGCCACAACCCCAGCCGGCCCCGGGTAGCTCGTAACAGCGCGCGGTGCGCGTGCCAGAACCCGACGATGAACCAGCGAGGTTGCAGGCGGGGCCGGCCGCCGGCGCCGGTCGTTGCTGGCCGATCGTGCTGGCTCCCAGTCATGGAACCATCGTCAACTCGTGGCGGTCAGGCAAGTAGGGCCCAAAGTCCTCCGCCGGAAGCGCACTCGCGCGAGCCGTCGACCAGGCGTCCCCCGACGGGAGTACCGACGCATCACCGGTGATGAACCTTGGCTGGAACTGGATCACAGCCCCCGCCACGTCGGTCGACTGACTCCGCCTGGGGCGGCGCCGCGCGGCTGGTCGCCGATGCTCTGAGCGCGGTCAGCACGATCCGTAAACCGCGCTCAACGACCCGAAAAGCCGAACGACCGCAACAGGTACCGTTCGCAATGCATCATCTGAGGTATCGGCGCCACGGTCCCCTGATGGCGAAGACGTGGCCCGGTTCTTGCACGTTGCCGAACAGGACGGAGCCGTCCGGCGCGAAGGTCGGCCCGGTCATCTCGCTGTAGACATTGCCGCCGGCGTCGCTCTGTTCCAGGACGATCAGGTTGCGGGCGATCGCCTGGGCACCGGTGTCCTGGGTCCAGCTGAGCAGGTGGTTGGCGGTGTTCCCGTCTTCGGTGAGCACGAGGCTGCCGTACGGGGAGACATGGCAACCGTCGGGTCCGTCGAATGCCAGGTCGAGGCTGGGACCGAGTTGGTCTTCCCATCCGGGGGTCTCCTGGTGCAGGACCTCGTTGTAAGGGAAGTAGGCGACCAGGGTGAGGGTCTGTTCCGAGTAGTCGTAGTACCAGAGCTGGCCGTCGTGTTTGGTGGCGTTGGCGGGGAGGTCCGCGGCACCGAACGCGAAGCTGGCAACAAAGTACAAGCCCTCGTCGTTGCCCCAGGCGCCTTCGAGTTTCTTCGAATGGGTGACCGCACCAACCGCAAACTGCTTCCGCAACGATGTGCTGCTGGCGGTCCGGTCGGGGACGTTCACCCAGGTGGTGCGGAACGGTCGGCCGATCTGGGCGGCGGTGACGTAGGCAAGGTCGGGCAGCACACTGCCGTCACCGGTGAGCACGGCGAGGGCCTCGAGGGTGCCGTCGTCGGGCTTGAGGGACTGCGCGATGTACGGCTTGAGCCTGTATCCGTCCGGGGCGCTCCACCGGTACAGCAGCCCGGTGGGGTTGCTGGCGTCCTCGGTCAGATACACGCGCCGGCGGGACGGCTCGACGACGACAGCCTCGTGCGGTGCGCGACCCCAGGCCATGATCGGGAGCGGCGACTGTTTGGCCGGAAGGTCGGCGAAGACCTCGAACACGTATCCGTGGTCCTTCTGCAAGGTCCCGGTGCCGGCTTTGGCCTCGGTTTCCTCGCATGTCAACCAGCTGCCCCACGGGGTTGGGCCGCCGGCGCAATTGCTGTACGTCCCAGATAGACCAACCCATTCCGATACGCGCCGTCCGTCCCGGTCGGTTTCGACCACGGTGCACCCACCACCGAGGACACCCGGGTCGTACACGGTCCCGTTGACGAACGGGACCGGAAACGCCGCCCCCGGGCTTCCCTCATGGTTCTGGATCAGCCGCAGGTGACGACCGCTACGAACGCAGGCTGTGCCGTCGGGCCGTTCCGGGGTCTTCCCGATGATGGTTCCGGTGCCGTCGTGGATGTCGGTTTCCCCCGACAGGGCGACGACCTCATAGGTGAAGCCGGCAGGCAGCGCGAGCAGATCACCCGCGCTGGACTGCAAGGGCGGGAACAGCGGATTGGGGCGCCTCGACGTGGCGGAGGACGTTGACCGCAAAGGGGCTGCCGACGCGGTCCCCGCGGCGGCGGCTGCGGTGGCCGTTACCCCGGAAGCGGCGGTGAGTACGGCGGCCCCGGTCAGTGCTGTGGTGCCGAGCATTTGGCGGCGGTTGAGTGGCATTGGTCCTCCAGTTGACGTGCCGGCGCGCCAGTCGACCCTGCTACTCGCGCATGGACAACCGGCCAAGACGAAGTAAACAGAACCCGAACGGCCCGTGGCTCCGACGGTCCGGATCGGCCCGTCGGGCCTTGGGTCAGCGCATGGGTCATCTTCCGCACTGGTCGCGTGGGCGACCGGCGGTACACGGCAGGTCAAGGGTCTGCGACCTTCTTCGAACTCGAGAGTGCAGACCCTGAAAGCGGAATATGTGCGGTCGGAACAGGTCTCAGCTGCGCGGCCGGTAGGTCCTTGGCAGCTTGAATCCGTTGTCGGCCAGGAGCTGTCGAGTTCGGGTCGGGTAGTTGGTGATGAGACCGTCGACACCCGAATCGATCATGTACTGCGCGGTGGCTGGGTCGTCGACGGTCCACGGAATCACCGTCAGGTGGCGGCGGTGAGCCTCTTGGACCATGGCCGGAGTGACGTAGGGGCGAAACGCCGGATCGCTGATCGACCCACCTTGGGGAAACCCGTCGACCGGGGAGAGTGCGACCACCCCGGCGATGGAGTCGGCCGCGACGACGAAGTCGCCATTGAAGTCGTCGGCATCGATGCCGCCCAGCCACGGTGACGCGCCCGGCTGGCCGACCTGCAGGAAGTCGTAGTTGGTCAGGGCGACCTGTGGCAACGACCGATCGAGATGGTGGATCGCCATCAGGGCGCCCCAGTCGAAGCTCTGGATGGAGACCTGCCGCTTGAGACCGGAGCGGGCGATCTCCCGGTACACCAGCGCGACGAAGAGCCCACGCGGAGCCGTCTCCTCGGGGTCGCCGGCCCCCACCTTGGTCTCGATGTTCATCGTCACGCCCCACGCCCGGTACTTCTTCACCAGATCGAACACCTCGCGCAACTCCAGCATCTTCGACCCGAGCATGTTGACCTGCTCGGGATAGCCGGGCCTCTGCTGGTACCCGCAGTCCAGCGTCTTGAGCTGTTGCAGCGTCAGATCTTTGACGAACTTGCCGACATAAGGAAAGGCTGGGTCACCCGCGACGGCCGGAGCGGTATCGGCACAGACCTCCGAGTTGGTCTTCCGATCATGGGTGACCACGACCTTCCGGTCCTTGGTGATCTGGGTGTCCAATTCCAAGGTGCTGACTCCGACCTCCAACGCGTGGGAGAAGCTCGCGATCGAACTCTCGGTGCGCTCCCCGATACCGCCGCGATGCGCCTGCAAATCGAAATGCGCCTTGTGATGAGGATCGTCATGACCGAGGCTCACGGCCGCGGTCGCGGCGACGGACGGTACGGAGAGCGAGCAAGCCATGATCATCGAGATCAGCGCTGCGGTGCGACGGGTTCGCATGGTGTCTCCAGACTCCTTGGTTTCATACCTCGGGCCACAGACCGGCCGAGGGTGACACTTCGTCCAGGTGCAGTCACCGACGGTGGCAAGGCTGCTTGGCGTCGCCGCGTCAGGCACACAACGGTTCCGCGAACTACAGGTGACGATGTGATGCCGCTCCTGAAAGTCACCAGACCTGGTGCTCGCCGAGGTCATCGCCGCTGCGTCGAAGCCGGACGAGCAGGGCCAGCCGACGGAGACCGGAGTCGTTGTACGGGTCGCTGAAGATGTGGCCTCACCTGCAACGACAGGGCATCACGGTGGCCCGCTGCACCGGTGGAGCGGATCACGTGGAACAAACGGTTGGGTCCGGTGTCACCCGGGCCGAGCAGGTCCGGACCACGATCAGCGACCCGGCCGCGGACCGAGCGCCGGACCTGGTGAACCGGCAGCTCCGGGTGTGGGGACCGAACGAGCTGTTTTTCGCCGACGTCACCTACGTGCCGATGGGACACCGGGGTGTTCGCCTGCACCGCGTTCGTGATCGACGCCTACGCCGGGACGATCGTCGGCTGGGGATGCTCGACCGGCAGAACCACTCGCGGCCTGGCTCACCGACGCCTGGACTCGCCTCCTACCAGTCGGAGTTCCGGCCTGCCGCGTGCCCGCATCGTTGGCTGAGTTCGGAGGTTCGCAGGTCGGTTGGGCAGGTTGACCTCGAGTGTGCAGTACCCGTTGGTGGAGGGTGCGGGCGATGGTCCGCTCCGCGGCCGCTGCCGCTCTGGCCCGGTCGGTCGCTGCTGTTCCGGTGGCGACCACAGCGGGAATAACCGGTAGCCAGCTGGCCACGGCGGTTATCGGGCGGGCCCGCAGCACCCTCACCACCGAGGTGACGAGGCCGGTTTCGCCGACGAACGCGGCTGTCATCACGGGGTTTCCAGCCGCGTCGCGGTAGGAAATGGCAACCGGTGAGATGACCACGGCGGCGTCGATGGCCGCCTGAAACGCGGCCCGACGAAAGGGGACCATCGTCGTGCCGCAGCGGGTGGTGGCCTCGGGAAAGACCTGAACCCGATGGCCCTGTCGAAGCAGGACGGCAATTCGGTCAACTTGCGCGGGGAGTTCGCTGAGGCGATCACGCTTGATGAACAGTGCCCCGGACCGCCGGGCGAGGATGCCGATGACCGGCCATTGCGCGATTTCGGCCTTGGCCACGGGAAGCATCGATCCCGCGGACGCGAGCACCAGAATATCGAGCCACGAGACGTGGTTCGCCACTATCAGCGACGCTCCGGAGCGCGGGCCGCCCCGTTGCGACAGCCGGATGCCCAAGGCCCGAAGGAGGAGTCGCGACGCGAGCGTCAACGCCCAGGTTGCGTGTCGGGTCGGTCGCTGTCCCGATCGAAGGGTGCTGAGGAGGATTCCCGACCCGCCGAGCAGCAACGCTCCGGTCGCCAGGAAGGCCCTGGCCACCGCTGAGCCGACCGTTCGCCGGCTTTGCTGTTCATTGCCGCTGACGCAGGACGCTTCGCATATCTCTCGATGACATTCGGTCGCCACGTCAGCCGGCCAACCTGCGGAGGTATCGGGGATTCGTCGTTTGCAGATCGAGCAGCAGCAGGAAATCTGCGGTACGGAACGCTTCGTCGACTGCGGGCGGACCACACACTTCGGCACCGAGCAGGAGGTATGCTTTGAGCAGCGGCGGCAGCACGGGTCGACCGGGTCGGAAAACCGGGCTGACGGTCAGCGGCGTCCGCGGATCGCAGCGTCGGGAGTGCGGGGCCAGATGCCGGCGGCGCGCGATACTCCAGAACTCGGCGGCCGTGGCGTGCCCATCCGCGCGCAAGCTGATCGACCCGCAGCCCAACAGGTGACGGTTGCCGGTTGATCGCATGTACTGAAGAATTGCGCTCCACAGCAGGGAAATGGCCGTTCCTGTGCGGTGGTCCGGATGAACACACGCTCTGCCTGCCTCAACGGTAGTGGGCAGCATTCGTTCGAGTCGGGTCAGGTCGAACTCCTGCGCCGAATACAGTCCGCGGGCGCGCGGAACCGAATGATTGCGATGCGGTGGGAGCAGTCGGTAGGTGGCGACGACGTGCTCGGGCGGTTGGTCAGGGTGTTGGTGAAGGGGTCGATGCCAGACGATCAGGTGGTCACAGTGCGCATCGAACTCGTCCGCGTCGATGCCTGGTGGACCCGGCGTGCCGGCCCTGGTTTCGTTGGTGAAGACGTAGTCGCGCAGACGCTGCGCTGCCAGAATTTCGTTGGACGTGGCCGCCAGCCCTACCCGGTAGGACCCGGTTCTTCTTGTCGACAACTCGCCTGACTTGGTCAGTAACTCGGTCGGCTTCACGTTCCCCTATTCTGCAGGGCAACGATGACGGCGCGCCAAAGCTGGAATGGACGCCGAAGGGGCTTTACGTGAATATTCGACGCAGGCGATCAGCGACGGGAAGCCGATTGATCGGGGAACCGTTGAATGGATCGGCAGACCATCCCCGGCGAATATGCAGTTCGGGCCGACCTAGTAGGCGGCACCGGTTGGGTCATCGGCAATAGCAACCAGCTGCACATCGAGGTGATTCTCGATCTCATCCAGCAGAGCCTCGATGCGTTCGCGAAGCTCCTGCACCGCAGGCGTGTCCGGCTGATCGACGTTCTCCAATTCATGGAGCAAGTCGTCGAGTTCGGCCACGGACGTCCACGGACGTCCACGGTTGCTCCCGATCCTCGGCGGGGCCAATCATCTGTGATCTCGAAGAGGCGCTCCTGGATCTCTTGTAACGTCACCCGGTCTTCCTCTCCGATCGACGGCGGGCCACATACCTTTTCAGCCAGTTCGATCAGCAGAACAAAACCATGGTGAACAGCAGGCAAACAATGGCTCGTCAGAACCTCCACCGGACAACCCACCAACGACCATTGTCAGCGACCCAAGTCCAGCACCTCCGTCACATCCCAGTGCTCCTGGACCGCCATCGGGCCCGCGGTCGCAAGGTCACGGCCCGCGGTGCGGTAGTCCAGGACGGGACGGATCGCCGGGTCGTGGGCGCAGCGCAGCTCGTAGGCGAGATCCGCGGCGGTGAGCCATCCTTCGACGGGAAGGGAGGACGCCCCCAACGCGCCCTCCACCACCCTGCGTTGCCCGGCGAGGACCTTCACCGCGCCGACGTGCCCACCACCGGATTTCCTCACCAAGGACCTGCACCGCCGGGAATCCAAAGTGAGCGCGATCATCGATTCGCTACGGGATGACGCCGGGCCGGCGACGTCCATCAGCTCCCGGTAGTTCTCGGCCGCCCACACCGAGAGATCCTGACCGTGGGCGTGCGCCACGTAGTAGTCGCGGAGGCCGTCACCGGAATCCGGGACGCACAGCTCGAGGACCTGGG
Organism: Mycobacteriales bacterium; assembly: GCA_038322925.1. Taxonomy (GTDB): domain Bacteria; phylum Actinomycetota; class Actinomycetes; order Mycobacteriales; family Nakamurellaceae; genus Nakamurella. The sequence continues at coordinate 13,746 of JBBQGJ010000160.1, forward strand.
CGCGGCAGATCAGGTTGGACTGGCACAAACCGGCCTGCACCCGGCCCCACCCGGTCACCTGCGCGTCCTGGGTTTCCGGGTCCAGCAACAGGAACGCGGGTGCCCGGACCCGCATGATCGCGGTGTACCCGCCGGTCCACGGGTCGTGCACGCACCACGACCGACCCGTAGGCGCGGTCAAGGCCAGCAGCCTGGCCTCCTCCCCGGGCAGCGCGAGCTTCCCCGCGGGGCGGGGCGCGGCGGTCACCTGGAACCCGGACTGGCGGGTCCATCGGCGGCGCCAGAAATGCCACACGATCGGCGCCCACTCCACGACGGGGAACCCGTCCCTCCGCACCAGCGCCGCAGCAACCAATGGCCCTGCGGCCAGCAGCGCGACCCAGAACGCGGCGCCGACACCGAACATCGGAATCGACACGGCGACCAGCAGCACCGCGACTAGCAGGGTGATGGCCTGCGCCGCCGACAGGTTCACGATCAGGCCGCGGCGGGACCGGCGGGGCAGCCTGCCCGTCCGGGGAGTC
>JBBQGJ010000161.1:0-14268 GCA_038322925.1 Mycobacteriales bacterium
GTTGTTCCCCCACACCACCCGCCGCGCCATCACCATCCGGGACCGCGGCTGCACCTTCCCCGGCTGCGACCGCCCCGCATCCTGGTGCGACGCCCACCATGTGAAGCACTGGTCGCAGGGCGGAGCCACCAGCTACCACAACGGCGTACTCGTTTGCCCGCATCATCACCGCCTGGTCCACCAAGGTGACTGGGAAATCCGGTTCGCCGCCGACGGCATCCCCGAATACCTCCCCCAGCCTGGATCGACCCGACCCGCACACCACGACGCAACATGATGCACCACAACCCCTTTAACCAGCGAACGTGACCTGAGGGACTGTGGCAAGGGGACGCGAGGGATGAGCACGCGCGCTTCCCTTGAGCGAGGTCGAGCGGCCGTCGCTCAAGGACACGGGCACGATCCAGCGTGAGGCGACATGTCACGGCGCCCAGTCACGCGCGGTCGCTGTCCGGTCCCGGTGCCTGGCGGCAAGAGCCAGTGTCCGACGGCCGTCCCGTGCGTCACCCAGGCCGGCGGCGCACCACCAAGGATGCGGCGCGTCACCCAGGCCCGCGGCAGCGTCACCAAGGATGCGGCGCGTCACCCAGGCCCGCGGCAGCGTCACCAAGCCCGCGGCGCGTGAACTGTCGTGCTGCACACTTCAGACGCGCGAGCGCGAGCGATCACCGAACTTGAGCCACAGCAACAGCACGATGATCGCGCCGATGATCGAACCGAAAATCCCCGACGGCTGGAAGAAGCCGTCGGACCGATCAGAACCGATCAGGTAGCCCAGGAAGCCCCGATGAAGGAGCCAACGACACCGATACCGATGGTGGCGAAGATGGAAAGGTTCTGCTTGCCCGGGACGATGAGGCGGGCAACGGCACCGGCGATGAGGCCGACGACGAGAAGGCTGACAATAAGGCCGAGCATGAGATCTCCTCAGAATGAGCAACACGGTTGACGCCAGCGCTCGCCGCACAAAATTCCGGCGAACGCTGCCTTCTCCATGGTGCCCACGTTCACCCCGCGTCAACCACCGGACGCCAACTGGGTGACCAGGAACACTGCCGTGGGCGCCGCTGGGTGGTGCGCCTCCGCGCCAGGAGGTGCGCAGGGGCCAGTCGCATGCCCGACGCGCAACGCCAGTTTGGGGGGGAGTAAGACGGGACCGGATACCGAGCGGACTGATTCTGCGGGACGTCCACCGACACCATCGACTTTCCCATGCGAAGGAGCACCACCATGGCCGCGGTTTCTCGCAGCGATATCGCTCGTCTTGTCCTGCGGGCCGGCGTCGGCGGGATCCTGGCCGCGCACGGAGCGCAGAAGCTGTTCGGCTGGTTCGGCGGCCATGGCGTCACCGGAACCGGAAAAGCCATGGAGGCCATGGGTTTCAAGCCGGGCAAGCCCAGCGCATTGGCCGCCGGGATCATCGAAACCGCCGGTGGCGCCATGCTGATCCTGGGCTTGGCCACCCCGGCGACGGGGGCCGCAACCGCCAGCACCATGGCTGTCGCCGCGACTGCCCACGGACCGAAGGGGCTGTTCGCCTCGAACGGTGGCTACGAATATCCGGCCGTCCTGGGACTGTGTTCGGCGGCCCTGGCGATTGCCGGTCCCGGCAAGATCTCGCTCGACCACGCGCTCAACTACCGCTTGTCGAACAAGCCGGCCGCGATCCTTTCGCTGGTCGCCACGGCCGCCACGACGGTGATGGTGCTGCGGCGCCGACAATCCGCATTGGCAGCCACCGCGGAAGCCGAGGCCGCGGCCGCAGCTGCCGAGGCGTCCGCCACCAAGGCGGAGGCCGCAGCGACGTCCGCGGATCGCTCGGCGGTCGAGGCCGCCGCCAGCGCGACTGAAGCGACCACCACGGCCACTGCCACTGCCGGCTCGCCTGGTATCACCACCCCCAGCACCGCCAACGGGAGGGCCTCCACTCAGCTGCCGCCGGCCGCCAAGTCCTGAGTTCCGCGCGCACGCCTTGCCCCCTTAGGCCGCACTCAGCGGTCGGGTTCGTCCCTGCCGCGCTCGCGGATGGCCAACGGCAGGGCCACCCACAACCCGGCGAGCAGCACCGTTGCCGCCGCAGCCGCGATCACTCCGGCCGTGAGCCCACTGACCACGTCGAAGATCAGCAGCACCATCGCGACCACGGCCGCCAGCAGCGCCGTCCCTATCCGCGCGAGGCGATGCGCCACATCGACCGTCACCCGCCGGGCGTGGCGCCGGAACAGGAACCGGTGCAAGCTCACCGGGGCGATGAGAAAGCCGGTCGAAATGACGGCCGCACTCAAGGTGATCAAATAGACGACCTGCTGGAATTGCGTCAAATGCTCGAACCGGCTCTGGAACGGCAGGGTCAGCAGGAAACCCGTGAGCAATTGGACGCCGGTCTGGATGACCCGCAGTTCCCGCAACAGGTCGGCCCAGTTCCCGGTCCAACCTTTGCAGCGGCATTTCTTGGCGCTGGTTGCGGTCCCACGCGCTGTCCCCCCCTGCCACCTCCCCGACCTTGGTCACCGGATTGATCGTCCCGCTCGGCCACGCCCACAGTCTGCCGCAGCGTGCGGTTCGGCGTTCGGCGCGCCTCAGGTGCGATGGGAGTACCTCCACGGCTGACCGGCCGCGTGGTCACGACCACCGCCGCTTGGTGGGGAGAGCCATTGCGGCCGTTGACGTCCGAAGCACCGACAAGTCCGAAGCACCAACAAGCACTGCGTCCCGCGCTCCCGCCGGCAGCCACAGAACCCGTTCACCGTGAACGTCAGCGCAGCACTTGGTGGCCCTGGGCTCAGCGCCACCCTCGCGTCGAGCGAGAGGCTCGGGTGGCAGCAGGTGAACACCAAGCGCAACAGGTCATCTCGCACCACCGATTCGGGCGGATCCTCGCGGTCGTCGAACAGCGCCATGGCGGGTGCCTCTTTGTCGGTGCGGCGGGCCTCCTTCCGGATCCGGTCCACCGCGCATCGCCGGGCGGTCACGATCACCCAGGCCCGCGGACTGTCCGGGATCCCGATGGAGTCCCACGTGCTCAGTGCCTTGACCATGGCGTCCTGCCGAGCGTCCTCGGCGAGCGTGATGTCGCCGGTCAGGCGGATCAGTGTGGCCAGGATCCTGGTGGAATCGTCACGGGTCAGGGCACTGAGCAGGTCAGCGGTGGAGCGTCGCATTCATGACCCAGTGGGATGACCGGACGAACCTCGACCGCGCCACCCCACGCCGCCGGAACCTGCGCTGCCCAGGCGAGCGCCTCGTCCCGGTCAGCACAGTCCAGCAGATAGAAGCCGGTCAGCGCCTCTTTGGTCTCGGCGTACGGGCCGTCGGTGTTGACGACGTCGCCGCCCTTGTTGCTGGCCCGAACGGTCGTCGCGGTCGCCGTCGGCTACAGCACCGCACCGCCGCGGAGTACCGCGGCGGCAGCGGCGCTGAACTCGCGGTATTCGACCATCTGCGCGGCCTGGTCGGGGTGCGACCAGTCGACGTCGGCGGTGTAGGTGAGGGCGAGGTATTGCGGCACGACGACTCCTGAGGGTGTGGTCGGCGCTGATCGCCGACTTCACCCTGAGGACGATCGGCGCACCCCCCACAAGGACACCGCGTCCGGACGGATTTCTCTGAACGGACGTCTCCGGGCGGTCTGCGGCCTCAGGCGAGGTGCAGTGCTGCCTCCTCGGCCAGCGGCACGGTGCGCTGCGCAGGCAGCGGGATGGGTTCGCGGGCGGCGACGGCGACCACCCTGGCGCTGTGCCGGCCGAAGCCATCCGACTCCCACGGGCCGGTGCGGGTCCACCCGATGTGGCCAAGCGCCTCGTCTGCCGCCTGGTCCGACGGCGCGGACCAGTCGAAATGGGACACCTTGTTGCCGGTCGCGTCGAGCACGAACACTGTTCCGTTGAAATGAGTCTCGCCGAACTCCATGGACTCGAACACCGGCCAGTCCATGCAGAACGACGTGGCGTTCTCCTGGACGGCCCGGAACGGTGTCAGCGTGTCGATCATTCATGCCTCCTTCTCAGGCGTTGTGGTTGGCCTGCTCGCTCGGCTGCGCGGGGGGTGTGCGGAGCAGTCGCGGGATGTGCACTTGTCGAACGATCGGATCATCAGCACCCGGCGGACACGAACCCCTGGATCCGTCAACGCCGACCACCGTCGGTCGCCGACCAGCGGACAGCGATGGAGCGCCGGAAACGCGCCGTTCCTGTCACATGACCACAATCGTCAGCTCCGCGGACATCAGATCCCGTCACGGGATCGTGGCCTGCTGGAGTGACCAAAAGGCTACGCCGGGTGATCGCCCTTGGGAATAGCCCCCGGAACTCGGCCGAGATCGGACGAAAGTCGCGTATTCACGGCCACTTGCGCGCAATGTCGTCGTAACGACATCGCAAGCAACGTTGCACCGCATTCGGCGTAGAGCATCGTGACAGGTGGTCAGAGGATGGCGCCGGGCCGGTACGAGGCCGCTTCCGAATGCTCCCGGGCGACCGCGCCGATCTGCGCGAGCACCGCCTCGACCTGGGCTCCGGCCAACCCGGTGAAGGCGAGCCGATCGGACAGCAGCCCGTCGAGCGTGGCCCGGTCCAGCGGGAGCCGCTCATCCGCAGCCAGTCTGTCGATGAGGTCGTTCTCGGACTGGCCCTTCTCCCGCATGGCCAGGGCCACCGCCACGGCATGCTCCTTGATCACTTCGTGGGCGGTTTCCCGGCCGACTCCGGCCCGGATGGCGCCCATCAGCACCTTGGTACTGCCCAGGAACGGCAGGTAGCGCTCCAGTTCGCGTTCGATGACGGCCGGGTAGGCGCCGAAGTCCGCCAGCACCGTCAGGAAGGTCTCGAACAACCCGTCGATCGCGTAGAACGCGTCGGGAAGCGCGACGCGGCGGATCACCGAGCAGAAGACGTCGCCCTCGTTCCACTGCGCGCCGGCCAGCTCGCCGGTCATCGAGGCGTACCCCCGCAGGATCACCGCGAGGCCGCACACCCGTTCGCAGGAGCGGGCATTCATCTTGTGCGGCATGGCGGACGAGCCCACCTGGCCGGGCTGGAAACCTTCGGTGGCTAGTTCGGCGCCTGCCATCAACCTGATGGTGGTGGCCAGCGAGGCCGGACCCGCGGCCAGTTGCACCAGGGCGGAGACCACCTCGTAGTCCAACGACCGGGGATACACCTGGCCGACGCTGGTCAGCAGCCTGGACGACCCGGAGATCTCCTGTGCAACAGCGGTTTCCAGGTGTGCCACGGCCTCGGTCGAGCCCAGCAGGTCGAGCATGTCCTGGGAGGTGCCGACGGGGCCCTTGATGCCGCGCAACGGATACCGATCCAGCAGATCCGAGATCCGATGGTAGGCCTGCAGCACCTCGTCGGCCGCGGAGGCGAACCGCTTTCCCAGAGTGGTGGCCTGCGCCGGGACGTTGTGCGATCGGCCGGCCATCACCTGGTCGGCGAACTCGGCGGCCCGGCGGCCGAGCGCGGCCAGCACGGCCACGGTGCGGTCGCGGACGAGCCGCAGCGAATCGGCGATCTGCACCTGCTCGATGTTCTCGGTGAGATCCCGGCTCGTCATGCCCTTGTGGATCTGCTCGTACCCGGCCAGCGCGTTGAACTCCTCGATCCGCGCCTTGACGTCGTGCCTGGTCACCCGCTCGCGGGCGGCGATCGAGCCCAGGTTCACCTCGCCGATGACCGCCTCGTAGGCGGCAAACGCCCCGTCCGGCACCTCCAGCCCCAGCTCGCGCTGGGCGCGCAGCACGGCCAGCCACAACCGGCGCTCGGCGATGATCTTGTTCTGGGCGGACCAGATCGCGACCATGTCGGGCGAGGCGTACCGCTGCGCCAGCACGTTCGGGGTAGCAGGTGTCGTCACCGGTCCAGTGTCCCAGCCCGGCTCGCCGTTCTCCCTTCGCGCACACCGCTGCCTGTGCGGTTGCCAGGAGGCGGGCCTGCGGTCACGATCGCGGGATGACCGCGCCCCGTTGCCTGCCGACCATTGCGGTCGACCCGATCGTCGGGACGCAGCGGCGGACCAGGCACCGGGTGACCGCGGCGCGTGTGCTGCCGTGACCGAGTCCCTGGTCGCGGGGCTGCTCGCCGGGTTCGGCATCGCCATTCCGGTCGGCGCCGTCGCGACATATCTGGTGACGCTCACCGCTCGCACTTCGCCCAGGGTGGGCGCGGCCGCTGCGCTCGGGGTGGCCAGCGCCGACGGGCTGTACGCGCTGCTTGCCGTGGTCGGTGGCGCAGCGCTGACCGGAATCATCGCGGCCGTTGCCGGACCGTTGCGCTGGGTTTCGGCGGCCGCACTGGTGGTCGTCGCCATCGGGATCGCCGTTTCGGCCATCCGCGATCACCGCGCCGCCGAGAACGAGGATTTGCCCGACGACTCGTCGGTGACGCCGCTGCATGCCTACGGCGCGTTGCTCGGGATCACCCTGCTCAATCCGGCGACACTTATCTATTTCAGTGCGCTGGTGGTCGGCAGCAAGGCCGCCGGAGCGTCCACCGCGGGCCAGGGCACGGTTTTCGTGCTCGGCGCGTTCGTCGCCTCGGCGTCCTGGCAGTTGCTGCTGGTGGCCGGCGGCGTGGTGCTGGGCCGCACGCTCACCGGCAGGCGCGGCCGGCTGATCACCGGTTTGGTGTCCAGCGCCGTGATCCTGGGGCTGACGGTTGCGCTGCTGCTCGCGGGCTGATCGGCACGTCATTCGGCGGCGGACTGCGCACCGCTTCGTTGTTCCGCCTTCCGAATCGCCGCCCGGACCGCCAGGATGCAGGCATGAGCCTGGAGAACGGTTGGCGCCCCGACACTCCCGTCGGCGATTCGGTGCTGCGCCGGTTCCTCTTCAACCAGGCTGACCTCGGTGACCTGATCGCGGAAGCAGCCGGGGGTCGGCACGCCAAAATGCCCGGGGTGGCGCTGGCCGACGTCGGAGTGCCCGTGCCCTACCTCAACCAGGCCGTGCTGCTCAAGCCGGTGCTCGCCGCCGACGGCCCGGTGCTGGCGAGCATCGACGAGTTCTTCGCCCCCGGAAGCCACCCGGCGACGATTCTGTCGGCGTGGCCGACGCCGGATCTCACCTCCCGGGGCTGGGTGCTCGTCGGTCATCCGATGTTCGTGCTCCGCGCGCCGGTCCCGCACATGTTCCGGTCGAACACCGGCGTCGCGGTCCGGCAGGCGCACACACTCGAGGATCTCGCCACGGCCGAGACCGTCGCGGTACGGGGATACCCGCTGCCCGAGGCCGCCGGCCTGCCGCCCAACGCGCTGTTCGGGGCCGCCCTGCTGGGCGGCCCGCTGCGTATCCGGGTCGCGGCGGTGGAGGGCACCCCGGCTGCGATCGGATCCAGTCACGTCGCGTACGGCGTGGTGAACCTCTGCCTTGCCGCCACGCTGCCAACGGCGCGGCGGCGCGGTGCGTGGGAATCGTTGGTGTGGGCCCGGATCGACGACGGGCCCGGGCTCCCAGCGGCGGCCTTCACCAGCGACGATAGCCGTCCCGGCTTCCTGCGGATGGGGTTCCTGCCGGTCACGCGGTTCACCCTGTGGCTGCGGCCGTGAGCACCGCCTGAGCCGCAGCAGACAGTTGATCGGCGGTGAGCGGCGCACCCTCCGGCAGCCCGGTCGCCGACTGGTCCTTGTCGACGGCCACTTCCAGACCGTTGCCGTAGATGTACGCCGTCTGCGCGCCGCCGGTGCCGGTGGACAGATACCGCCCGGGACCTTGCGACACGCAGCGGACGCCGGTTTCGGTGGCGTCGAGGTTCGACGATCCGCTCGCGCAGGCTCCCGGCTTGGCGGTGACCACGGTGACCACCAGCGACCCGCCCGTCGAGTCCGGAAGTCGGGCTCCCGCAACGGGTTCGGCCGCGCAGCCGGCGATCAGCTCGCCTGGCGCGCCGAACCGACCGGATGGCAGCGACCGCGTCAACGCGGCTGTCGCGCCGACACTCAGGGGCGACCAGGCGCACGCCAAGGAACCGGCAGCGCTGCCTCCGGCAGCTTCGGGCGGCAGGGGCTGGTCGGGTACGGCCGCGTCCGCCAGTCCGCTGCCAGCCGGCACCGGCGGCTGGGCCGGGACCGAGCCCGCCGCCGCCGGGACGCTCAGGTCGGAAGCGCTCTGTCCCGGAACTTCCCCCGCTTGACCGGCCACCGAGGCAGTGTCGGCGATGGTGTTGAGGGCCGATTCGGCTGACGTGGTGTTCGACGACCGCACCGACAGCGGGATCACCACGGCCGCGACGGCGGCCAGGCACGCGGCCGCCAGCACGCCTACCAGCACCGCGCGGCGCCGACCGTGGAAGCGGTGACGCCCATCCACCACGCTGCCGCCCGATCCTGCCGCCCCATCAAGCACCGGGACATCCGGCACCGGGACATCCGGCACCGGGACATCCGCCGCCGAAACATGTGTCACCGAAACATGTGGCACCGACACATCCAGTGCCGGAAGGGGTCCGGACGCATCGGCGGCCGGCGCCTGTGCGTGCACCGCGGCCAGCACGGAGTCCACGGTCACCGTTGAGGGCGGGGAGTCGGGATCGTCGGCGAGATCGGCGAGCATCGAGGCCAGGCGCTGTTCGTCGGGGTCGAGTTCCGGCCCGGGGGCATCCGACCCAGGTATATCCCGCCCAGGGAAATCCGGCCCGGAACCGCCGGGCCCGGAGTGTTGGTCCGTCATGACCTATCCCCGTCGGGACCGACCGCGTCACCGGGACCGGCCGCGTCACCGGGACCGGCCGTCGCGGCTCGCTTCTCGCCGATGGTCAGCGGGTCCTGCACCGCACCGAGGCGGATCAGCGCAGCCTTCAGCGCGGCCAATCCCCGCGCGGTCTGCGACTTCACGTTCCCCTCCGAGCAGTCCAGGATCCGGGCCACCTCCGCCACGCTCGACCCCTCGAAATACCGCAGGACCAGCACCGCGCGCTGGCCGGGGGGTACCTCTTCCAGCGCCTGCCGGATCACCGCACGGTCGGCGACCAGGTCGGACAGGTCGCTGACGTCAGGAACCTCGGGCAGCACCTCGACAGCCCGCTCCCGCCGCCACGGCCGCCGTGACTCGTCCACCGCCGCCCGCACCAGGCAGGACCGAACGAAGGAATCCAGCGCCGCGCGGTTGCGGATGCCCTGCCAGGCGCCATAGAGCTTGACGAAGGCGATCTGCGTGAGGTCGTCGGCGCGATGCCAGTCACCGCAGATCAGGTACGCCGTCCGGCGCACCCGATCGCGTCGGGCGGTCACGTACACGGCGAACTCCGCCTCCTCCTCCGGCCCCACTGACCCTCCTGCCGTAACGGATGGACGGACCGTATCGGTACTTCGGTTGCATGCGCGTGCCGATCCCCTCTGACGCCATCGTCCGTCGTGAGCTCCGCCCGCGGTGCCCGACCCGCGCGACCGGGTGCGCGAGCCGGTCCAGCCCGTCAGCGACGGAACGCCGCGTGTGCTGGCGCCCGTTCGTCCCACGGCTCACGACTGACGACTGATGTGGACGTGGACGTGGTCCTCCCCGACCGGGCGCGATCTCGCACCGAGTCGCGCGCAGCGCGCAGCGCGCAGCGGGTGATCCTCACGCCGGAAGGGCGACCGCCCAGATCGGATCCGAGGTGGGCTTCGGGGAGCCGGTCGCGGGTTCCTCGGTGATCCCGATCGCGGTATCGCCGGCCTGTGTCGGCGCCGCCCACACCTGCGGCTGGCCGTCCGCCGCCTGGTTCAACAGGGTCACCGACCTGGCGTTCGAGCCGGCCAGTACCCACAGCTGGTACGTCCGGTCGGCCGGCAGGTCACGCAGCCCCGACACGTCCACCAGTGCTGCACCACAGGACGGGGCATACCTGACCTCGCCCTGCGCGTCGGCGGGCTTGAGCACCTGCGCGTCTCCGGCCTGTTGCACGCACTGCTCCAGCGCAACCTGCTGGTCGGGAGGATTCGACGTGCGATTGACCGCGACCACCACACCGCCGCCGATCACCACCGCCGCCACCGCGGCCGCGATGAACGCCGCCGGACGCCGGTACCACGGTCGACGCAAAGGCACCACGGTGCCGTTCGTCGGGGGTCTGTCAGGAACAGTCGGTGACGGCGTCGGTGTCGGCACGGTCGCCTCGTCGTCCGGTTGGGCGTGACGTGGGCCCTGGCGAGCGTGCCGCTCGTGCAGACCGACGACGGGCGGCAACTGCGGCGTGACCGCGATCGCGGCCAGCACCGCGCGCCGCAACGCCGCCGGCGGCACTTCGGAGGCGACGGAAGCCAGCAGTGCCGCGGTTTCCAGGAAGCCGGCGAGCTCGGCGGCGCACGATTCGCAGTCCTCGATGTGTGCGATGGCCTCGGTCGCCTCTTCGTCCGGCATCGCGTCCAGCGCCAGCACGCCGGTGTTCAGATGCGGATCGGAAGCCATGCTCGTCATGCCCCCACCCCCAGGCAGTCGCGAAGCCGGATGAGACCGTCACGCAGTCTGGTCTTGATCGTCGGCAAGGGAGCGGTGAGCAACTCGGCGACCTCGCGATAGGTGTAGCCACTGTAATAGGCCAGCGTGATCGATTCGCGCTGCAGCTCGGTGAGGGTGCCCAGACACCGCTGCACGGCGCGGCGTTCCAGTCCGGATTCCACGGCCTCGACCACCGTGTCGATGTCCCGCTCGACGGAGGTCTGCGCGACCTTGGTCTCCCGATCGGTGGCCGATTGCGCCGACCGCACCCGGTCGACGGCACGGGCGTGCGTCAGGGTCATGATCCACGATGTCGCCGAGCCCTTGGCGGGATCGAAACGGCTTGCTCGGCGCCAGATCTCCAGAAAAACCTCCTGCGCGACCTCCTCGGCCTGGCTGGGATCCCGGACGATCCTGCGGGCCAGCCCGAAGACCCGGGCCGCAAACGCGTCATAGAGCTTCTCGAAGGCGTGTTCCTGCCCGAGCGCGGTCAGTCCGAGCAGTTCCTCGGGGCTGGCCGGCTGGTCGGCCGACTCCGGGACGGGCGTCAACGTCCGTCGCCGGTGGCCCTGCGGGCGCGGGGCCGGGGATTCCGGGGGAGGCATCGGCTCATCCTTTCGCCCCGGCGAGGAATGTGCGTGCCGGGTGCCTACTTTCAGGGCCATTCGTTGCCGGCGCGGGCCCGGATGGTCCGTCCTCGTTCGCAGGTCTTCCCCTTACAGATCGGTGACGGCTGCGGCCGCCGGGGCGGGGGCAGCGGACCATGAAAGGGTGCCCGAGCCGACGCAGCAACCCCTCGCAGGTGACCAGAGCGACGAAGATTCCGTCCCACCGACCCATCCGGCCGCCCAGACGCCCCGAACCCCGGGCATGACCAGCAGCGCGCCGCCGATCCCGGCGGTCGATCCCACCCCGCCCGGGCCCGGCCCGTGGCGACCCGGTGTCGCGCTGGCGGCGCTCGTCGGGGTCATCGCCGTCGGCCTTGCGGTCGGCATCGCCGAACTGCTGGCGGCCTTCGGCGGATGGATCGGCGTGTTCGACACTCCGGCGTCCCCGTTGACGTCGCTCGGCCAGTCGTTCATCCAGCTCACGCCGGAATGGCTGAAGGAATTCGCGATCCAGACGTTCGGGCAGAACGACAAGACAGCGCTGACCGTCGGAATGGGCGTCACGTTGGTCGTGGTCGCGGCAGTGATCGGGATCGTCGCCAGGCGCAGCCCTCGGGTTGCCGTGGGAATCACCGTCGCGCTGATCGTGGTGGCCGCCGTCCCGGTCCTCACCCGGTCCGGGGCCGGAATCGTCGACCTGATTCCGCTGCTGGTTGGCGGAGTGGTGGGGATCGTGTTTCTGGTGACGGTGTTCCGCCGTCAGGTCGTGACCAAGAGTCCGAACACCATTGCCACCGTGGGGGCCATCGAGGGGTCGACTGCACCGTCAGCTGGGTGGGATGAGGATCAAACCCGGCTGGCGGTGCAGTCGAAGGGGGCGCAGGGTGAGGCTGATCCGGAGAATCCGAAAGCCACGACATCCGGTGCCGCGCATCCGATGTCGGTAGCGACCCGGACCGGCGAGCGGGCCGGCACTGTCCTGGGAACCGTCGACCGTCGGCAGTTCTTCCGGCTCGCCGCGATCGGCGCCGCGGCGGCGGCCGTGGCCGGAGCGCTGGCCCGGTGGATCCCCAGCACCGCGGACGTCACGGCCAGCCGGAGCGCGGTGTCGCTCCCGGTGCCCATCGATGTGCAGCAGGTCGGTGACGTCGCGCTGGAGGTTCCCGGCATCACCCCGTTTGTGGTCGACAACGCCGACTTCTACCGGGTCGACACCGCTTTCCTCCCGCCCCGGGTCACCACCGACATCTGGGAACTGCGGTTGCACGGGATGGTCGACAACCCGATCACGCTGACGTACACGGATCTCACGGCGATGCCGTCCATCGAACGAATGATCACCCTGACCTGCGTCTCCAACGAGGTCGGCGGCGATCTGGCCGGCAACGCCCGCTGGCAGGGCGTGCGGATCGCGGACGTGCTGGCGATGGCCAAACCGCAGGCCGGCGCGGATTGCGTGCTGTCCACCAGCTACGACGGCTTCACCGTGACGACCCCGCTGGAGGCGCTGACCGACGGCCGGGACGCACTGCTCGCGTTCGCGATGAACGGCGACCCGCTGCCGCTGGAGCACGGCTTCCCGGTGCGGATGGTCGTCCCCGGGCTGTACGGCTACGTGTCGGCGACCAAGTGGGTCGTCGACCTGAACGTCACCAGGTTCACGGAGGTGACGGCCTACTGGACCGACCGCGGTTGGGCGCCACAGGCACCGATCAAGACCGCATCCAGGATCGACGTACCCGCCGGCTTCGCCCAGCTGTCGAAGGGCAGCGCCGTCGCCGTCGCCGGCGTCGCATGGGCGCAGCACCGCGGCATTTCCGCTGTCCAGGTGCAGATCGACGACGGCGACTGGGACGATGCGGCGATGTCCGGCGAGGTCAGCGCCGATACCTGGCGGCAATGGGTCTACCGGTGGGACGCCACTGAATCCGGAACGCACACCCTGCGCTGCCGCGCGATCGACGGCAACGGAGAGGTGCAGACGGACCAGGTGCAGGGGGTGATGCCGGATGGCGCGACGGGATGGGATTCCCGTCAGGTGACCGTGACGGCCTGACGGCTCCATTGAGCGCAGGTGAGCGCAGTCCGCGCGAGCGCACTGGCATACTTCCCGCGAAAACCCACCGGGTGCGGGTTCACGACAGTCGAGAAATATCCAGAGCGCAGCCCGCTCATCGTCGCCGGACCTACCGGCGCACCTTCCTTCAGGAGCAGAAATGTTGATCAAACGCGCCCTCACCCTGGTCGGCGGGGTGGCCCTGGTTGCCGCGCTGGCCGCCTGCGGATCGAGCACCGGCTCGACCACCAGCAGCACCTCGGCCGCGGCATCGTCGGCGGCGCCCTCGGCCATGTCATCGCCCGCCATGTCGTCCGATGCCACGTCGTCAGATGCCACGTCCTCCGATGCCACGGGGACCGGCACATCGGCGATGTCAGGCGATGCGGCTCCGGCATCCCTGGTCGGCCCGGGGTGTGCCGACTACGCCGCGACGGTGCCCTCCGGCGCCGGTTCCGTCGAGGGTATGGCCGCCGATCCGGTTGCCGTGGCCGCGTCCAACAACCCGTTGCTGACCAGCCTCACCGCAGCGGTTTCCGGCACGGTCAATCCGCAGGTCAATCTCGTCACCACGCTGAACAACGGCGCGTTCACCGTGTTCGCGCCGGTCGACGCGGCGTTCGCCAAGATCGACGCCGCGACGATGGACTCGCTGACCACGAACGCGGCACTGCTCAGCGGGATCCTGACCTACCACGTGGTGCCCGGAAGGCTCTCGCCCGCAGAGGTCGTCGGCATCCATCCCACCGCCAACGGCGCGACGCTGACCGTCACCGGATCCGGTGACGCCCTGCAGGTGAACGGCGCCAACGTGATCTGCGGCGGGGTGCAGACCAAGAACGCCACGGTGTACCTGATCGACCAGGTCCTGACACCGCCCGCCGCCTGATCACCCTTGACCGCCTCATCGGAGGCGGCTCGCGAGTGCTGCAGCATCGGGGCAAGTCGCACCCACCGTGGCGGCTGGCTTGTCGAGACGGGCCCGACAACGATCGAGTAGGGGGGTCGGGTCGCCCGACCCCCCTCTCACACCACCGGACATGCGGGCCCGCATCCGGCGGTTCGTCAGGCTGATCTGAAACGTTCCCAGGTCGGAAACAGTTGCCGCAGGCCGAGTTTGTCCCAGTACGAGTTCGGCAGGGACCGGGTAAGAACTGGAGAGGCCGCGATGCGCCAGTAGCCCTTGCCGCTGGACG
>JBBQGJ010000162.1:0-14267 GCA_038322925.1 Mycobacteriales bacterium
CCGCCGGTCGATGACGCGCTGCCGTTGCTGGCATGGTTCAGGTCGGTCACGTGATCCCCTCGGCCGGCGCGCAGCGCGTGCTACAGCGGGCGGCAATTCTGCTGCTCTGTGGTTGGTTGATCGGTTGGTTGATCGGTGCGTCTCGACTCGGGATCGGCCCTACATCCATCCCTGTCTGCACTGCTCAACGCCACCCTACCGACCGGCATTCCCGGCGCGGTGCCACCGCGGCGGGTCCATCGAACCGGCGCGGTTCGGAGTCGGACAGGGTCAATTGCCGGTGACGGTGATCTCGTTGATCTTCGACTGGAACTGTTTGTCGGCGGTGGGAGCCATCCCGGTGACGAACACCAGTAGGTACTTCGACTTCGGCGCAGCCGTCAACGGGATGGTCAGCGGCTGGTCGGTGACCGTCCCAGAGCCCAGCACCGTGGTCTGTTCGAACGGAACGGTCGGCCCGGTCGAGGAGCGGACCTCGATCTTCGTGCCCGGTGTCGCGCTGGTGACCTGCACCGCGGTGGGGGTGGTCTCATTCTGCAGTTCGAGCGTCAGCCCGACGCCGGTTTTCAGGCTGGGGAATTGCTGCTTGTACACCCAGGTCAGCCAGGCCGAGTCCGCGTTTCCGTCGTAGGCACGGTCGACGTAGGCCTTGTAGTCCGGCTTGCCGTCGCCCTGCGGATCGTAGACCTGGCCGGCCACGATCGGCACCGGCGCCGCGGCCGGCGCCGCGGCGGATGTGGGCTGGTCGCCGGAGGTTGCGGCATCCGGTGCCGGCGCGGGGGCGACCGGCTGCGCGGAGGGCGGCGTGTTGGAGTCGATCATCTTGACGTCGTCGGGTGCGCTGTTCTGCACGGAGGCCAGGAACTGCTTGGCCAGCCCGCCGATGGCGATGACGATCAACACCGCGAAGACCGCCAGCACGACGGTGGCCAGCGAGAGCTTGACTCGCCGCTCCTTGATCAGCCTGCGGTCGGCGGCACTGAGCGGACGGTACTGCGGCGGGGGGGCCGCCTCCACGTGACCGACGGTTTCGGGGCTGCGCAGCAAGGCCGCGATCGCGCCGACAGCGTGGATGCCGTCGGGCTCGTCAGGGTGCAGCGCGCGTTCGGCCAGCGCGGACAGTGCCTCCGGGACGGCCGGCCGGACCTCGTCGGCCGGCAGTTCGCGGCCGAGGCTGGTCGGCGCGGGCGGGATCGACGCGACGGTGTGGCCCACCATTGCCAGCGGGTCAAGGGGTTCGGGCAGCGGCCAGGTGCCGGTGAGCATCAGGTAGAGCAGGGCGCCGATGGCCCGGATGTCCTGCTCGGGGGTCGCCGAGCCGTGCGCGATGACGTGCGAGAACCGCACCTGTCCGTCGAAGTTGACCCGGATCAATGAGGGGTTGATCGCGCCGAGGGCGATGCCGTTGCGGTGTGCCTCGGCCACTGCCTCGGAGATCTTCGCGGTGATGGAGGTTGCCACGTCGGGCTCGAGCGGGCCGGCGGACAGCAGGTCGGTCAGCGTTGCGCCGTCCACCCACTGGCCGACGACGTAGGACTGGCCGTGGTCGGTACCCACATCGAGCGTTTGCGGCAGCCCGATGTGGTGCAGCCGGCCGGCCCGGAGTGTTCTGGCCACGGTGGCCGAGGCACCGGTGGTGTCCGGCAGGATCGTCACGGCCATGTCGCGGGGCAGCACGGTGTCCTTGGCGCGCCAGAACCAGTGCCCGGCGGCGTCGGCGGACACCAGGCTGACCAGCCGGTAGCGGCCGCCGATCGTGGTGCCCGGGGTCAGCGGAGCTGCAGCGACACGTTCCACAGCAGCGTCCGAACCCGCACCGCCGACCGCCCCGGAAGACGTTGTCGGCATGGTCACGCCGGCTTCGTCATCGGCGAACAAAGGAGGTGGTTCGTTCGCTGAGGTCAATTCCTCGGCGTTGAGCACCGTCGTCGCGTCGTCGTCAGCGACCGAGCCCACGCCGCCGCGGTCAACGCCGGTGCGGGCGGCACCCCCCGCGGAGTCGTCCGGTGTGCCGTCGGCAGAGGTCGCGAGGTCCTCCTCTGCGACGCCTCGGCCGGCCGGACCACCGCTGTCGCTGGGCACGGAACCCTTCACCTGCTCTCTTCGTCTGGCTGGTTCGGTCGGGCCGTCCAGCTGGCCGGCCGGGCTGCTCGGTCGCCCGGCCAGGGTGTCCAGTCGGACGGTGCGCTCGGCGCTGTCGACACCGCCGGTGTCCGCGAGCGGTGCGTACGCCGATGCACTGCTCCCACTGTTGCTCCCACTGAGGGTGCCACGTCGCGGCGACATCCCGGGCGCTGACGCACCCGGCGGTGCCATCTGACCGGCCATTGGCGAGGGAAGGGTCAGGGCAACAGTCACCGCGTCGGTGGACGCCGCTGCGCTGGGCGGGGTTGCCCCGGGTGGCGGACCGCGTCGGATGACCTTCCTGATCAACGCAGCGAGTCGGCGGCGCAGCGGCACCAGCTCCTCGACCTTGAGCAGCACGGCGACGGCGGCGATCACCACCAGGCCCACGGTGCCGCTGATCAGAATCTCGACGAGCGCGTCGCCGAGGTCATCGACCTCCAGCTGCAACAGCCGGTTGCCGACCAGCAGCGCCGCGGCCGCCCCGGCGGCGCCGGCGACAGTCATCTTCAGCAGCGTGATCAGGGTGCGCCGGGTGCCCATCGGCCCGTACCTGGCGCGCAGCCAGATCTCCCCGGCGATGGCCCCGACCAGGTAGGACACCGAGGTCGCGACGGCCAGACCGGGGATGATGAGGGCGTCGTCGAGAGTGGCGCTGGCGATCAGCAGCGGTACCCGGACGGCGACCATGATCGCGTTGATGATGGTCGGGGTGCGCGCGTCCTTCATCGCGTAGAACACCCGCATCTGGACCAGGGTGACTGCGAACGGCACCAGCCCGAGCGCCAGCGCGGCGAGCGTGCTGCCCAGCACCACGGTGTCGGCGAGATCGACGTTGCCGTAGAGCGACGACACGATGGCCAGCGCCCCGGCCAGCACCATGATCGCGGCGGCGATCGGGGTGAGCGCCACGATGGACAAGCGGCTGGCCAACCCGGCGTCGTCTTTGACGTTGTCCATCTGTCCGGCCGCCGCGTGCCTGCTCATCCGCGGCATGATCGCCGTGAGAATCGACACCCCCACGATCCCGTAGGGCAGCTGGAACAGCATCGAGGCGAACGCGTAAAGCCCGATGCCGCCCTCGACGTTCGCCGAGGCCACGTTCGTCACCACCACGTACCCGGCCTGCGAGACCAGCACGTAGGCGATCGCCCACAGCATGAGCCCGCCGGCTTCGAGCAGTCGCCGATCGCCGCCCCACCGCCAGCGGAACCGGAATCCGGTGCGCAGCAGGGCCGGCAGCATGACCAGCGCCTGCACGACGATGCCGAGGGTGGTGCCGATGCCGAGGACCAGGTACTGCTCGCGGGTCAGCGACGTCAGGCCGCCGTTCTGGTCTGCGGACAGGACGTGCATGGCGACGCCGATGCCGATGACGACCAGGTTGTTCGCCATCGGCGCCCAGGCCGGGATGCCGAACTTCTCCTTGGTGTTCAGGATGGCGCTGAACAACGCGGCGATCCCGTAGAAGAAGATCTGCGGGAGCAGCAGGTATGCCAGTGCGGTGGCCAGGCCCTGATCGACGGTGCCCTCGTCGCCGGACAGATACAGGTTGGTCAGCAACGGAGCGGCGACCACGGCCAGAGCGGTGGCGACCAGCAGGCCCACCAAGGCCGCGGTCATCAGCCGCTGCGTGTACAGCGTCCCGCCGTCCGGGTCACTTCGTGCCCGGGACAGCAAGGGGATCGCCACCGACGTCAGCACGCCGCCGATCAGCAGTTCGAAGACGATGTTCGGCAGCGTGTTGGCCAGCGTGTACGCGTCGTTGACGATGCCGAAGCCAAGGACGCTGACCAGCACCACCTTGGACAAGAACCCGGTGACCCGGCTGACCAGGGTGGCCACCGCCATCACCGCGCCTGCCCTGACCACCCCGCCCGTGCGCGCGGTCTTCATGCCGGCGACGTCGTCGATCTCTGTTATCCCAGCTGCTCCGGTGAGTCGAGCGGGACCGTTGGCGCCAGTCGATGTGATGACGGTTTCGGCGGCCGGGTCGCTGCCGGTGCGGGGCGTCATGATCGATCCGATCCGAGCTGACCGGCGTCCGGGGCCAGCCCGGGGATGACCGAGCGCAGGGACGGATCGTCGGCCGTTGGTCCGCCGACCTGGGGTGCGCCGTCATCGGTCAGCAGAGGGACGGACTCGTCGTCGGACCTGGCCCGGAAACCGTTGGCCGGGGTGGAATGGCCGAGCGTCGGGGACGTTCGTCCGCCGTCGACGCTGTCGTTCCCGGACAACCTCTCGCTTCGGTTCCGCAACCGCTGGGTGATGCGCAGGATGACCATCACCAGCAGCACACCGCCGGCGACGATGATGATGATCACGGTGACGGCCCCGTAGGCGCTTGATTCGACGGACAGCTGCACGGGATCGTTCCAGGCGGTGCCGTCGGGCGCTAGCAGCTGCGCCCCGACCTGGAACTGACCGGACCTGGTGACTTCGGCGGGAATCTTGACCTGCAATGACCGGCCGGCCGGGATGACCTGCACGCCCGGATCTGTGACGGTCAACCCGACCCGTTCTCCGCCGGTGATCTGCACCTGCACCGGGACGTTGTAGGGCAGCGAGTTCTGTACCGTCAGCACCAGGGGTGAGGTCGATGACGCCAGGGTGTACGAGTTGCCCGCCGAGGAGATCGTCACGCCATTCCTGATGGCGGCGGTGGTGGCCTCGACCGTGGCCAAATTTGCCTCGCCGACGTGCGGATCCACCCGAAACGCGCTCGCGCCCGAGGCTGCCAGGGACTCGTCGAGCGGGTCGAGCACCACGGCTGGGTCGACGCTCTGCGGCGCTGACCCCAGTGCGGTCCGCAATTCGGCGACGTCCTGGCGGGCCCGCTGCACCCGCGCCAGGTACTCGGGCGAGAGTTCGCGCGACTGTTCTTCCGCCGGGTAGGACAGCTCGGCCGGCGTACCGGGTGAACCGGCCAGGGCGGTGAGGCTGACCGGGCCGATCACTCGGTTGCTGCCAAGGGTCGCGAGCAGATCGGTGAGCAGCCGAAGCCCGGACCGGTCCGGCGACCAGCGGTGATCAGGTACGTACACCGACGGGGTGCCGTTGGCCTCGAAATGTTGTTGGGCCAGCAATGCTGTGAGGGTGTTGACCCGGACGGCCCAGCCTGTTGATGGCGCCCGATCGGCCGGGGCACCGAGCCCGGCCAGCACGCCGCCCGTGGACAGCACGGCGGGCGCCGTCACCGGAGTGCCCGATGTCGTGGTGGCGTCGACAGCGACCGTTGTTGAGCCCTTGGCCAGTTCCCCGGCAGCGCCGGTGGACCGTACGGCGTCGCCGGTCAGCACGGAGCTGCCCAGCCCGGCGTTGGTCAGCGCGTTCAGCGTCTCGGGTTCCAAGGCGCCACCGGCAGGTAGTGACATGTCGGCGACCAGCCGCCCGGCGATCTCCGGGCCGAGCACCCGGCTGGCGATCGCGCGGCCCTGGGTCACTGTCGCGTCCATCTGGTCGGTCAGGCCACCGCGGACGAGTGCCACCATGTCCGGATCACCGGCGGGTAATAGCAGCGTCGGACGCTGCGCGATGAGGGCGCGAAGTTGCAGCAGGAATGCTGCGGCCGCCGACTGCCCGGAGCCGGCGACCGTTCCCGAGGACTCCTCCGCCGCGACCTGTGGTGTGGACGGGACGGTTGCGGTTGGGGTGTCCTGCCGAGTGGTGTGCGGTGCCCCGGCGGTAGTCGTGGGTGCAGGGGTTGGTTCAGTCGTTGGTTCGGTCGTTGGTGCAGCCGTCGGCCCGACCGATGGAGTCAGCGGGACTTGCGGTTGGCTGGGATCGGCCAGCACCCGGTAGCCGCGGCTCATCCGGTCGAGTTCGTCCAGGAGCGCCGGGTCGATGGCGATGGTGATCGCCCCGGCGGGCGGGAGCGGTGCATCGGGCGAGGTGAGGGCATCGACGAGGGTGTTCAGCCGTCCGCCGGGCGCGATCGACGCGGCCAGGTCGTCGTCGAGGAAAACGCCGTCGACGCCGAGGTGCGGGGTGTCCGCGATGGGCCAGACGATGTTGACGGGAACCGGTGTCTGGGTGGCGGTGGAGCCAGGGGTCGAGTTGTCCGCGGTTCCGATACCCGGAGTTCCCGTACCCGGTTGCCCGGTACCGGGGACGGTCGTTGCGGTGGGCGCACCGGTGGGCACCCCGACCACGGTCAGGGCCAGGTGTAGCTCCCCGATACGGGCGGGGAGTGTGCCGCCATCGAGGTTGACGTCACCGTTGACGTTGATCATCAATGGGTAGACGCCGGGGGCGTCGATGGCCAGCCCGTCGGCCGCCGTGATCAATGCGGAGGCCGTGAAGGACTGAGTGGTGTTCGGTTCCAGGCTCGCGCTCAGCCCGGTGAACTCCTGTTGCACGACGTCCACCGGTTCGTTCGGGGTGGACAGCTCCCGCCGGAGATCGGCGGTGCTCTTCAGGGCCGGGCCGCGCTGGAACCGGTAGGCCAGGTCGGTCAACGTCTCCTGTCCGGTGTTCGTCATCGTCCCGGAAATGGTCAGCGAGACCGGTCCGCCGGCCGTCACCACCACCGGGTCGATCGACGTGACGTCGAAGGACAGCCGGTCGGCGTAGTCGTTGTTCGGAGCCAGCGATCGGGCAGCGACCGCTCCCGCGGGGGCAGCCGCGGGCAGCAGAGCCAGCGTGGCGGCCGCGACCAGAGCGGCCAGCCGCGGCCGGCCTCCGTGCCGTCGCCGGTCGTGGGATCTCGCGGGTGGTGCGTCCACGACGGACCGTGTCACGCGATGTCCGCGAGCATTTCCACGGCCCGCCGGGCCAGTCGGCGTTCGCCGGCGTAGGCCAACCGTGTCGCGAGATCGGTCAGTGGCACCCAGGCGACCTCGGTGACCTCCAGGTCGGCGTCGGAGAGCTCGCCGTCCACCGCCTCCATGAGGAAATGGTGGACACGCTTGTGGATCCGGCGCCCCTGCGCGATGAAGGTGTATTCGACGCTGCCCAGTCGCGCGGTGATCCGGCCCGAGATACCCGTCTCCTCCTCCACCTCCCGGATTGCGGCCTGTTCGGTGGTCTCGCCGACCTCGATGTGGCCCTTGGGCAACGACCAGCGCAGGCGGCCCCGACGGTCAAGGCGACCGATCAATGCCCCTGATGCGGTTCCGTCCTCGTTGCGGACGACGAGCCCGCCGGCCGAGGTCTCGTCCGCCGGGCGGCGCCGCCGGGGCGACCCGGCCAGACGCGAACGGGGGACAGACATAGCCCCGATGGTAGTGGGATGAGGGCCGCCCGCCCCTGATGTCGCGCTGCGTCAGGGTGCCGGGCCCGTGGGACTGACCTTCCGGGAACGACCGCTCACGATCCGCGTCGCCGTTGGCTGTGCGTGGCCGAATGACCACGGGTCCCACCCACCCGAGCGAATTTCGAGGGCCGTTTTGGGGTATCTGTTCCTGTTTCTCCGCATCCGTCAGATATCGGGGCCGACAAGGAGAGAGCGATGAGCGAGGCAACGCGGTTGTGGATCGGGATCGTTTTCCTGTCGCTGTACCTGTTCGTCGTGCTGTTCGCCGGGAACGCGTACGTCCGGCTGGCCAATCGCCGTTGGCTCGAGGCTCACGAGGCGGCAATGCGCGGTCGGCTGCTGGCCACGGACGACGGCGCAGAAGCGGCCGCGATCGATTTCCTGCTGGGCCCCGCCCCCGGACCTGAGAAGCCTCGGCGGCGCGAGTTGTTCACCCTGACCAATTGGGTGGGGTCCTGCGAAATCGCCCGATGGGTGCGTTTGCACGAAGCGCAGCGACTGGAGATTGTCAGGCTGACGGACGAGCAGTTGACCGCGCGATTCGCCAGGGCCATGGGTCCGATCGACGAACTCCCCACCGTTCGGCGGATCGCCTGGCAGCGAAAGTGGATGGAGCTCAGTGATTCTGCGGCCAGGGACGGCTGGCAGGCGGACGGGAAGATGCGAGCCAAGTGGGAGGCGGAACTCTCGCAATTGCTCGCAGAGCTTTTCAATGCCCGCGACTCGACGTACAACCAGTTGGTCAGTTTGTACGGCAAAGCCAGTTGGTTGGTGGTGGCCTCGTACCTGGCCGTCGTGGTGTTGTTCCTGACCGGATTCGGATCGGTATTGCTCGCTGGATTCCTCGGTGGTCTGATCAGTCGACTGCAGCGAATCGTCTACGCGAAGGGTCGGCCGACCGCTTATGGCGCGTCCTGGGTGCCGCTGTTCGTCGCACCGTTGCTGGGCGCGCTTGTTGCGTGGGCCGGCTTGCATCTGATCGCACTCCTGCAGAACTTCGGCGTGGCCAATCTGCAGAATGTGATTCCGATCGGGGCGGACTTCCGTTCGAACCTGACGGCCGGAATGCTGGGCTTGGCGGTGTTGTTCGGCTTCAGCGAGCGGTTCTTCAATCAGATCGGTGCCCATGCCGAAAGCGTCGTCGCCGGTGACCAGGCCGAGGAGTCGGTCGCTGCGGCCGGGATTCCGGCGTCGCCGTTGACGAGATCGGAAAGTGGCACATCCGCATCCGCTGCGGGCGGTCCGTCCGGAGCAACACTGGATATCGTCGTGGTCGGTGCATCCAGCAACGGCCAGGCGTCAGCCAACGGCAAGGCGTCCACCAATCGCGCGGCGTCGACGATCGGCAAGGCGTCGACCAATGGCAGGGCGTCCACCAATGGCAAGACGTCGACGAACGGCAAGGGCCAACGGCGACAGCCCTGACTGCCCGGTTGAGTCGGCGCCCGAATAGCCGGTCGCACTGACGTGGCGACGGCGACCCGGCGGCCACGGATAGACTGGCCCGTCGTGTCCAGACCGTCCGATCGCCCGCCGCGCCCGCCGCGGTCCCGGCCCGCGCCGCCGCCCTCGAGCGGCGCGGCCACGAGCCGGGTCGACGACGAGGCACCGGCGCTTCCCGGTGCGGCCGGAAAATTGAGCACCCAACAGCGAGCGGCCGTCAAGGAATTGCTCCGGATCGCCCCGGTGGCCGACGAACTGGGCCGGACGTTCGCCCGGTCCGGGCACGAGCTCCACCTTGTCGGCGGTTCGGTGCGCGATGCGCTGCTGGGCCGGCTCGGTGACGATCTCGACTTCACCACCGACGCCCGCCCCGCGCAGATCCAGCAGCTGGTGTCCGGGTGGGGCGAGGCGACCTGGGACACCGGGATCGACTTCGGCACGATCGGCGTCGCGAAGGCGGGTCTGCGGCTGGAGATCACCACCTTTCGGTCGGACCTCTACGACGGCGACAGCCGGAATCCGGTGGTCACCTTCGGTGACAGCCTGGTGGGCGACCTGCAACGCCGGGATTTCGCGGTGAACGCGATGGCCGTGTCCCTGCCCGGTCACGAGTTCACCGACCCGTTCGGTGGGCTCCAGCAGCTGGGCGCCAAGATCCTGGACACCCCGGCCACCCCCGAGGAGTCGTTCCGGGACGACCCGTTGCGAATGCTGCGGGCGGCGAGATTCGTCTCTCAACTCTCGTTCGTTCCGGCGCCGCGGGTGGTCACGGCGATGACGACGATGGCATCGGAGATCGATCGCATCACCGCCGAGCGGGTCGGCGCGGAACTGGTCAAGCTGATCACGGGTGGGAACCCGCGCGCCGGCCTGGCGCTACTCACCGAGACCGGGCTGGCGGACCGGGTGCTGCCCGAGTTACCGGCGCTGCGGTTGGAGCAGGACGAGCACCACGAGCACAAGGACGTCTACGAGCACTCCCTGACGGTGCTGGACCAGGCGATCGCCCAGGAAACTGGTGGAGCTGATCTCACTCTCCGGTTGGCGGCGCTGCTGCACGACATCGGCAAACCGGCGACCCGCCGGTTCGAGCCGGGCGGCGGTGTCAGTTTCCATCATCACGAGGTGGTCGGAGCGAAGCTGGTCCGCAAGCGGCTGCGCGAACTGCGTCTGCCGAAGGCGCTGATCGACGACGTCGCGATGCTGACCTGCCTGCATCTGCGCTTTCATGGCTACGGCACCGGCGCGTGGACCGATTCCGCAGTCCGCCGGTACGTCACCGGGGCCGGGGAACTGCTGCCCCGGCTGCACAAACTGGTTCGCGCGGACTGCACCACCCGGAACCCGAACCGGCGGAAGGCGCTGCAGCGCTCTTACGACGATCTGGAGGAACGGATCGCCAGGATCACCGCGGCGGAGGATCTGGCCAGGGTCCGGCCGGACCTGGACGGCAACGCGATCATGGAGTTGCTCGGCGTCCCGCCGGGGCCGGTGGTGGGCCGCGCCTGGTCGTATCTGAAGGAACTGCGGCTGGAGCAGGGACCGCTGGACCGGGACGCGGCCGAATCCGCGCTGCTGGAATGGGCCCGCCGGGAGGGCATCACGCCGCCGGGCCCGGAAAGCTGAGCAGCTCTCGCTGTTCGGCACTGACCCGTTGCGGGGGCGGTACGCCACGACGTCAGCGATCGAGGCGCGATCAGCCGACCAGCCCCGATGCCGAATCCGCGGGTGACCCTGGATTGTCGACGGCGCGGGCCGAGGACTTCCGGCGAGTCCACCGCGCCATCACCACGCCGTACCAGAGCCCGACGGCCAGCAGCAGTCCACCGACCAGGAACACCGCGCCGACTCCGCGACCGTTCTCCGGAACCAGCCACACTCCCAGTGCGAAGGCGCCGACATAACACAGGTTGTTGGCGGTGTCGTAGAGCGCGAAGACCCGCCCGACGTGCGCGTCATCGGAGTCGGATTGGACCACGGTGTCCATGCACACCTTGCTGGACTGGTAGGCCAGCCCCATCACGAACGCGGTGATCACCGTGGAGATGATGGTGAACTGGATCGCGGCGATGACGACGATCACGCTGGTGGTGGAGAGCAGGACGACCACATGACGGGTGCGTCCGAGTCGGCGCACCGCCAGCGGGGTCAGCACCGCTCCGGCGAACACCCCGATCGCCCCGGCGGCCAGCACCTCCGCGATGCCGGGAGCACCGGTGCGGAAGGGTCCCACGCTCTCGGTGAAGTACTTCTGGAAGAGCAGCAGCACCACCATCGTGCACAGCCCGAAGCAGAACCGGACCACCATCACGACGATGACGGCGTAGCCCACCGTCCGGCGTTCGACGACGTGTTTGAGGCCGCTGCTGAACCCCTCGAGAACGGCCAGCACGGGTTGGGCCGGTTCGTCGGTTTCATCCGGGCCGAGCTCCATCAGCCGGAACCTGCCGGCGATCACGGCTGCCAGCAGGTAGAACACCGCTACGGTCGCGGTGACGATCGCGACCCTGCTGCTGGATTCACCGAGCAGGCTGCGCAGCACGATGGCGTAGCCGCCGCCGACCGCGATGGCGATCGCGCCCGCCGTGGTGGTCAACGCGTTCGCGCCGACCAGCGAGTCCTTGGCGACGGTGTGCGGGGTGGAGGCCGACAGCCCCGACCCGACGAACCGGCCAACGCCCATGATGAACAGCGCGGTGATGAACAACACCGCGCTGGTCAGGTCGAGCAGGATCTCCAGCGCGACCAGCAGCACCAGGACACACCGGATCAGGCTGGCCCAGACGATCACCCGGCGCCGGCTCCACCGGTCCAGCAGCGCGCCGGCGAACGGCCCGATGATCGAGTACGGCAACAGCAGTACGGCGAATCCTGCGGCAATCTCTGCGGGGTTGGACTTCCGTTCCGGACTGAACAGCACCAACACCGCGAGTGCGCCCTGGAAGGCCCCGTCACCGAAGGCACTGAAGACCCTGACGTACGCCAACCGGCGTAGTCCCCGTACTTGCAACAGGTGTTTCAGGCCTCGGACGGAGGGCCGCGCGGACGCCGGCGCTTCCGGTGTCCGTGGCTGCGGGGTCACGGTCGAACGGTACGCGCCCGGCACCCCGCTCGTCCTGCCTCTTCCGGGCGATCGGTGGGTGACGGGCGATCGGTGGGTGCCCGCGCAGGCCGGGGCATTGACCGGAAGAATGGACTGCGATGAGAGAGCGATGAGAGAGATCGACGCGTTGCGTGCGGGGACGCTGCTGGTCGCGGCCCCGGAGCTGCGCGACCCGCATTTCCGCCGCACCGTGGTCTACCTGGTGGCCCACGGCGACGACGGCACGGTCGGGGTGATTCTGAACCGGCCGAGCGAGACCGCGGTGCACAACGTGCTGCCCGCGTGGGCGGCGCACGCGGCCCGACCCCAGGCCGTTTTCGCGGGCGGTCCGGTACAGACGTCGTCGGCCATGTGCCTGGGCGTGTGTCGCACGGGGACGGATCCGCGGGACGTTGACGGCGTGGTGTCCGTCACCGGGCCGGTGGTGTTGGTCGATCTGGACGCTGACCCGGCGATGGTGGCGGGTGCGACGCGGGGCATTCGGATCTACGCCGGGCGGGCCGGCTGGGATGCGCAGCAGCTGATCGACGAGGTGGTCGAGGGAGCGTGGCACGTCGTTCCCGGCCTGCCCGACGATGTGCTCGCCGGGCCTCGGACGGATCTGTGGTTCACGGTGCTGCGTCGGCAACCCTTCCCGTTGGCCTGGGTGGCCTACCACCCCGGGGATCTGTCCCGGAACTGACGCAACGGGGTCAGCGGATGATCAACGTTTGCGGCCATCCTGTGCTGTTGAGCAACGTCAAAGGGCCGGAAGTCTTGATCAGCCATCTCCGATTGCTGGCGAGGTGTCCGTGACATTGTGGCGGGCCCGGGTGCGCAGCTGATCCCGTTGCGGCGCATCACGTCGTGCCCTCTCCGTCTTGCCCTCTCCGTCGCGCCCACTCCGCGCCCGGCTCGTGCGCGCCCTGGTTGTCACACCACCGCAGTGCCGGCGGCTTGGTTTCGGCGATCCCGAGGAGGTTCGCCCGCTTGGCGCGCTGGCGGCGTCGGCCTGGTCCCCAGTGGGGCTGCAAAGCCGGGATGATCAACGGTTCAGGCCATCCCGTGCTGTTGTGGGACGTCAAAAGGCCAGAAGCGTTGATCAGCACGCCCCGGTGAGCGATGGGTGACCGGGCAGAAGAGACGCGTTCGCTTGCGGCCGCGTCACCATCGGCCGCGGCGCGGAGGAGCTGACGGCGCGCGCCGATCCGCGCATGCCTTCGGTAGTGAGCGAGTCGGGACTTTCGGCAGGTTGACGCGTGTCTGGAGGGCGCGGTCCAGCAGTGCGGGCCCGTCCTGGTCGAGCGCCCCCATCAGCGCGGACAAGGCCAACCCGGTGACGGGGGGCCGCCCTCAGCCATGCACAATCGGCCGCCGGCAATCCTGGTCGGACGATCCGAGTCCCCCGGTCGCGCACGCAGATGACGCCGCGGCGACGTGACCGTCTCTGGCTCGGGCGGCACCCCACGGGCGGCCGGCGAAGGCCTGAGCATTACGAGCTGAGCGTGCTCAGCAATTCGACGATGACCGATTCGACGTCGGTCGGACTTCACCACCACGCGGCGGCCAACCCCTACAGCGCCGAGTGATCGCCGGCCCACAAGCCGGCCGCTCGGCCCGCAGCCGGCCGCTCGGCCCGCAGCCGGCCGCTCGGACGCGAGACGCCGTGCTGACCCCGATCGTCCGTCGAGCGGTAGACACGGGGGTGGACGATGCTCCAGCAACTGGACGACAACCTGGCCCTGATCTGCCCCGCCGTCATTGCCGCCGCGCGAGGACGCCGTCCTGACGGGCCAGCAGTTCCGCGACCCAGCAGTCCACCTCGTTCATCCGCGGAATGATCGGTCATCGCGGGGCCAGCTCGCCGAGTTGTCCACACTTCGCCATCGGTGATCAACGAGCGCGGCCATCTGGAGTTGTGGGACGACTCTGAATGGCCGCAAACGGTGATCGACCTCGGGGCGAGCGGGCGCACGAGTCAACAGCCACGGACGTCGCGCGCGGCGTCAAGGGCCGACGAGCGCCGGCGGTGGCTGTCGGGTTGATCAACGAAGGCGGCCATCTGGTGTTGTGGGACGACACCAGGTGGCCTGAAACGGTGATCAACCGGGAGCACGCGGTGACGCCACCGCAGCCGCGCAACGGGCGGAATGGGTCCGCCGTATCAACCCAGGCGGGAATGGGTCCGCCGTATCAACCACGCGGAATGGGGGCCGCCGGGCTACCTAGTACTACAGGGCGTGCGCCCAGTGATCAGGAGGTGATCGTCCAGGATCGTGTTCTGGTCTGAAGCTCGTCGTCGCTTGCCGGTGTGAGTCCGGTCCGGGTAACTGCCAGGAGGCCCGGTAGCAGGCTGGCGGTTCG
>JBBQGJ010000163.1:0-14166 GCA_038322925.1 Mycobacteriales bacterium
CTGCGCAACACCGCGATCAGCGTGCTCCGCCTCGGCGGGCACACCAAAATAGCCACCTCGTTACGACACAACGGCCGCAGCACCAGCCGACCCATCGACCTTCTGCTCACTGCATGAACTACTTTGCCGACCCCCTGCCCCCTGGGCAGATCGCGTTGGGTTTCCGGCGCTGGCTCGACGCCGATCGTGGCGAGGCTCCGTGCTCGACTCAGGCGGCGAGTTGGCTGGACGTCAAAAGGGAGTACATGGCCCTGCGTCCGCTGTTGCGCCGCATCTATGTCGCGGTGACCGACGTGCGGATCGTATTGGCCCATCGTGCAGCGGTTGGGTTTTCGGCCGCTGCCCGGTGAGCCGTCGCTGCTGGACGGCATCGGTTACGCGAGCGTGGTCCTGGACTTCGGGCCCGGTTCGGTCGACGGATGGCTGTCGAATCTGGTCGCCGCGGAACTCGGCCTGGCTGTCGACGGTCGGACCATCGACGACGACACGCACGAACTCGTGGTGCGAGGACAGCGGGTGCCGCTCACACCGCTCGAGTTCGGCGTACTCCGGCACCTGTCCGGGCGCGTCGGGAGGACCGTGTCCCGGCAGGAGCTGTTGCGCGACGTGTGGGGCACCACGTTCACCGGCGGCAGCAACGTCGTTGATGTGGTGGTGCGTTCATTGCGTGGCAAGCTCGGGGACGGGGCGCCGTGCATACGAACCGTACGCGGGAGCGGCTATCGCCTCGCTCCGGATTGGCAGACGCTCTGATCAGACAGCGCAGAGCTCGCGGTCAGAACAATCTTCACACGAGCCTCATCTGGGCTTCATGCACGCTACCCACGGCCTTTTAGCATTGCCTCAACGATCCCTCTTCTCGTCGAAGTATTTGCGCTCCGGGCGTGCTCCTGGACGACGGAGCGGGGCGTGTCACCGGCGCCACCCTCAGATCCGGAGGATTCACCAATGTTTGAGATGACGCTGAACATCATCGCCATTGCGTGGGCCTACTGGTACGGCCGCTACCGACGGGACCGTTACGCGAGGGACGCCTTCTTTGGACGAATCGTGCTCTTCGATCGACGAACCTGCCCGGTCTGTGGAGTTACCATCCCCGGCTCGCCGCTCGATATCCAAGCACACGAACTCCAGCACACCGTGGTGCGCGGCTGAGAGCAAACCGAGCAGTGATCGGACGGCAGCAGATTCAGCTGGAGGGCGACCCACGCGGGTCGCTTCCGCCGACGCCCGGATGATCGACGCCTTGACGCCTCGACGACAACCTGGGAATTCTCCGCCAACTCGGGATCAACCCCGACGGGCCCAGCTGACCGAGCCCACCATTGTCGGTGTCCGGCAGGTGCAGCACCCGCTGCAGGGCTTTCATCAGCCGATCCCTGCCTGCTGTGCCCCCGCCGCCTGGTCGCCCGCCGAAACCAGGTGATCGCTGAGCAGGCGGGCTTTCGCGGTGGCGCGTGGTCCTGAATACTCCTGGGGAGGCGGAACAGAGTTCAGGCGACGACCCCGAGCCCCAGGTGGTGCTGCTCGCGTTTCGGCGTGCCGCGGTGTTCCTGGTGGTCAGCGTCAACGATCGTCCCGGCGCCGCAGCACGGGTCCGAGATGCTGCCGCCGACATCAACGCGCTGGTGCGGGCCGTTGGATTTCGACAGTCGACCACCGCGCTGTCCTGCGTCGTCGGGTTCGGGTCGTCGTATTGGGATCGGATCAGGCCATCAGGAGCCCCGAGACCCGCGGGGCTGCATGAGTTCAGGCCGATCACCGGCACCGTCCACCACGCGCCGGCAACCCCCGGCGACCTGCTGTTCCATATCAGGGCCGACCGCAGCGACCTGGCGTTCGAGCTGAGCCGGCAGATCATGGCCGCGATCGGGCAGTGGGTGACGGTGCAGGACCATGTCACCGGATTCCGGTATTTCGACGCCAGGGACCTGCTGGGATTCGTCGACGGTACGGAGAACCCCACGGGGCGCGCCGCGACGGCCGCGGCGCTGATCGGCGACGCAGAACCGGATTTCCGGAACGGCAGTTATGTTGTCGTGCAGAAATACCTGCATGACCTGGCCGCGTGGCAGGCGCTGTCCACCGAACAGCAGGAACGCATTATCGGCCGCACCAAACTCGACGACATCGAGATCGACGACGACGTACAAGCCCCCAATTCACACGTTGCGCTGAACACGATCGTTGACGACAACGGCATGGAGCAGGACATTTTCCGTGACAACATGGTGTTCGGTGATGCCGGAGCAGGTGAGTACGGCACCTACTACATCGGCTACGCCCAAGACCCTGCGGTCACTGAGCAGATGCTCCACCACATGTTCGTCGGCAACCCGCCCGGCAATTACGATCACATTCTCGACGTTTCCACGGCCGTCACCGGATCGCTGTTCTTCGTACCCTCACTCGACCTGCTGTCCGGGCTGGCCGACGACGAGATCACCCAGTCACCCGGCGACTCGTCGTAGCGGATCGGCAGTCTCAAGGGAGCACCACTCTCGGACAGTTCCTGGCAACAGATCGAAAGGTGTTCAGGTCGTTCAGCGCAGGCGATACAGCACTTCACCGGCCTGCGGCAGTACCAATGTGTCCGGGTCTTCCTCGAGGGCGGCGATATCGACCAACGCTGGATCGAGGTAGTCCAAGTTGGCGGCCCGCACCACATTTTCGGGTATGGAGGTGGCCAGGGTTACGGTGACGCGTCCCTTCTCTCCCTCCACTGGGTCGAACGTGCCGGCGCCGCGAAGGTGCGTCGAGTGAGCGAGATCGCCCCAGTGGTAACCCTTGAACTGGTCCCATTGCTGGAGGAAATAGTCGCGGCAGTGATAGCCGATCTGCTCGATCACCGGGTGCATGGCGGAGATTTGTGTGATGTGGGGTGCGTAGATGATGACCTGGCCACCATCAGCGACGACGGGTTCGACCTTGTAGAAGCCTTTGGCGCCGGTCCACATGTCTTCGTACTTGGTGGGAATGATGGACAGGACCCGCTGCACGGGTGAGTCGAGGTAGCGGACGTGGGTGTGTGCGGACACATCCGCGCAGGCCGCCCATGCTTGTTCGGGCGGTCCGAAGGATGCAGCGTGCAAGGCGGTGGTTCCCGATTGCGCTACCAAGCACAGGGCGAGCCGACGGCTGGGGATCATCGAGGCGGCCTGGTTGATCAGTGCTCGGACGGGGGTGATGCCGCGGGTGCCGATGATGTCCCCGCTGGTGATCAGGGCTCCGAGCCAATGGGAGAAGTCGATGATCTCCTGACCGGCGACCCCGGGGAAGAAGTACTTGTTGCCACCGGAGAAACCGACGACTTCATGGGGGAAGACCGGCCCCACGACCAGGCACACGTCGTGGTCGACGACAGCGCGGTTCAATACGACTTCGATGGGTTCGGTGAGACGGCCCTCGGATAGTTCGCTCACACGTGTTGCGTCAACGAACCCCAACGAGGTGAGGGCTTCTGGTTTCCACCATTCATGGTTGAGCACGGTGACGCCGGGATAATGGGCGGCCAACTGCCCTTCCGGGTAACCCAGATGCCTGGCGAGGTGCTGATCGCTCATCGCGGCATGGGTGCCGAGGGCGATGAGAACCGTGATCCTGGAAGCCCGATCGGCCAGCGCCCGGTGGATGGCGGAGATCAGCAATGGCAGCGGGCAGCTGCGGGTGCCGTCCGGGACGATCACACAGACGCTGCGGCCGTCGAGGTCCTCTGCCGCCAGGTTCGCGGCGATGAACTGGCGGACTGCGTTGTCGTCGAGGATCTGGTCGGGTCCACCGATAGTCTCTGCGGTTGAAATAGTTTCTGCGGTTGAAACGGTCTCGACGATGGTGTCCGTCATCGGTCGGAATCCCTTCTTCCTGAACCATTGCGGCCGCTCGGCTCGCTGTGGGTGTGTGGCGGTACCGCCGCGCCAGCTACCAGACCGGCGGCGGCGGCGGCGAGGTTCGCCTCTTGCAGGACGATCCGAAGAGGCCGACCCTGCATTTCAGCGAGTTCGGCGACGAAGTCGAATTCGGGAGTCGCTTGAATGATCGCGCCGTCTCGATGCGCGAGTTTGATCGGAACGGTGCTGCCGTCGTCGGTGAGTACATTGACCCAACAACGTGGTAGGGCAGATTTCCGGAGGGTTGTTTCCCGGATCCCGATGGTGCTGGTTTCGGCGAAGATCGTGTCCCGCAGGGGCTCTGCTTGGTGAGGATGGGCGAGGACCGCGAGTGTGTGGGCTGGTCGGCCTTTCTTCATGACGATGGGGACCAGCCAGGCGTCCGCGGCGCCGGCTGTCAGAATTCGGCTGATCACGCCTGGCCACAACCGTGGATCCAGGTCGTCGACGTTGGTTTCCAGCAGTACCGCCGCGTCGCCGGTCTCACCGGTTGGCCGCGGTGCGGGTTGACCGATCACCACGCGGGTGATGTTCGGTCGTTGGTGGGTGTCCTTGGTGCCGGCGCCGACGCCGGTCCGCTGGATGGTGAGTGGCGGGAGGTCTTCACTGCTGTCACCAAGGGCAGCGATCAGCGCCATTCCGGTGGGTGTGGTGAGTTCTCCGGTGCCGCCGGCGTGGACCCGCCATCCCTTGGCGAGTCGTAGGACGGCGGGTACCGGTACCGGGAGGTCTCCGTGCGCGGTCGACACGCGTCCGGCGCCGAGCGCGATGGTGGAAGCGCTGAGCGTGCTGACTCCCAGTTGTCCCAACGCCGCGCAGACTCCGACGATATCGGCGATCGAGTCCAGGGCGCCGACCTCATGGAAATGGACGGTGTCGACGGGCACACCGTGGACCTCGGCTTCCGATTCGGCCAATGCCCGGAAGACCGACAGGGCCCGCTGCCGGAGCGAGCCGGTCAGCGGGGCGGCCGCCAGGAGGTCTCGGATCGTCTGCCACCTGCGGTGCGGGGGGTCTGCACCGAGGATGCGGACGTCGACCTTGCTGGCGCGTTGACCGGCCCTGGTGACCGGGTTCAGTTCGAGCCGCACGGCGCCGGGAATGACGGTCTCGATGGTCTGCTGTACGGCGTCGAGGTCAGCGCCGGCGTCGATCAGTGCCGCCAGCAGCATGTCGCCGGCGATGCCGGCGGTGGCGTCGACCCATGCGTGCAGCGTCGGGGTGGTCACTGGGTCGGGGGGACGTCTGGGGCGGCGATCTGCGCAGCGAGATGCCCGGCCCCGTAGCCGTTGTCGATGTTCACCACTGCCACACCTGGCGAGCAGGCGTTGAGCATGGCCAAGAGGGCGGCGAGCCCTTCGAATGCCGCACCGTAGCCGACCGAGGTGGGCAGGGCGATGACCGGCGCGCTGGTCAATCCGGCGACGACACTGGGCAGGGCGCCGTCCATCCCGGCCGCGACGACGATGACCTTGGCACGGCGCAGGAGGGCGACCTGGTCCAGGATGCGGTGCAGGCCGGCAACGCCGACGTCGATCAGTGTCTCGGTTGCCCTACCGAGGTAGCTGGCGGTGAGTTCCGCCTCGCGAGCAATCGGGATGTCGGAGGTGCCGGCCGCGACAACGAGCACGAGCCCACCGGTCGGAGAGGGCGGTTCGGGTGGCCAGGCAAGCAGTTTCGCTGCCGCGTCGTGGCGGGCATCGGGAAGTACCGCCCGAATGGCTGCGACATGGTCCGGGTTTGCTCTGGTGAAGAGGGTGACCGCGGGTTGCTCACGGATGGCGGTGGCGATGGCGGCGACCTGTTCGGGTGTCTTGCCGGCGCAGTAGATCGCTTCGGGGTACCCGCGGCGGGCTGCGCGGCCGAAGTCCAGGGTGGCAATCCCGGGCAGCGACCACGCTGTCGAGTCATCGACGTCAACCATGGCGAACCTGAACGAGCGGGAGGGTGAAGGCACCGGACTGTATTCCGGCGAGATCCACGACGGCATAGCGGAAACCGGCGGCGGTCGCCGCGCTCCGGACGTGCTCGCGGAGTGGTTCGGTGACGGCGCGCACCAGGTCCTCGGCGGGGAGTTCGATCCGTGCGATGTCATCGTGGTGGCGGACGCGCAGATCGGTGAAGCCCATCCGACGCAGGCCGGCCTCCACTTGCTCGATCTGGCCCAACTTGTGCGGGGTGACGGGCCGATGGTGCGGTATCCGCGAGGCCAGGCAGGGCGCGGCAGGCTTGTCCGCGCAGGGCAGTTGCAGGGCGCGGGCGATCCGTCGGATATCGAGTTTGGTCAGACCGGCGTCGGCGAGCGGGCGCAGGACGTGGTGGTTGGTTGCGGCGCGGGCACCCGGCCGGTCGGGCCGGATCATGTCATCCGCGTTCTCGCCGTAGGCGACCGCGTCAAGCCGGTGAGCCCGGATCACTTCGTCGGAGATGCGGGTGAACAACTCGTCCTTGCAGTGGAAGCACCGGTCGGGTCCGTTGGCGATGTACTCCTCCCGCGCGCCTTCGTGGGTCCGTACCTCCGCGACCGCGGCGCCGATGACGTCTGCGATGTGGTGGGCAGCGGCGAGTTCATCGGCTGGAAGGCTCGGTGAGACACCGATGATCGCCACGACCCGGTCACGGCCCAGCGCCTGGACGGCCAGGGCCAGCAGAACCGAGGAGTCCACACCTCCGGAGAAGGCGACGCCGAGCCGGTCGATGCCGACAAAGAACGGCGCGATCTTCTCGACGATCGGGTTCCGGCGGCCAGGCTGACTGGCCGCCGGTACCCGCGGCGACGGGATCGTCATCGATTCACTACTCCGATCAGTAGTGCTGGTGTCCTTGATCACAGGGCAGATCGTAGTTCCCCGGTCCTGGTGAGAGTGCCGGTGATCGGGCCGATCTCCGCGATACCGCGCCCTGCCGCCGCCTATCTGTAGTCGATCCCCTCTGCACGGAGGATCTCGGTGAAGGCGGCGTGCGCCTTGGTGAACAGGTCCTCGCCGGAGAAGCCACCCAGGGAGTTGGCAATCGCCAGGTGGGGTTCCAGGGAGAAGTACCCGTCGAACCCGTCGGATCGCAGAGCCCTGATCGTCTCGAGTGTCTCGCCGTCTCCGGCACCTGCCGGGACGACCTGTCCCGTTGCCAGCAGCGCATCCTTGATCTGCATGTATTCCAGATGCGGGCGTATCGACTCGTAACCTTCGGAGAATGGTCGAACGCCACACTGCACGAAGTTGGCCGCATCCCACACCAGGCGCAGCTGAGGGGATCCTACCGATTCCACGATGTCCACGCAGCGGCGGGGGATGTCCCCGAAGATCTCCTTTTCATTCTCGTGCAGCAGGATGACGTCGTGGCCTTCGGCGCGGGCGGCGAATGCGGACATCCGCCGGAGGACCTCGTCGCGGTAGCTGTCCGGATCGTCCCCGTCCGGGATGAAGAACGAGAACAGCCGGATGTAGGGGGCAGCGAAGAATTCCGCTCGTTGCAGGGCGACGCCGTGCCGGTCCAGGTGGGGCTCGAAGTCATCGGTGATTCCGATCTTGCCGATGGGTGAACCGATCGACGACACCGAGATCCTGTGTGCGGCGAGGATGGCTTCGGCCTCTTGGAGTTGTTCGTCATCGAGGTCGAGAACGTTGACACCCCAGGCGCTGCGGAGTTCGATGCTCCCGATACCGAGGTGGTTCAGTACCGCGCACTGCTTCTCGAAATCGTCATCGATTTCATCGGCGAATCCCGACAGTGTCCACATGCGAACAGTCTCTCTTTCGGTCGAGTATGAGTTCTGGGGGAGCGGCGGCCTAGCCCTTGTCGCCGCCGGCGGTGAGACCTCCGACGAGTTGCCGTTGGAAGATCATGTACAGGATGACGACGGGTGCCGAGGAGATCAGTGATGCGGCCATCAGTTGCCCGTACAGGGGGAGGGCGCCTCCCTCGGTGCTCGCGGCGAAGATGTTCAGTTGGACCGCGACGGTCTGCGTTGCCGGGTCGGTGAGAACGCTGGCGAACAGGATGTCGTTCCAGCCGACCAAGAGTGAGAAGACCAATGTGATGATCATGCCGGGTATTGCGAGTGGAAAGATGATCCTGCGAAGGGCCCCGAAGCGGGTGCACCCGTCGATCATTGCCGCTTCCTCGAAGGAGATGGGGATCTGCCGGAGGTAGGTCACCAGCAGCCAGGTCGCGAAGGGGATCGCGAAGGTGAGGTAGGTGACGATCAGGGCCGGTCGGGTGCCGATGATCTGGATGCCAAGGACCGACCCGATCGAGGAGAACATCACGAACAACGGCAGGATGATCATGACGCCGGGTACGGATTGCAGTCCCACGAGAGAGGTGAGGAAGGGGCCGCGGCCGCGGAACCGGAAGCGGGTCAGGCAATACGCCGCGCCCAACCCGAAGACGGTGGCGATCAGGCCCGCCGATACCGAGGCGATGAAGCTGTTCGTCAGGCCCCTCGCCAGGGGGACGGTGGACCAGACGTCGATGTAGTTGGTGAACACGAACGTCGAGGGCCACATCTTGCCGGCGGCTGCCTCGAGGTCGGGGCTGACCGAGATGATCAGCATGTACAGCACGGGCAGCAGCCACAGCATCAGGAACACGATGGTGGTGACCTGCAACCATCGGGGCAGCAGTCGCTGCGGGTCGCGGACAGTGGTCGCCATGGTGTCAGTCCTCTCCCACTGCGGCGGTGAGCTTGGAGGCCCGCAGGTAAAAGACGGCGGGGATGATCATCAGGATCAGCGAGATGACAGCCATCGCTGCGCCCAACCCGAACCGGAAGACCTGGAAGGAGGTTTGATAGACATTCACCGGCAGGGTGAGCGCCGGTTCAGGTGCGGGGCTGCCGAGCAGCACGTACGGCAGGGTGAAGTTGTTGAAGTGCGCCAATGTCGACAGCAACAGGCCCAGCAGCAGCTGTCCGCGGATCTGTGGCAATGCCACGTACCTGATCTTCTTGAACCAGCTGGCCCCGTCGATGTCGGCGGCCTCGTACATCTCGTTGGGGATGCCCTGCAGCCCGGCGATGGCCATCATGTAGATGAACGGCCACGCCGCCCAGATGTCGACGATGACCAACGCCCAGAACGCGCGGTCACCGATCAACCACTGGCCCCCGTCGATGCCGAACATCTCCAGCACCGAATTGGCGGCACCGTTGGGTTGGAAGATGAACCGCCACACCGTGGCGGTGACGAACGACGGGATCACGTACGGGACCAGGAACAGTGATCGAACCAGGAAGCGCCCGCGGAAGGCGGTGTTGACCGCCATCGCCGCGAGCAGGCCGATCGGCGTGCAGACCAGGGTCGTCAGGAGGGAAAAGGCGAGGCTGATCCAGATCGAGTGCAGCAAGCCGGCGGAGGTGAATGCCTCGACGTAGTTCTGCAGGCCGACGAATGGGGCCTTGAAGAACTTCCGCAGTGTGTACTGGTCCAGATCCAGAAAGCTGATGTACACACCGATGAGGAAGGGAATGACGATCACTGCCGTGAGCAGGATCAAATTCGGCCACATCAACCACAGCGGCCGGCCGCGGCTGCTGGTGGGCCGGGGCGCGCGCCGCAACTTGGCTGCCGGTGGCAGGGGCGTGGGCGCCCCTGCCACCTCGTCGACCGTCACTTGTTGGCCCGGTCGAGCGCGGATTGCGCGCTGGAGTTCGCCGTGTCCAACAGTGCCTTGACCGCGCCGGTGTCGTAGCTACCACTTGCCAGCGATGGCTGGGACTGGGTGACCACGTTGGTCACACCGTTCTGCACGTCCGCCCATGCCCCGGTGAACGCCGTTGGTGTGGAATTGCTTTCGATCTCCAGGAACGGGGCGAGCAGCGCATTCTGCGCCGACAGCTGGTTCATGGCGTCCTGGTTGGTGGGCAGGTTGCCGAACGCCTGGTAATTCGCCAGCTGCTGGTCGGTACTGGTCATCAGGTCGATGAACTGCAACGCCAGGTCCTTGTCCTTGGTGTAGGACGCGATTGCGATGTTGTCACCGGACACGATGGACGCCGCCGGCTCCGCGCCCGCGGGGCGCTCGGTCATGCCAAGTGCCACCGTGGGCAGCGACGCAAGGGCGTAGTGGCCCTTCAGCGGCGACTTGTCCAGGGTGGGAATCGCCTGCGCCGTCACCATGGGATACATCGCGGCCTTTCCCTGGCTGAACGCCGCGATCGCGTCACCGGCCTTCCAGCCGACGCTGGCAGGGTCGGCCAGGTGGTACTTGGTGAGCAGGTCGAAGTACCCGGTGGTCGCGCTCAGGGTCTGATCCGAGTTCAGTCCCGCCGTCTTCAGGTCCGGGCTGACGAAGTAGCCACCCTGCTGCTCGGT
This sequence comes from Mycobacteriales bacterium, assembly GCA_038322925.1. Classification (GTDB taxonomy): domain Bacteria; phylum Actinomycetota; class Actinomycetes; order Mycobacteriales; family Nakamurellaceae; genus Nakamurella. The sequence continues at coordinate 10,202 of JBBQGJ010000163.1, forward strand.
CATCGCCCAGATGAACTTCCAGGGGTCGAACGCATCGGAAAAGTCCAGGGTGGTGCCGTACACGCCGGCGGCCGAGTTGGTCAGCTTCGTGGCGTCGGTGACGAAGTCGTCCCATGTCGTCGGCGGGGACGCTATTCCGGCGGCGGTGAACATGTCGGTGTTGTAGGCAAGACCGAACGGTCGCATGGCCGCCGGCACACCGATCTGGTTGGCCTCGTCGGGTCCGGACATTCCCAGCGTCTGCGGCAGGAACCGTTCACGGCCCCCGATCTTCTTCCAGTCATCTTCCGACAGGGTCAGGAACCCTTGGGTGGCGTACGCGACCGGGGTGAAAGTCGTCCCCAGGTTGTAGATGTCCGGTCCGCTTCCGGCGACGACGGAGGATTGGATCTTCGTGGTCTCGTCGGCCGCGCTGGCGTAGGTCTCGATCGTCAGGTCCGCGCCGGTCTTGGCCTTGAACTTGTCGGTGAGGTCCTTGGACCACGTGGCGAACTGATCGGGAAAGTTCGGCTGGGCGCCGATGTAGATGTCCAGAGAGCCGCCACTTCCCGAGCCCGAGCTGCTGTCGGTGCTACTGCTTCCGCCGCACGCCGCCAACAGCAGCGCCGCGGCGGCCGCGACCGCCACGGCGCTTGCTTTGCGTTGGAACCGAGGCATATTCGCTCCTTCCGATGGGCCCGACCACATCGGCGGGCCTTGTGTTTCGGACGTTAGCCCCGCAGAAACCCAGTGGTAATCGGTTGCCACAAGTTGCCAGGAATACGGTGCCTTGCTTGCCCGCGCGGGTGGACATCGGCTAGAACTGGGGCTCAACCCCGAGGCAGGTCGCGTTGCCCGCACCCAAGAAACCCGTTGACTCAGGTCCGGATCAGCCGCTGGTCATCCCCCCAGGCCGGGTGGTGACCATCAGCGACGTCGCCGCGCAGGCGCAGGTCGCCAGGTCGACGGTGTCGCGGGCACTGAACAACCCCGGTCGGCTGAATTTCCTTACCCAGCAGCACATTCAGGCCGTCGCGGACCGACTGGGCTACCACCCGAACCCCGTCGCCAGGGCGCTCGGCACGCAGCGAACACAGACGCTGGCTCTGCTCCTGCCGAACATCTCCAACGAGCTCTTCCTCGGGGTGATCCGGGGCACCGAGGAACAGGCCACCGCGGCCGGCTACACGCTCGTGTTGGCAAACTCCAAGGGAGATCCGGATCAGGAAATGTCGAGCATCAACCGGCTCACCGGGGCGGTCGACGGCTTCATCCTGGTGGCCGCGCGGATGCCGCAGGGTCACCTGCAGCGGATCGTCACCACGCATCGCATCGCCCTGGTGAACCGCCAGGTCCTGGGGCTGGCCAGTGCGGTCGTCGACCCCGTGATGGGCGCCACCCACGCCGTGGACCATCTGGCCTCGCTGGGGCATCGCCAACTTGCCTACCTCGGGGCAGCCCCGAAACAGAACTGGATGAATGTCCGGCGGTGGAAATCGATACGGTCCCGCGGTGCGGAGCTCGGTGTGACAACTCGCCAGTTGGGTCCGTTCACACCCTCTCAGTTCGGCGGCGCGGCAGAGGCCGATGCAGCGGTCGCCGCCGGGGCAACGGCCGTCATCGCTTTCAACGATCTGATGGCGTTCGGGGTGATGCGACGCCTGGCCGAGCGGGGCGTCGGTGTGCCGGCAGAAGTCAGCGTGGTGGGTTTCGACGATATTTTCGGATCAGATTTCTGTTCCCCGAGCCTGACGACCCTGGCCTCGCCGGCGGAGGAGATCGGACGCGCCGCGGTCCGGCTGCTACTGGAACCCGCCGGGGCCAGGGCCCATTCGGTCGTCCTGCCAACACATCTGGTGATCCGAGACTCGACCGGCCCGGCCCCTGGCCGTGGCGGTCCTCATGCCGTTCCGATCTGACGCCGTTCCCGCCGACGCCGCGGAGCGGGACCGGTCGAGCCTCGTTCCACCAGATGGACGGGCAGCACCAGGGGCTCCGAGGCGCGTGGTGTTGCCCCGTTGATGATCGCCAACAGGTTCCGCACCGCGGTGGTACCCAGGACATGCAGCGGTGCCGCCACTGTGGTCAACGACGGTGTGACCAGGTCTGCGGCGTAGATGTTGTCGAATCCGACGACGCTGACGTCCCCCGGCACCTTCGTCCCTGTTGCCATGAGTCGTCGAATGAATCCGATCGCTACCTGGTCGTTGTACGCCAGGTAGGCCGTCGACCATCTGTTGGTCAGCCCCGCGGCGGCCTCTTCGCCACCAGCGACGGTCGGGGCGTTGGGCCCCACCCGCCTCGTGTGAACTCCGTGATCCTTGGCCGCGTCGAGGAGCGAACGCCATCGGACCCCGTCCGCCCACGAGGCTTCCGGCCCGGCGAGGTAGGTGATGGAATGGTGCCCGAGTTGGGTCAGATGCTCGACCGCCCGGCGAACTCCACCAGGGTTGTCGGTGACCAGGCTGGGCACGTCCGCGATCACCCGGTTCAGCACCATCATCGGCTTCTGTTTGGCGGTCACGTGGATCGCCGAATCCGACATTCGGCTGCTGGCGAGCACGATGCCGTCAACGGTTGGGAGGGCGCGGTCCAGCGCTTCGCGTTCCAACACGTCCGATTCCTGCGCGTCCGCCAGCAGCATCGTGTACCCGACATCGGCCGCAGCCGCTTGAGCACCCCGAATGATCCCGAAGTAGAAGGGATTGGTGATGTCCGAGATGATGACGGCGATCATCGAGGTCCGGCCGGTTGATGTTGCCCTCGCCAGGGGATTGGCGCGATATCCGAGTTGCTGAGCCGCCTGCCGGACCCGCTGTGCCGTCTGGGCGTTGACCCGACCGGGTCGGGCGAACGCCCTGGAAACGGTGGAAGCCGCTACGCCTGCAGCCTTGGCGACGTCGTAGATGGTGGGTGCTCGGTAGGAGGACCCTTCAGACTCCTCGGTCACCTTCTCATCACCTCGCCCATCCGATGGGCAAGGTATCGCCTGCGCACCGCGGCGGCAACCGCTTGCCGCGAGGGAAGAACACCCCTCGAGCACATCGGCCAAGTAGGGCAACAACTGGCAACTGGTTGCCATCCGGGCGCCGTTTGCTATCTGCTGACCCTGGTAGCAGCGGCACATCACTGACGAACCAATGAAGGGCGCCATGATCAATGTTCTCGGCTCGCCGGCGGTGCCTGTGCCGGACGGCTCGCCGGCGGGGCGTGTGTCCGAGCGTCCGCCGCGTTCCGAGCAAAGATGCCGGTGGCCGCGCCGCCGCGGACACTAGCCCAGTGTCGGGGCCATCACGTCGGCTGTCACCGACGATCTATGACGTAGCCCGGGCGGCGGGCGTAGCGCCGTCAACCGTCTCTCGGGCGCTCTCGCGGCCCGGTCGAGTCAATCCAGAGACTGCTGAGCACGTGCAGGCTGTCGCAGCAGCGATCGGTTATCAGGGGCACGCCCGTGCCCGCACGCACTCACCCCAGAACCTACCGATGATCGGCGTCCTGGTCTCGGATGTCACAGACCCGGCGGTCGCCGAGTTCATTTGCGGTGCGGAATCGGCTGCCGCTGAAGCGAACTACACGATTCTGCTCAGCAGGTGCCAGATGCTGGAACAAGGCGAGACGGAGGCATTGAGCCACATCCTGGGGAATGTCGAGGGAGTCGTCCTGGCCAGTGCGCGGATAGCCGAACCCGTCCTCTCAGCGATCGGCGAGCGTTGGCCGTTGGTGGTGCTGGACCAGCCTTCGGCCGGGGTCCCGAGCGTCGTGACCAACCAGTCCCAGGGGGCCCATCTTGCGGCGGAACACCTCTCGGGCCTCGGTCACCAAAGCCTCAGTTATGTCGCCGGTCCCGAGAAGTGGACTTTCGCAGTCTTGACGTCTGGTCAGGCCGCGTAGGCGAGCGTGTCGAGTAGGGCCTCGGTGATTTTCGTGTCGTCCGGGCTGGGGGATGACATGTCTGTAATTCGTTGTGCCCATAGGACTTTGCGGAG
>JBBQGJ010000164.1:0-14138 GCA_038322925.1 Mycobacteriales bacterium
CCCGGCACCCCGGCACCCCGGCACCCCGGCACCCCGGCACCCCGGCACCCCGGCACCCCGGCACCCCGGCACCCCGGCACCCCGGCACCCCGGCACCCAATGCTGACCGCCTGTCCCCCGTTGATGCAGATCGACGTTCCCGCCGGGGACGGCGTCAGCGCAGCTCCGGGAAATCCTCGACCCGGTATTCGATGTCCCCGGCGCTCGCGGCCACCACTGCCACCCCATCGCTGCCCGCCCGGTGGCGGTGCTCCTCCCTGTCGCGCAACTCCACCCGGCGGATCTTCCCGGAGATCGTCTTCGGCAGCGGCCCGAATTCCAGCCGCCGGATCCGTTTGTAAGGCGCCAGGTGTTCCTGTGAGTACTGGAAGATCAGCCGGGCGGCGACCTTGTTCGGGTGGTAGCCCTCCGCCAGCACGACGTAGGCCTTGGGCACGGCCATCCGGGTGGCGTCGGGGGATGGCACCACCGCAGCCTCGGCCACCGCCGGGTGTTCCAGCAGCACTGACTCCAGCTCGAACGGCGAGATCCGGTAATCGGACGCCTTGAACAAATCGTCGTCGCGCCCGACATAGGTGATGTAGCCGTCGGCGGTACGGGACCCGATGTCGCCGGTGTGGTAGTAGCCACCATGGGTGGACTCGGCCGTGCGCGACGGGTCGCCGTGATAACCGGCCATCAACGGCAGGGGTCGCGCGCTCAGGTCCAGGCAGATCTCGCCCTCATCGGTCGGGTCCCCGGTGACGGGGTCGAGCAGCGTCACCGCGTACCCCGGCATCGGCCGCCCCATCGACCCGTCTCGCACCGGCTGGCCCGGCGAGTTGCCGACCGCCAGGGTCATCTCGGTCTGGCCGAACCCGTCCCTGAGGTGACCCGCCATGCTCGACGGACCTGCTCGATGACCTCCGGATTCAGCGGCTCGCCGGCCCCGACGACCTCCCGTGGCGGAGTTCGGAGCGCGGAGAGGTCGGCCTGGACGAGCATGCGCCACACGGTGGGCGGCGCGCAGAACGTGCTCACCCGGTTCTCGGCCATCACGCGCATCAACGAGGCTGCGTCGAACCGCTGATGGTTGTAGAGGAACACCGTGCACCCGGCCAGCCACGGCGCGAACACGTTGGACCAGGCGTGTTTCGCCCAGCCCGGCGAGGAGATGTTCAGGTGCACGTCCTGCGGCCGGAGGCCGATCCAGAACATGGTCGACAGGTGCCCGATCGGGTACGACACGTGTGTGTGCTCCACCAACTTCGGCAGCGTCGTGGTCCCCGAGGTGAAGTACAGCAGCAGCGGGTCGCGGGCGAACGTGGTGCCGTCCAGCTGCAACTCCTGTTGGTAGTCCTCGGAGTCGTCGTACTCGATCCAGCCGAGGACCGGCGTGCCGACGGCGATCCGGATGAAGGTGCCCTGGACCTCGCGGAACGTCGGTGCGTCGACGGACCGAGCCACCACGAACCGCGCGCCGCCGCGGCGCACCCGATCCTGCAGATCGGAAGTACTCAGCAGGGTGCTGGCCGGGATGATCACCGCTCCGAGCTTGATGCAGGCCAGGATCACTTCCCACAACTCGAGCTGATTGCCGAGCATGACGATCACCCGATCGCCGCGCCGCACGCCGTTCTCCTGCAGCCAGCCGGCGACCTGGTCCGATCGGGCCGACATCCACCCGTAGGTCCACGCCCCGCTGGTGCCGTCCTCTTCGACGATGACCAACGCGTCGCGATCGGGATGCTCCTGCGCGATGACGTCGAACCACTCGAGCGCCCAGTTGAACCGCCCTGGCCTCGGCCACTGGAAGCTCGCGACCGCCTCGTCGTAGTCGTCGCGGTGCCCGAAGAGGAAGTCGCGGGCCGCCCGCAGCTCCTCGGTGGCCTCCGTGAGCTGTGCCGTCATCGTCGTTGGCTCCTTTCCCGGTGCGGCCCGCGCGGGGAACGCCCCGCCGCGCGCCTGCGAGCATGTCACCGCACGGCGAACGACGCAGCGCCCGATCCCGAGTTTGCCGGGTAGGGGATCCGGTGGCAGGTCGGGTGTCCGATCCGGTCCAGTCGGCGGCTCAGACCGACCGCCACCGGTGCACAAAATCAACGAGCTGCGCCGCCATCACCCGCACAGCAGCGGCGGTCGATCCATCCTCGGTCCGGCCCTGTTCGTCGAACAGTGTGACGCTGCTGTTGATGGCCAACCCGAGCGGTGTCGGCCAGCCACGCAGGGCATGCACCACCTCGCGCAGCGTGCCCAGGGTGCCGACCGAGGCCTGCCACCCGCGGGCCACTGCCAACACTCCCACCGGCCTGCCGTCCAGGTACGGGCGCGGGTCGCGGCGAAGTTCCTCGAGGTAGTCCAGGGCGTTCTTCACCAGCCCGGAAACGGTGCCGTGGTACCCGGGCGAAGCGATCACCACCGCGTCGGCCTTGCGGACGGATTCGATGTAGTCGCGGGCGCGCAGCGGAACCTCCGCGTCCGAGTGGTACGGCGGCAGGTCCAGCGACGCACCGGAGAAGTGGGTCACCGACGCGCCCAACTCGGTCACGGACGCCAGCACGGCACGCAACGCCCGATCCGACTGCGATTGCGGATCCACCGACCCGCCAATGCCCACCACCTCGATGTTCACTCGCTCGATACTGCCTGCTCGGCACGGCGACGGCCCACGTGGGTCGGCGCGCGGTACGCGGGCCCGATCTCACTCACGGCTGCAACGCGATCACTGCGGCCGCGGCTGCCGCCGCGCCACGGGACGACCGCATGACACCCGCGTGAGGTGGACTCCACGTCCGCCCGCCGCGCGTCGTAGAGTCGCCGGGGGTGGGCGGGCCACCGCGGGAAAGGGGCGGTCGGCGTGCTGTCTGTGCGGGGTGGGCGGATCCCGTCCGTTGCGCTGGCGCTGATCGTCCTGCTGGGCGCCGCGGGCTGCGGCTGGACAGAAAGCGCCGCATCCGGGTCCGCTGTCCGGGCCGCCGATCCCGCCAGCCCCGCCAGCCCCGCCAGCCCCGCCGAAGGCACCGGTACCGGCGAACCAGCGCCGCAGACCCCGACTCCGCCGGCCACCGCCGTGACCGCGGCCCCGACGCCGACCACCGCCGACGTCCACGTCCAACACTTCGCTCCCGGGGTGGCCAACGAGGCCAGCGGGGTGGCAGCGGCGACCGGAACTCCTGATGCCTTTTTCGTTGTCGACGACCCCACCGGCACCAACGGGGTGGTCGCTGTCGACGGGAACGGCACGCTGCTGGCCCGGATCAGCGTCGACGGGATGTCCGCCGGGAATGCCGAGGCGCTGGCCGCCGGGTCGTGCGGACCGACCCCGATCGCGGACAGCAGTGAGCAGCCGGCGGGTGACGCCAGATGCCTGTACGCCGGGGACATCGGCGACCAGATCGGCCGTGACCACGTGACGATCTATCGGTTCGCCGAACCGGCGCTCTCCCCGCCACCGGACGGACCGGTACCGGCCGACGCCTGGCAGTACACCTATCCCGATCAGCCGCAGGACGCGGAAAGCCTGTTCGTGGACACGGATGGCTCCTTGTTGATCATCACCAAACCCGCTCACAAGCAGGGACCCGTTGCGGCGCATCGGGTGTACCGCGCCGAGCAGGGAGGAGGCGAGCTGCAGAAGGTCGGTGAATTCAGCCCACCGGACCCGCCGGCTGCACTGCAGTCGCTGCTCACCGGAAATGTGGTGACCGACGCCGCCGCGACGCCGGGTCGGGTGCTGCTGCTGACCTACGATCAGGTCGTCGAATACACCGCCGGCGACCCGAGCGCGCCACTGGCCACCTTCTTCAGCTGGCCCCAGCACGTTCTGCCAAGGCCCGAGCAGATCCAGTCGGAAGGCATTGCGCCCACCGCCGACGGCTGCGGGTATGCGGTCGTCTCCGAGGGCGGCCCCGGCGGCGGGGCGGGCTCGATCGCCGTGGTTCCCTGTCAGTGATGCCGGGTCGGGTGAACCCGCCCTTCTCGGCCCGGTCATCGTTGAAGCCGGAGCACCGCTGCGGACAGCGGCCATCGTCCGGTCACGTCACTGGCCACGATGACATCACCGGTCCAGGTCAGGTAGGGCGGCGCTGATGGCGCCGGCAGCGGCAGCGGCACGCTCAGGACGGTCCCGCCGCCAGCCGTCTCTACGACACTGAGCGCGTAACCGGCCGCGAGCTGATCGGCCATCGCGAGGTAACTGCCGTCGGCGGAGAACACCGCCCCCGCGCAACTCCGCGAGCCGGGCAGCAGCGGTGCGGTGCGCCCGTCGGCGACCGCGATACCGATCGTCGGACCGAGGGACCCGTTGGCGTCTCTGGCGCACGCCAGCACCGTGCGTCCCAGCGGATCCGCGGCGCCAAGCACAAGGGACCCATGAGGATCACCGACGGTGGCAACCCCGCGCACCGCCCCGCTGCCGAAGTCCGCCCACCAGAGTGTGTTGCGCTGGTCACCGGTGTTGGCGACGACGGCCAGACCAGTGGCCGTCGACCACAGGCTCGGTGAGCTGTTGGCCAGCCCCGCGGGCAGCCAGACTCGTTCGTTCGGCGCGCCGCCCGTCACCTCCACACCGAGGACCGGGCCCGTCGCATCGCCGGTCCGCGGCACCAGCAACACGGCGGCACCGTCGACGTCCCAGGCCGCGCTCGACAGGTCCCACGTTGGCAGGGGCGCTGCGACCGGCCCAAGGCCCTGCGGCCCGACCACGTGGACTGCCCAGGAGCCAGTGTCGATCACGTAGACCTCGGACCGCGCGGCCGGGCCGGCCACGACCAATAGGTGCTCGCCGGTCGGCGAGAACACCGCAAACGCGGGCGTGACGCCGTCATCGAACGTCCGCACGCACTGCCCCACCCCGGTGCCGGTCCCGGCATCCGGACCCGCCGGCCGCTCCGGATCCTCCGGACGACCGGCGTGCAGACACACGCCGCGATCATCGACGACCGCCGTCACATCACCGGTCGGCGAGACGATGTCGCCCCCGCCGGTCAGCAGCAGATCGGCGGCCCACCTCCGGCCGGCCGGGACCGCAGGCACGCCGACGCTTGTCGCGGACGGCGAGAGGCCGGCGTCCAGCGGTGCGCCACCCGACACCGCACCGCTCGACCCCGGCTCGCCGGGGGTGGAGGCAGCAGTCGACGGATTCGGCGCCGATGCACGCCCGGCGGGTCCCTGCGCCGTTCCGTCGACGGCCGCGGCGCAGCCCGCGGCCGACCCGAGCGCCATCACCGCGGCCATGAGCAACCACAACCTGGCCGCGCTCCTGACTCTCCCCCGATTCACCATGGCCGGCACGGTAGTCACATCCACGCCGAACGCCGACGAGTTGTCCACATTCGGCGGGCCTCACGTCGGTTGTCCACAATTGACGAGAAGACGTTGCGGAACCCTGCGCCGGCGGGTACAAACCCGGACCGATCCGAACTCAGCCGATCGGTGAGCGGAACATTCCGGACAGCCAGCCCCATTTGTTCCATGGGCTCCCGGGTGCGGTAACAAGTGTGTTTCGTGAGCCAACACAATTGTTTCCACCCCGTTCGGTCGGGGCATTGCCGTGAAAGATGGCCTACGAACACAGAACTACGAACACAGAACTACGAACACAGAATGCGACAGCTATCGTCACTCTCACCGGGCAGCGCCGCCAACAGCATGCTCCCGCGGTCCGTGCCGCAGGAGCAAAGAAACTCCGCTTGTGCGTGACAGCCCCGGGAGGAAGGCAGACCACCGAGCAGTCCGTCGATCACCATTACCATCACCCGTAACCTGGGTATCCCGAATCCCACCTGCCGGAGCTGTTCTCGGCCGAGAGCAGGGCTATCACAAGGCGCTGAAACCGCGCCAGGTGTATAGGTGTTCGCGCTGTCGTTGTTCCCGAAGAGCCTTCGCAATCGTTCTGAATGTCGCCCCTCTCGGGATTCTGAGCAGCTGGGCGACGATCGTGTTCTGCCGGCTCAAACTACTGCGCGTGGTCCAAGGACGGAATTGTCGCCAGGCCGCCCCTGCAATTGTTCGGCGCCCCGTACACGTCCTATCTGACACCGCTGTTCCTGGCCGGCGTGCTGGCATTGATCGCCTTCGATTATCCGGTCGGCAGCTGGACGGTGGGTTCGCCGGTGATCATCGTGCCGCTGCCGGTGCTCGGCTGGTTCCTGTGCCGTGACCGGATCATCGAGATCGCGCATGAGCGCGACGGCTGCACCGGGCGGTTCCGGTGGTGGCCAAGCGTCCGCTTGCCGATTCCCGGGACGATTGAAGGCCGCTGCCACGGGACCCGGCGCGCCGCCGCGTGGCAGGTCTTTCGGCACTGTCTTGACCGTTCCAGGCGACCGCACGCTGGATGCATGAGCGCGGGAAATACTGGCACAGCCATCGGTACCACCGGCCTGGTCAAGACGTTCGGTCACACCCGGGCCCTGGACGGTCTGGACCTACAGGTCCAGACCGGTGAGGTGCACGGGTTCCTCGGCCCAAACGGCGCAGGCAAGACCACCACCCTGCGAATCCTCTTGGGACTCCTGAAGGCGGATTCGGGCACGGCCAGCGTGCTCGGCGGGGATCCGTGGACCGACGCCGTCACCCTGCACCGGCGGCTGGCCTACGTGCCGGGTGACGTCGCGTTGTGGCCGAATCTCACCGGCGGCGAGGTCATCGACCTGCTCGGCAGGTTGCGCGGCGGTCTGGACGTCAGGCGCAGGGCGGACCTGCTGGAGCGCTTCGACCTCGACCCGACGAAGAAGGCCAGGGCGTATTCGAAGGGCAACCGGCAGAAAGTCGCATTGATCGCGGCGCTCGCCTCCGACGTCGAACTGCTACTGCTGGACGAGCCGACGTCCGGACTTGACCCGTTGATGGAGGACATGTTCCGTTCTTACATTCGGGAGGAGCGCGGCAACGGCCGCACCGTGCTGCTGTCCAGCCACATCCTGGCCGAGGCCGAGGCGCTGTCAGACCGGGTCAGCATCATCAGGGGTGGTCGCATCGTGGAGACCGGCACGCTCGCCCAGATGCGTCACCTGACCCGTACCTCGATCACCGCGGACCTCCGGCACCCACCGGAGGGCATCGCCGCACTGCCCGGGGTGCATGACGTGATCGTCACCGGCACCCGCCTCACCTGCGAGGTCGACGCGTCGGGGTTGGACGATCTGCTTGCCGCGCTCGGCGGGCTGGGCGTCGTCACGCTGACCAGCCAGCCGCCGACTCTCGAGGAATTGTTCCTGCGCCACTACGCCGAATCGGGCGTCCGTTGAGCGAGTTCACCGGAACCCTGGCGCTGACCCGGTTCGCGCTCCGCCGGGACCGGGTGCTGCTGCCGTTGGTGATCGCCGCCTTCGTACTGACCGTGGTGTCCAGCGCCACCGCAACGGTCGGGCTGTACCCGTCGGTCGCGTCCAGGGTCGCGGCGGCATCGGCCGTCAACGACATTCCCGCGTTGGTGGCGATGTACGGCCGGGTATGGGACCCGTCCGCGCTGGGTGCACTGGTGATCATGAAGCTGGCGGCGTTCGGGGCCGCCGTCCTGGCCGTGTTCGCGGTCATGCTGGTGGTGCGGCACACCAGGGCCGAGGAAGAGAAGGGCCGGCTCGAGCTGGTCGGGTCGACGGTGGTGGGCCGCCGGGCCGCATTGTCTGCCGCCCTGCTGGTGGCGTTCGGCACGATGCTGACGCTGGGGATGCTGATTGCTCTCGCCCAGATTGCCGCCGGGCTGCCGGCAGCAGGTTCGTTCTCGTTCGGTATGTCTTGGGCGGCAACCGGTCTGGCCTTCGCCGCGATCGCCGGGGTCACCGCCCAGTTGACCGTGTCCGCACGCTCGGCGACCGGATCCGCGATGGCCGTGCTGGGTGTCGCGTACGCCTTGCGGGCGGTGGGCGACACCGTGGGAGGTCCCGACGAGCCGGCGATCTGGTCGTGGCTCTCGCCGATCGGCTGGGGCCAACAGGTGCGTCCCTACGCCGGGGACCGCTGGTGGGTGCTGGCGCTGCCGATCGTGTTCTGCGCCGTCGCCATCCCGTGCGCCTATGCCCTGGCCGCCCGGCGGGACCTCGGCGCCGGCCTGCTACCCGACCGCCCCGGGCCTGCGCACGCATCGGCGTCGCTGGGCACGCCGTTGGGGCTGGCATGGCGGCTGCAACAAGGCAGCCTGGCCGGCTGGGCCGTTGCATACCTGCTGCTCGGAGCGGTGGCCGGCAGCATCGCCTCGACGGTCGGTTCCATGCTGGACAGCGAGCAGGCGCAGGAGTTCATCCGCGCTCTCGGTGGCACCCAGGTGATGTCGGATGCGTTCCTGGCCACCGAGTTCGGCTTCGTGGCGATCATCACCGCCGCCTACGGCATCTCCAGCGCCACGGCGCTGCACGCCGAGGAAGAGGCCGGGCACGCCGAACTGCTGCTGGCGACGGCGGTGTCGCGGACGAGGTGGCTCGGTAGCCACCTGACGATCGCCGTGCTCGGCACCACAGTGTTGACCTTGCTCGGCGGACTGAGCGCCGGCCTCGCCAATGGCCTGCAGGTCGGCACCATGAGCCACGTGCCGGCCATCGTCGGCGCGGTGGTCGTCTACCTGCCGGCCATCTGGGTGATGACGGCATTGCTGGTGCTGCTCTTCGGGTTTGCGCCGCGACTGGTGGTGCTGGCGTGGGCCGCCCTGATCGGCGTCGTGTTGATCGGGGAACTCGGGCTGCTGCTGGGCTTCCCGCAGTGGGTGATGGACCTGTCGCCGTTCGCGCACATTCCCCGCCTGCCCGGCGGGGCGATGGCCTGGACGCCGCTGCTGGCGCTTCTCGTGCTGGCGGTGATCCTCGCCGTGGCCGGCGCCGCCGGCTTCCGCCGCCGCGACATGGAGGCCGCCTGAGATCTGCATCGTTGCTCGGAGCCGCCCAGGTTCGGCGCGGATATCTTCGCGAGCGGGGATGAAGTCGTGTACTCCAGCCCCACCCGTCACATAGCCTCGCATGGTTTATCCGCGCCGGCGACGTTGATCCGCGCCCATAGGTGGGCTTCGATCAGCGGATCTTTGCGGCCAACTCCTCGGCTCGACGCAGCAGGTCCTCGGCCTCAGGGCTCAGCGTCGTCCGGGCCAACAGGCCTGCCAGGTCCTGCACGAGAGTCGTCAGCGCGAGCAGGTGTTCGCTCGGCTCGTGCACCTCGAGCTTGGCAAACGGCAGCGCCACGTTCACGTGCGTCGTCGACGTCACCCTCTCCGGTGCCGTCTTCTGTGGTGCTGTGTCTATCCCCTTGCCGTCAATCCTCTCGCTGCCAATCCTGTCGCGGCCAATCCCCTCGCTGCCAATCCCCTCGCTGCCAATCCCCTCGCCGTCAATCCTCGCGCCGTCAATCCTCGCGCCGCCAATCCCCTCGCCGTCAATCCTCGCGCTGCCAATCCTGTCGCTGCCAATCCTCGCGCTGCCAATCCTCGCGCTGCCAATCCCCTCGCTGCCAATCCCTTTGCCAGCCATCCGCCGGCGCGCAACCTGACCGTTGGTTTCCGCCATTGTTCTCATCTCCCGCTTCGACTCTGCCGCGGCAAACGACGCTCGACCAGGGCCGTTGGACCCAGCTCCGGCGTGCGTGGTCACCGCCGCGCTGAACCCTGCGCGCGGATGAAGTCGTGTACTCCAGCCCCACCCGTCACACAACCGATAGGTTGAGCCGCGCCGACCATGTTGATCCGCGCCGAACAGGGGGCGCCGGGGCGAGCCGGAACCCGCTCCGTCAGCGGACGGGAGGAAAGTCCAGGAAGTCGGTGTCCGGCAACTGGATCCAGCCTTCCTCATCGGCGAGCTGGATGTCCTCCTCCGGGACGGCCTCGACCCTGCCCAGCACCACCGCACCGGCGACCAACCCGGCGATCACCGCGTCGAACGCGTCGTGCGACTGCCGGCAGAGTCCCTGAAAACTGCCGAGGTCCAGCCAAGGGGCGGCCCGCAGCAGAGCCTGCACGACGCGGGGCAGGCCGGGGCCGTCCAGTTTGTACCCGCCGGCGCCCAGCCGCCAGCGCGCCAGCGCCGCGGCGGGATACACCTCGGCCGCCTTCGACCCGATCCCGCTGCGCCGCAACGGGAACCCCTCGGCCGCGAGCGTCGCCAGCAAACCTGCGCAGCGCATCGACGGGTAGGCGATGCGATCGGCGGACACACTCAGCGGCCACCGCCCGGTGCGCTCCCGCACCACCGCATCGGTGCGCCGGTAGGCCAACCTCCGCTTGGACCGCTGGTCCCCCGCCGTTCCGGGTTCTACCGTGCCCGCCCGCTGGGCGATCATCAGGTCGGTGAAGGCGACCGGCCAGCCGAAGGGACAGTCGATGCCCAGCACCGAGACCCGGGACGCCGCCTCGATGATCGCCGGGTTCCCGACGCCGACCGTCAGCTCGAGAACAGCGGCCTGGCCACGTTCCCACCCCAGCACGGCCATCGCCGTTCGCGCATCCTGTGACGCGAGGTCGACGCCCGCCACCCGGAACGACTGGCCGGCCGGACGTGCTCCTCCGTCGCCGGCCGCCATTACAGGTGCGGGGCAACCACTTCGGCGATCTGGACCGCGTTCAGCGCAGCCCCCTTGCGGAGATTGTCGTTCGACACGAACAGCGCCAGCCCGCGCCCGTCCGGCACACCGGGATCGGTGCGAATGCGTCCGACATAGGACGGATCGGTACCGGCTGCCTGCAACGGGTTCGGCACGTCAGAAAGCTCCACGCCGGGCGCACCGGCAAGCAGTGCGGTCGCCTGCTCGACGGACAGCGGCCGGTCGAACTCGGCGTTGATGGACAGCGAATGCCCGGTGAAAACCGGCACCCGCACGCAGGTTCCGGACACCAACAGCTCCGGGATCGACAGGATCTTGCGAGACTCGCTGCGCAGCTTCTGTTCCTCGTCGGTCTCGCCGGAGCCGTCGTCGACGAAGTTGCCGGCCTGGGCCAGCACGTTGAAGGCGATCGGCAGCACGTACTTCTTCGGCGCCGGGAACTCCACCGCCGACCCGTCGTGGGTCAGCTTGACCGCGTCCTGGTAGACCGCCCGGACCTGACCGTCCAGTTCCGCGACCCCGTCACCCCCGCTGCCGGAGACCGCCTGGAACGTGGTGACGACCAGCCGCCGCAGGCCGGCCGCGTCGTGCAGCGGCTTGAGCACGGGCATCGCCGCCATGGTCGTGCAGTTCGGGTTGGCGATGATCGCCCCACGACCACCGCCGACGACCGCGAGCGCTGCCTCCGGGTTGACCTCCGACACCACCAAGGGGATCGCCGGGTCCCGGCGCCACGCCGAGGAGTTGTCGACCACCACGACGCCCGCCTCGGCGAACCGGGGCGCCTGCGCCCGCGACGTGGTCGCGCCCGCGGAGAACAGCGCGATGTCCAGCCCAGTCGGGTCGGCCAGCGCGACATCTTCGACGACAATCGAGGCACCACCCCACGGCAGGGTCGTCCCCGCCGACCGCGCCGAGGCGAAGAACCGGACCTCGGCGATCGGGAAACCCCTGTCCGCCAGGATCTTTCGCATCACCCCGCCGACCTGACCGGTCGCCCCGACAACGCCAACCCGCAGCCCGCGCGCTGCACTGGTTCCATCACTCACAGCACTCACCTCGGCACCCACTTCAGCACTCACGTCAGTGTTCATTTCAGCGCCCCGTTCCCGCGTACACCACAGCCTCTTGGTCAGTGCCCAGATCGAACGCCTCGTGCAGGGCACGCACGGCCGTGTCCAGCTCGACGTCGCGCACCAGCACGGAGATCCGGATCTCCGAGGTGGAGATGATGTCGATGTTCACCCCGGCGGCAGCCAGCGCCTCGCAGAAGGTGGCCGTCACGCCGGGGTGCGAGCGCATGCCGGCGCCGATCAGCGACACCTTGCCGACATGGTCGTTGAAGATGATCTGGTCGAACCCGATGGCGTCCTGGCGCGCGTTCAACGCCGCGACGGCGGTCGGGCCGTCGGCCTTGGGCAGCGTGAAGGTGATGTCCGTCTTGCCCTCGGCCGCCCTGGAGATGTTCTGCACGACCATGTCGATGTCGATCTCCGCGTCGGCGATCGTCCGGAAGATCTTGGCGGCGACCCCAGGCAGGTCCGGCGCCGCGGTGACCGTGACCTTGGCCTCGCCGCGTTCGTGCGCCACCCCGGTGATCAGTGCCTGTTCCATCGTCAGATCCTCCATGCTGCCTTGGACAATGGTGCCGTCGAGATCGGAGTACGAGGACCGGACGTGCACCGGAACGCCGTACCGGCGGGCGTATTCCACGCAGCGCAGCATCAGCACCTTCGCGCCGGACGCCGCCATCTCGAGCATTTCCTCGTACGTGATGGTGTCCAGCTTGGCTGCGTTCGGCACGATCCGCGGATCCGCGGTGAAGACGCCGTCGACGTCCGTGTAGATCTCGCAGACGTCGGCGTCCAGCGCCGCGGCCAGTGCGACCGCGGTGGTGTCCGACCCGCCGCGACCCAGCGTGGTGATGTCCTTGGTGTCCTGGCTGACGCCCTGGAATCCGGCCACCAGCGCGATGTGCCCCTTGTCCAGTGCGGCCCGGATCCGGCCCGGCGTGACGTCGATGATGCGGGCCCTGCCGTGCGCGGAGTCGGTGATGACCCCGGCCTGCGATCCGGTGAAGGACCTGGCCTGCGCGCCCAGGGTGGAGATGGCCATGGCGACCAGCGCGTTGGAGATCCGCTCACCGGAGGTCAGCAGCATGTCCAGCTCGCGCGGCGGCGGCGCCGGGGACACCTGCTGGGCGAGATCCATCAGGTGGTCGGTGGTGTCGCCCATCGCAGAAACGACGACGACCACCTCGTTGCCGTCCTTGCGGGTGGCCACGATCCGCTCGGCGACCCGCTTGATCCGCTCGGCCGAACCGACAGACGAACCGCCGTACTTCTGGACGACGAGGCCCACCGCGTGCTCCTGCTCTCCCGCGCCGCTTCACGCCCGGCGGCTGCTGCCCGTGGACGGGAAAGCCTCACGGCCGTGCCCACATCGCAGCTCAGACTACCTGCGCCGGTGCCGCCGGTTCGACCTGATACCCGACCGGGCCAGGGTCAGGGCAGCGGTGCGGACCAGACCAGCCTGGTCCCGCCGTGATCACCGGGTGTGATCGTGCAGGAGCCGGAGGATTCGTTGGCACGCCGGTTCAAGTTGTGCAAACCGCTGCGTGCCGTCATCTCCGGCATCCCGCGACCGTTGTCGCTCACGTCGATCACGATGGCATCGTCGACCGACACGGTCACCACCACCTCGCTGGCCGCGGCGTGCCGGACCACGTTGCTCACCGCTTCCCGTGCCACGGCGACCACGTGCTGCGCCAGGTCGGGCGGGATGACATCCAGCGGGCCCGACATCCGCACCGTCGTTCGCAGCGGGCTGTCCGCGGTCAGCTCGTTGATCACGTCGTGCAGCGTGGCCCGCAGGTGAGGTGTCTCCGACGGCCCGGCCTGCAGATCGAAGATCGCTGTGCGGATCTCCTGGATGACCTCGTGCAGCTGGTCGAGGTGTTCGGTCAGCCGGTCGGCCAGTGCCGGGGATTTCGCCCGCCGGTGCGTGCCCTGCATCGACAGGCCGATGGCGAACAGCCGCTGGATCACATGATCGTGCAGGTCACGGGCGATCCGGTCACGGTCGGCCAGGACCTCGAGCTCGCGCCGGGCCACCTGGCTCTCCGCCCGCTGCAACGCCAACGCGGCCTGGTCGGCGAACGTGGACACCAGCTGCAGCTCGTGCGCGTCGAAGGGCGCGGAGCCTTCCGTGCGCACCGTCAGCAGCACGCCGGCAATCGATTCGTCGTTGCCGAGCGGCAACGCCAGCGCCGGACCGAAATGCTCGGCGATGTCGAAGGCCAGCCGCGACACGTTCCTGGGCACGTGGTCGATGAACACCGATCCCGTGGTCGACCCCTCGATCGGGATCATGGTGCCGGTCATCGTGTCGGCGAGGGATCCGACGCACATCGCGACGGTCAGCTCCGAGACGTCCTCAGGCGCGGCGTCCGGATCATCGGGCAGGGCGATCAGTGTGTAGTCCGCGCGGGTCAGTTCCAGCGCTCGACTGGCGATCAGATGCAGCGCCTCGTCGGTGTTGCTGCCACCGAGCAGCTTGGCCGTCACCTCGCCGGTGGCCTCCAGCCACAGCTGGCGGCGCCGCGCGTCCTCGTAGAGCCGGGCGTTGTCGATCGCGAT
>JBBQGJ010000165.1:0-14110 GCA_038322925.1 Mycobacteriales bacterium
CCGGGCCCCGGCCAGCACCGCAGTCTGGGCCAACGTGAGCAGTGTCGCCAGGCCGTGTCGCACGCCGCGGGGATCGCGAGGGTCGGGCACTTGTGCGAACACCTCCATCAGTTGTCGACGCGACAGCACAGCGAGAGGGGACGATGGCATGGCGGCGGGGGACTTCCGTGACGGGATTGGGTAGGAACTCGATCGTCACGGGGCGTCCCCTGTCGTCCCATCAGCAACACTTGTCACATCCGTCACACACGTAACCGCTGGTCAGCGGCCCTCAACACCGACCTTGCCGAGCCCCTGAGTCGGGCGCACTTCCAACGTCACCTCTGCCGAGGTGTCCCCCAAGACGATCCCCTGCGGAACGAAAACGATCAAAGGGCGACGGTCATCAGATGGAGGCGCCGACCGTCCCGTTGGCAGTTGGTGCTCGACGAGACGCGGTCACACCGTCGGCGGCTTGGTGTGGCTTGGCTGCCTGCGACGGTGAGTGGGATGGAAGCCGGCTTGCGGGCGGTCTCGTTTTTCGGAACTGGTCTCGGGACGTTGGCCTCTGCCGGCGTCGTGATTGACGGTCGAGCGTCAAAGAGATCATGTCCGGGAGCTGCCGAGATGGTGGCCGGCGGCCAGGAGGGATTGTCATGGGTCAGCGGATCAGCGCGACACGAATCGTGGCCACGACCATCGGGGTTGTCGCTGGACTACTCGGGCTCGAGCACGGCTACTTCGAGACTCTGCAAGGCAACGCCGCCCCGAGCGCTGCGCTGATCAGCGCCATCGGGCCACCGTGCCAACCCGAGACGGCGTGGCACGCTCGCGAACCGGCTTTCACGCTCGTCCCCAGCTTCTTCGTCACCGGCTTTCTCGCGATGATCAGCTTCGCGTGCGATACCCGGACGGAGGCCGAAACGAGATGACACCGGTGATTCGGATCATCCGCCTTGGTGGTGTGAACTGCTACCTGGTTGCGGCGGTCGCCGGCTTCGTCTTGATCGACAGCGGCACCCCGGAAAAACGCAAAGCCCTTGACGCAGAACTCGAAGACGCGGGATGCAGACCCGGGACTTTGCGGCTCATTGTGCTCACGCACGGCGATTACGACCACGCCGGCAACGCTGCGTACCTCCGCGACAAGTACGACACGGAAATCGCCATGCATCCCGACGATACAGGACGGGTCGAACGCGCGGATTGGTCCTGGAACCTCAAGCCCAAGCCGGACAAATTCGGATTCCTGTTCAGGATCGTGGCACTCTTCATCAGGCCAGGCGAGTTCGACACGTTCCAGCCCGACGTCATCCTCGAGGACCAGCAGAACCTCTCGGGCTACGGTCTGGAGGCCACCGTCCTCCATCTCCCCGGGCACACCAAGGGCTCAATCGGAATTCTGACGGCCGACAAGGCCCTCTTCTGCGGCGACCTGATGGACAGCATGGGCAGGCCCAGCCTGGAGTTCTTCATCGACGACATGACCGCGGCCACCGCCAGCCTCAAGAAGCTGCGAAGCCTGGAAACGGACCGGATCTACCCCGGTCACGGCAAGCCCTTCCGGCTCAGCCAAGTCACCGAGAACCGCTGACTTGTCGTATCCGCACCTGCAACTCGTGACGACAAGCGCTGGCGCAGGGGGCTTTCATTCCGCCAACACGGCTCGACGTGGTGAACCGGAGAATAGACACTCCCGACCACCGGCGACGTCCCGCTCGGATAGCTGCACCGCGCGTCCTGCGCCTAGAGACCTCTCGACGGTGGTCTTGAGCCGCCCCGTGGGCCGGGCATCTGATCCCGATCGGCGGCCTGGGTGTCCACGCGTTGAATCTCGCGCCGGGCCGGCCCCGGAGCCCTTTCCGGCGGTTCTTCGCGGACCAGGACTCGTGGCCGTGGCTCCCAGATGCGCTGTCGCGCGGGACGTTCGGCCCTGGCCAGGGGCCCGACGCGACGACTTGGCTGGAGACCGGATGCCCAACCAAGGATCCGGCCCGGCACCCGCGACCCGGCGGCGGCTTCCCCGGGTCTGGGGTGACGCCCAGGTGGCTGCGACCCGGAGGAGGAGAGGCGAGTTGAAGCCCCAGGACTACTCCACTCGCACCACGTACCGGCCGCCCGCCGCGTGGTACCAACGGCTGAACCGGCTGGGTGTCCGGCTCACCTCCCTGGGACTGGCACCCCGGGACGCGGTGACCCTCCAAGTACGAGGCCGGACCTCGGGTAAGACCAGACGGATCCCCATCCTGCGAACCCGCTACCAGGGCAGCGACTACCTGGTGGCCCTGGCCGGGGAATCCCAATGGGTGCGCAACGTCCGAGCCGCCCACGGACATGCGGTCATCCGGCGCCGGCGAACGTCGCAGGTCCGCCTCCAGGAACTCGCCCCGGCCGGCAGGGGCGACATCATCGCGGCATACCTGCGCGCCGGTGGCAAACGCAGCGGCGCCCAGGCCAACGCGGAACAAGCCCGCTATTACTTCGGCCTCGAACCGCAGGCCACACCCGCCGACATCGCTGCCATCGTCGACTACTACCCGGTGTTCCGCATCCACTACGACACATAGAGCCGGGAGGCAACCATGCCGGAGACCACGCCGACATCCAGCCGCAAGCGCACCACGAACCAGGTCAGCGCCGGCGGCGGTAACGCCGTGTATGGCCTGGGCCTCATCGGCGCCCTGGTGTACTTCTGGCAGCAGGCCGACTCGTTCGGCGGATACCTGCTCGCCATCCTCAAGGCACTGCTCTGGCCCGCGTTTCTGGTCTACGAGGCGTTCCAGCGCCTCCACGGCTGACCAATTCACGGGGTCGTCAGAACAGGCCGCCGGGATCAGACCCGCCGGGCCGTGAACTCCCGACCCGAACTGTCACTTCGCAGTCAGGCCGGCGATCCAGCCAACGAAACATAGGGAGGGGTGGTTCAAAGTCACGGTGAGATCGTCATCAACCGACCACCCGCCGAGGTGTTCGACGACGTCGCCGACACCAGCAAGGAACCGGAGTACAACCCGCGCGGCCTCTCATCGGCCACGCACATGCCCTCGATGGACCTACACCGCCGCTCACCTTCCGGAGGACACCGGACCGCTGAATGGATATCAGGTACGCACCGCCGGTGACGAGGTCCCAGGCAGGTGGCCGACTTCCACATGCATTCGAACCTGCTGGTCGGCGCCGATACCCCCATCGCCGGCATCCACCTTGTCGCCACGGACACCGACTGGACCCAAGGGTCCGGGCCCGGAAATGCGCGGCCCGCTCCTGTCTTTGATACATGCACTGACCGGCCGCAGCGTCGCTTCGGCAGATCTCACCGGGCAAGGCGTTCCACTCCTGCGCAGTCGTATTCCTGCCACCTGACAGTTCAGCAATGTCGGCCCCGAAGATCATCTCCGTTCTCATGCGATCAGCCGCGGTCCGGGGCGATCGACCCATGAATAGCGGCAAATTCGTCAGGTACGACCCCGGCGAAGAACAGCAACCGCACCCGGCCGTGATGGTCCCCTTTGCCGATTCAATGCGAACGCTTTCGATCAAGGCCCTGCAGGCCCAAAGGCGAGGCCGCCTGTCCTGTTTGCGGTTCGTCATGCGACAAAGCGCGTCGCAGGGGCACGACGCACCACGCAACGACAAAGCCGGTCCTGCAAGCTCAAGGATGATGCCCGATTCCGCACGTCACAAATCGGGCGACTGCATTCAGCCGTTGCTTTAGTGGTCCGCTACCGGTCGATCAGCGGGAGCGCCGGGAAGGTGTGCTGCTGCCACAGCAGCCGGGAGGCCTCCTCCGGGTAGGCGGTGACGGCCGGTCGGCTGTCGAGGAGCTGGACGAGCCGCTGCTCCGTGTCGTACGGGGGCCAGCCGGGGTCGCCGTCGGCGGCGAACCCCGTCCACGCGGCGCGGATCCGTGACGACAGCGCCTCCGCCTCCGCGGAGGGGGTCTCGCCGATCAGCAGGGCGGGCTGGCCGCTGCTCAGGTTGCCGAAGACGAGCGGTATGTCGAGGCCGTGGCAGGCGCCGAGGGTGCCGCCCATGCCCGGGGCGGACCAGGTCAGCTCGTAGAGGTGGGTCCGGCCGCCGGAGGCGGCGTGCGCCTGAGCGAGGTGGAGCGTCGGCATGCGGAACAGCCAGTCGGCGTTGACCAGTTCGTACAGCTCCTCCGGGCCGGCAGCGGGGAAGGCCTCGCGGTAGCGGCGGGCGCCGTCCGGGCCGGGGGCGAGGGTGCGCAGGGCGGTCTCGGCCTGTTCCTCGGTCACCTGGCCCAGCACGCCGTCGATCAGGCTGAACAGCCGGTGCTCGTCGCGGGTGTGGCCGACGAGCAGGTCGACATCCCGGCCGGCGCCGTTGGCCAACGCCTGCCAGGGGGTGGCCGGCAGGACGTCGCCGTCGACGACGGGTGCGAACGGGATCGGTCGGTAGGTGATCGGGCCCCAACCGTCCTTCCACCGGCCGATCTTTGCGGAGACGGCGTAGCCCACGGCGGGCAGCCGGGAAGGGTCTACGGCGGACAGGTCGGCCGCCGTGGGCCGCACCCCCAGTTCGGCGGCGCAGGCGGCGGCGATGTCCGCGGCGAGTTCCGGGGAGAAGAACGTGCCCGGCATGCTCTGGGCGACGGCCCGGCGGAACAGCCCGGCCGCCCGCGGCATGGCCAGCAGGCAGGCGACCGATCCACCTCCCGCCGACTGGCCGAAGACCGTCACCCGGTCCGGGTCGCCGCCGAAGGCCCGAATGTTCTCGCGCACCCACTGCAGCGCGGCAACCTGGTCGAGCAGGCCCCGGTTGGCCGGGGCGCCGTCGATCTGCGCGAAACCCTCGACGCCCAGCCGGTAGTTGAGCGTCACCACGACGACGCCGCCGGCGGCCAGCCGGCCGCCGTCGAACTCCGGAAGATTGGACGCGCCGATCGCGTAAGCGCCGCCGGGGATCCACACCAGCACCGGCAGGCCGGCCCCCGTGGCCGGATCGGGCGACCAGACGTTGACCGAAAGCCAGTCGTCGCCAGCCGCCCCCCGCGCGAACTCGTCCATCGCGAACAGGCCGCCCTGCGGAGGTGGCGGGCCGTACGAGACGGCCGCCCGCACCCCCGCCCAGCCGCGCACCGGCCGCGGTGCGGCGAATCGGAGCGCACCGACCGGCGGCTCGGCGTACGGGACGCCGCGGAAGACCGCCAGCCCCACCTCCCGGCTGCCGCGCAGCACCCCGGCCGCCGTACGGACCTCAGGCCCGGGCACGGACTCGGACGACCTGGCTGCGGTGACGGTCACGACGGTTTCCCTCCGGCGGATCGGGCGTGGTCGGGCGGCGGGCGACGGCCCGACCCCGCGGATCATCCCCCCGCGTCGGGGTAACGGCCAGCCATTTGCAGCCCCGCCCCAGGGCTCGGCGCCACGCCGACCACTAGCCCCTGACGGCAAGCGGCCTCGCGGGCTATCGGGGCTCTCCCAACTCATGCCCCATCGAACCGCCGACCGCGGACACCGCACTCCGCCCGGGTATCGGGGGCGAGGGGTGAGCTCGCCAACCCGTACGAGCCGCCGCAAGCGCATCACTCAACGTTGCGATTACAGCACACGTTCGAGCGGCCAAAGCCGAACGGATCCGGGCCGGACGGGCCGTTCAGGCGGTCAGCGCGTCGCGGAAACCACGTTGTTCTGGCGCACGGCATTCCCCGGTCAGGCCAGTGGCAAGTTGAACTGCACCGTGGTCAAGGCCAGACGCCAAGGCAGTTCGCGCTCGATGCTCGGCGCCGTTGCAACGCGAGTCCCGCAGGACTGCTGTGAGATCGGAAGCAGCGGGCAGTTCAGTCCGAGGATCGTGCTTCCGGAGACGATGAACAGCACCGGGAAGTCGTCGTCCACGCCGCCGGTCAACGGCCCGATCGCCGCCAGCGCCCGTCCAGCCGTCGACGGGGTGCTTCGGACGGTGACGTCAGTAAGCCGATAACGGAGCTCGAAGTGATCGACCGCCGCGACAGGAAGGTCGATTCTGGCGCCGACCTTCGCCCCCGGAACGACGACCGGCTGGTCGCCGGCACTGACCTGGACCTGGGTAGCAGCCGCTGAGGCCGATGCGAACTGTCCTCCGGCCCGATCAACCGGCGCAGGGAGCAGCGTCAGCACGCTGACGGGGCTCACCAACCGGATCCGCTCGAGGACGTCGAAGGAGCCCTCCGACGCCGGCGACGCGATCAGCAGGATGCCGGGCTGGGTGACTCCGGGTCCCATCCTCGGGAGGAGTGCTGGTGTCGGGCCCGCGAGCGCCGCCGGGACCGAGCCGACCGTCATTGACGGTGCCGACTGCACCGAGTCCGTTGGCACGGTGGACCTGCCGGGAGCCTTGGTTGCCTGAGATTCCCGCGGATTGGAGGACGTCGATGGCGCCTCGGTCTCCGCCCGATCCTTTGTTGCGGGATTCATGCGGCTGACGATGACGAAGGTGGCTGCGACAAGACCGGCCAAGACGGCCAGGCCGACGATGCGGCGGAGGCCGCGGCGGGTGGTGGAAGCAGCGTGCTTGGGCCCGGTGGCCGGTGTTCGTTGGTGTTGGTCGCGGCCCGGCGCGGGCTCGCTGGCCGCGCCGACCGGGCCACCAACACCTGCGTGTTTGGCCATCTGCTGACCCCCCAGCGCGATCGAGCTCCGAAGTGCCGCAAGACAAGGATTGACTCACTCACCGTAGTGGGTTATAGGCTGCATGGACTACGTTATCCGCTCAAAGAGTGAACTGACCCGTTCGAGGGAGTGACGTGAACCTTTCCACACGCGCAGTGATCGTTGCGGCGACGCTGCTGGTCGGAACCGTGATGGTCGGCGGCGTCACGAACATCGCGGCTACGGCTGCCACAGTCGCGTCGCCACAGGACGAGGCGACGCTGTACGTCGTCCAGGGCCTGCCGGGTGCGGCGATCGACGTGGCCGTGGACGGCAGTACCGTGGCACGAAATGTCGAGACCACCAACGTTGTCGGGCCTTTCACGGTCGGCGCCGGAACGAGAACCCTCACTTTCACCGACGGCCACGGCACCGTAGTGGCGCGGAACACCATCGAAGCCGGGGCAGGCTCGAGCTCGGACCTGGTCCTGCACCTGACCACGGCCGCGGGCGACCCTCCCGTCGTCACCCAGTTCGCGAACGATCTCACGGGCGTCCCGAGCGACAAGGCTTCGCTGACCGTCGCACACACTGCCGCCGTCCCACCGGCGGATATACGGGTCGACGGCCAGGTGCTGTTTGCCAATGTCGCCAACGGCGAGTCGCTCAACCTCGTGGTGCCGGTGGGCACCTACAAGGTGGAGATCGTGCCGACGGGCGAGAGTTCGCCGGTCGTCTTCGGCCCGGTGGATCTCACGGTGCAGGGCGGCTCATTGAACCGCGCCTTCGCGGTGGGCGACCCCGCCGCGAACACGATGAACGTGGCCGTTCACGTCCTGAAGGTGCCCGAGAGCGGGTCACCGCAACCCACGATGGTCGATACCGGCACGGGTGGCATGGCTGTGCTGGTCCAACTGATCGCGCGCATCCTCCACCTGTGGCGCGGTTGAGCCGACGGGTCGTCGCGGCCGCCGGACACCTGCCAACCGCACTGGTCATCCTGCTGGTGGCGGCGTGCTCTACGAGCCCTACCCTCCAGGCGTCCACGGCCTCGGCAACCTCGCAGCACCTGTCGACCGGCGAAGCTGCCCCGCCGAGCAGGTCCGCCATGCCGGTGGGCAGCGACCCGGCCGCGACCTCGACCGAACAGTCGCCGGTCCCGCCCGATGTCGGCGCGAGTACCGCCACGACCTCGACCGCACCGTCTCCGATGCGTCAGGGAACCGTCGCGAAGAGCGCACGGGTCCGGTTCGTGCCCCGGCAGATCGAGCTGCCGAGCGGCCACAGCGCCGTGGTCGAGCCGGAACAGACCGTGAACGGCGTCCTGCAGGTCCCCGACGACATCCAGCACGTTGGCTGGTGGGGCGGCAGCGCCTATGCAGGTGATCCGTTCGGTTCGACCGTCATCGCCGGGCATGTCGATTCCACGCTGCAAGGGCTCGGCTTCTTCGCCGAGCTGCTACTCATGCAGGTCGGCGAACTCATCACGCTGCGATCGGATGCGCAAGCCCTGACCTACCGGGTGGTCTCGGCCACGCTGGTCAACAAGGAGGCGTTGGCATCGGACAACCAGGCGCTCGATCAACGTGGCCCACACCGCCTTGTACTGATCACCTGCTCCGGGCAGTGGCATCCCGAAGTGCGCTCGTACGCCAGCAACCTGGTCGTCGTAGCCGACCCAGTGGTCCGCTGACACCGGATGCCGTTGGTTGGTGAACGGGTTGTGGGCCGAATTGAGTGCCTTCTCGAATTCGCGGTAGTGGGGTGGGGTGTATCTGAGTTCGTGAGAAAAGACCGGGTGGAAATACCCCAGCCACCAGTGATCTTGTTCTCATGGCATGGCCTATCGTTGTGCTCGACGGCAATCGATGCGTTTCTAGGCGGGCCTGATGGCCAGCGGCCACGAACTCACGCGTACCGTAGGGGCGCCTCTGCTGGCCGTTGTCGCTGACCGCGAGTTACAGCGGGACGGGCCCCGGACGGCTGAGATCGCCAGCGCTCTGACGCCGCTGCGACCCGTTCGGGTGGCACTGTCGCTCCAATGGGTTGCGTCCGGCGGCAGGCGCTCGCCCGGTGTTCACCGAGCATTTGCTTTGTTGATTGTCTCGGCTGAGAAGGTCCGTTCGCTGTCGCAGCTTTCCTCCCCCTTATGCAGATATCCGCACAGGTTTATCCATGCCGACCCTGCGACTGTGCGACGAACTTCGCAAAGATCTGACTGACAGATGTCGACATCTGTCAGTCAGATCTCTATTCTCGGTCACATGACCAGTTTCCCTCAGCGTGCATTGGGGTCCACCGGACCCACCGTCTCCGCCCTGGGCCTCGGCCTTATGGGCATGTCGGACCTCTACGGCCCCGCCGACGAGCGGGAGAGCATGGCCACCATCCATGCTGCTCTCGACGCGGGCGTCACTCTCTTGGACACGGGCGACTTCTATGGCATGGGGCACAACGAGCTGCTGCTGCGCGACGCTCTCCGCGGCCGCAAACGCCAGGATGCCGTCATCAGCGTCAAGTTCGGCGTCCTGCGCGGCCCTGGCGGCAGCTGGGGCGGCGTCGACACCCGTCCGGCAGCGATCAAGAACTTCCTCGCCTACAGCCTCCGCCGGTTGGGCACCGACCACATCGACATCTACCGGCCCGCGCGGATCGACCCGACCGTGCCGATCGAGGAGTCGGTGGGCGCTCTCGCCGAGCTGGTGCAGGCCGGCCACATCCGCCACATCGGCCTGTCCGAGGTCGGCGCCGACACGCTGCGCCGGGCCCACGCCGTGCACCCGATCGCTGACCTGCAGATCGAGTACTCCCTGATCTCCCGGGGGATCGAGGAGGAGATCCTGCCCACCGCCCGCGAGCTCGGCATCGGCATCACCGCATACGGGGTGCTCTCACGGGGCCTCATCTCCGGGCACTGGAGCCAGGACCGTCAGGCGATGGACTTCCGCGGACACCTGCCCCGTTTCAGCGGCGAGAACCTCGAGCGCAACCTCGCGCTGGTCAATGCGCTGCGGGCGGTCGCCGAGGAGCGCGGCGCCACGGTGGCGCAGGTCGCGATTGCCTGGGTGCTCTCCCGAGGCGAGGACATTGTGCCGCTCGTCGGCGCGCGGCGGCGCGAGCGGCTCAGCGAGTCGCTGGGCGCGGCGGGCCTGCGGCTGGACATGGATGACCTCGCCGCGATCGAGGCCGCCGTCCCTGCTGGTGCGGCCGCCGGCACCCGGTACGACGCAATGCAGATGTCGTTCCTCGACAGCGAGCGGTGACCATGGCCGAACCGCTGACCGCCGCGACGATTCTGGACACGGCCGAGGACGTGCTGCGGCGATTCGGTCCGGCGAAGGCCTCGGTGGTCGACGTCGCCCGCGCCCTCGACGTCAGCCACGGCAGCGTGTACCGCCACTTCGCCAGCAAGGCAGCGCTCCGTGACGCGGTCACGCAACGCTGGCTGGCCCGGGTGTCCGAGCCGCTCGAGGCCATCGTGATGCGCAAGGGCAAGGCATCGCGGAAACTCCATGACTGGCTGGTGCTGCTGGCGAGAACCAAGCAGGGCATGGCCACGGGGGACCCCGAGCTGTTCGAGACCTTCCACGAACTCACCCTGCAGTCACGGGAGGTCGTCGCGGCCCACGTCGACCACCTGTCCGATCAGCTGGGCCGCATCGTGGCCCAGGGGATGGAAGACGGGGAGTTCGCCCCCGGCGACCCGAGCGCCGTGGGCCGGGCCGTCCTGCACGCGACGGCGAAATTCCATCACCCCGCGCATGCGGGCGAGTGGGGCGATCCAGGCCTGGCGGAGCAGCTACAAGCCGTGTACCGCCTCATCCTGAACGGCCTCGCCGCCCGACGCTCGACCCCCAGTCGTGCTCGACCACCTGCCTGACACCGCGAACACACTCGCGGGGGCACAACGAGGTTGTTGCCGGGCGCCGTGATGACGACTGCCACGCGTGCCATGCGGCGGCGATTCTGCGGAGAGGGGTAACGGCAGGGACTCCCACCTGATCGGGCCGGGGGCCCTGGGACTTTCCCGGATAAGTGGATCATGAGGGTTGTTCTTGCAGGTCAGGGGTGGTGCGGTGGGTGTTCGTTCCTATGACCTAAGCCGTTGCTGGTGTGCCCATCGTTGCAGGTTGTACGGGTCGAACAGTGCCCGCTGGTCGGTGGCCATGTGGTCGTGCTGCTGCCGGGCAGGGCGGCGTAGCGGCGGGCGAGGTGGTCGATCAGGGCGGGGAACTGGGTGACGTCTGGCCGGTTCCCGGGGTAGGCGTGCCAGACCAGCGGGATCCCCCCGGCCCCGGTGACGACCAGGCCCCACCCGATCCGCCGCAGGTCGGTGCGTTTCTGTTTCGCCTTCCCGCGTTGGGCGATCGGGGCCCGGATTCGGTGCTGGACGCGGTCGGGCGGGCGTTGCACTTGGACGACGCCGAGCGGGCGCGTTGCTGGGCCTCGCACTTGGTTACTTACGCGTCGGGCCCCACGGTCTTCGCTGCTTGCTTCGGTCGAGGTGGCGATGCCTGCACTTCCACGTGGTGCCACGCATTGGGCGAATTGATGCGCCGCCGCCCTTCGGCGGTTGTCGTCGTCAGCACCCCGTTGTCCTGGACCTTGAACGTCGAGCCCTCGGGGAACACCTCTTCGCCGGACGGGCTGTAGTACACCGTGAAGGCGGTCATGGTGCGAAGCATTCCACGCTGGTCGAGGGCCGTGGGGTCCGGCATGTGGATGCCTCGTTCGTGCCGCTGCGGGCGGCGACCACCTGGCAGGAAATCCGCTGAGCCGGGCCCGTGACCCACTCGGCGGCGCGGGGTCCGTGAACCGATCGCTGCGGGGCCCGAACCGCGAGCCGGCCCCGAGCTCCGGTGTGCGAGGTCGACCGCGTCGCGATTGCGATGGCACGCGGCACCTGACCTACCTCGGGCCTTCACCAGAGGGACCACCGCGACTGGCCAACCTGCGTGAGGCATCGTGGTCGGGTGGTCAGCCCCCTATGGGACGGGCCCGCGCCCGCCGGACGGCCTCGCCGACCAGCGACCGTGCCACCACCGACAGCTTCGTGTTCCGGGTCTGACTGAACCGACGCAACCGGTCGAACGCCTCATCGGCGGTGCAGCCGGCGCGGCTCATCAGGATGCCCACCGCCTGATCGATGACCGCCCGTTTCGACAGGGCGCCCTGCAGGCTGGCCGCGACACGCTTGGCCACGGCCAGCAGTTGCGCGTTCTGCACGGCGATCGCCGCGGGCGCCGCGAATAGTTCGCCCAGATCGGCGGCCTCACCGTCGAAGGCGTCCTTCGCGTGGGCGTACACGTTGATCGCACCGAGAACGCCGTCCGGTGTCACCAACGGTAGCGACACCACGCTGTGCACCCCCAGCCGACCGGCCCGCGGACCGAACCGCGGCCACCGCGGATCGCCACCCAACGACCCCGACCGCATCGTGGTGCATTCGCTGACGGCGCTGATGCACGGTCCCTCGCCGATCTCGTACTGGATGGCGTCGACGTCCCGCACGAACGGCGCGCTGGCCACGATGATGTCGTTACGCTCGTGTTCGATCATCGTCAGACCGGCCCCATCGGCCCGCGGGATCGCCTGCACCGCGAAGGTTGCCACCTGCACCAGCAGGTCCTCCAAACCAAGGCCGCCGGTCGACAACCGAGACAGGGCCGACAGACTCGCCCGCAGGTCGCCTGCGTCCATTCCGGCCGCCGGCCGTGCAGCATCATCGGGAGCCGCCCCGTCACCCGCGGTTCCCCGGCCGGTCGAAGGAGTCTGCGCCATTGTGATGTCTCCACCACCACGCTAGCCATCCCCCTGGGAACGGGGTCAGGGCCGAAAGTCCCCGCCCGCGGACCATCTGACCTGCTCGCCAGCAACCACAACGGCCGGGCCATGCACGCCGCGGTCCACGACGCCCCGAAAGACCTTTCACCACCACGACGTCGGCGAGTTTCACCTCGCCTACGCAAGCGTCGACATGATCGCCGACCCCGGCCACACCCGCTAACTAAGCCGCCGAGCCCCACTCACCAACCGCCCACGCCCTCGACCTGCTCGCGCCCTGGGCCGCCACTGACCCAGTCCACACCACCTACGATCCCCACCGCGCGAGCTGACGAAACCTGACGAACCCTTGAGCGAAAACCGTTCCCAGGGCAGCAGAATCGTCGGGCGTCATCCACCGCAGCGCAAACCGGAGTCGCCTCCCGACCGGCCGGTGATCAGCAGGAGCCGCGAACCAGCAGCCATCGGCGCAGTCGCGACGACGCGAGCGGCGGAACGTCCCCGTCCGCTCGCGACAGTCGACTGCGGTCGGGTCCCCGACACCACATCAGTCCAGCTCGACCATGCCTGCGGGACGACCACCATCTCAGGCCGACGTCCGGTGCGGATCCCCTACGCAACGGTCTCGGAGCTGGATGAGTGATTCCATGTCGAGAAGCTCTGACCGGCTCCGCTCACCAGGTGAAGGGCCACGACAGGCGCGGCCCGAGACATAGGAGACCACCATGCCGAAGTACCTGCTCCTCAAGCACTACCGCGGCGGCCCGGCGCCGCACCGTCCCGTGCCCCAGATGGACCAGTGGGCCCCCGAGGACGTGGAGGCGCACATGGCGTTCCTCAAGCACGTCAGCGAGCTGCTCGAGGAGAACGGCGAGTACGTCGACGCACAGGCGCTCACGCCGGCGCGCACCTGGGTGCGCTACGGCGGCCCGGACGCCGCCGCCGTCACCACCGACGGCCCGCTGCCCGAGACCAGCGATCTCGTGGCGGGCTGGTACATGATCGACGTCGAGTCGCACGAGCGCGCGGTCGAGCTCGCGGCCTACGTCTCCTCCGAGCCCGGCCCGGGCGGCGAGCCGCTGTACGAATGGATCGACGTCCGGGAGGTCATGTCCGGGGCGCCCTCGGACGACTGACCCGGCGTGATCGACGAGCCGACCCGACGGCGGGACGAGGGCGCGCTGCGCGCCCACGTACCAAGGGTGCGAGCGGGCCTGGTCCGGCCGGGCGAGGAATTCGACGCCGCCGAGGACGCGCTCCAGGAGGCGCTGCTGGAGGCGCTGCGGGTGTGGCCCGAGCACCCGCCGCGCGACCCCCGCGCGTGGCTCACCACGGTCGCGACCCGGCGGCTCGTCGACGCCCGCCGCAGCGAGGCCGCCCGTCACCGCCGTGAGGATGCGACGTACGCCGAGCCGCGGCCGGCCGCCGCCGAGGACGGCGACGACACCCTCTTCCTGTTCTTCTGCTGCTGCCACCCCGACCTCACGCCCGCCTCGCAGGTGGCGCTGACCCTGCGCGCCGTCGGCGGCCTGACCACCGGCGAGATCGCCGACGCCTTCTACGTGCCGGAGGCGACGATGGCGCAGCGGATCAGCCGGGCCAAGCGCACCCTGCAGGGGCGCCCCCTGGACCAGCCCGGTGACCTCGCCGTCGTGCTGCGCGTGCTCTACCTCGTCTACACGGCCGGCCACGCGGGCCGGGTGGACCTGGCCGGCGAGGCGATCCGGCTCGCCCGCCAACTCACCCTCGCCACCGAG
>JBBQGJ010000166.1:0-14089 GCA_038322925.1 Mycobacteriales bacterium
GAAGAAGATGCGGGTCTTGTTCTCCAGGTAGACGACGTCGGGGGTCCCGGTGGCCCGCGATTCCAGCAGCGAGAAGGACCCGGCGCTGACCGGCGGGATGCCGGCGGCGTACGGCAGCACCTGGATCGTGACGTTCGGCCAACCACCGGCGTCCGCGAGTCTGTCGAGTTGGCTCTGTTGGATCGCTGCCGCTCTGGGCTCGTCCGGCGGAGCGGCGGACCGGTGCAGCACGGCCTCGTCGATCACGAGCGAGAGGCGCAGGCGTGGCCGGGATTCCTGCTGCTGCAACACGGCTTGGCGGCGCCCGGCGATTCGAACCCGCCGGTCGACTTCTTGCGGGGACGGCGCCTGCCAGGTGGCCAGCACGACTTGGCGGACGTAGTCGGGCGTCATCAACAACGGGTGCGGGATCACCGCGCAATAGCTGGACAGTGCCTGCGATCCCGCCTCCAACCGCAGTAGCCCGGAAAACCCCGCCGACAGCGAATCGGCGTAAGCGTCCCACCAACCGCGCATGCGCGCGGCCGGCGCCAACCGCCGCAGGTATTCCGCCTGCTCGCTCGGCAACCGGTACAGCTCCACCAGTCGGTCGAGGTCCGGCAGGCTGATCCCGATATGACCGGTTTCGATGCGGGACACCTTGGACGCCGACCAGCCCACCAGGCGGGCGACGTCGCGACCGGCGATTTGCGCACCGACCCTGGCCTCCCGCAACTCGCGGGCCAGCCGGCGTTCTCGCACCGACGGCGAGTCCGGCTGATTCACCGCCGGATCCACTCGAGAACCGCCTGAGCGCGCTGAAAGGGACGAACGGATTGCGAGGTGCCCTGCAATATTGCAACCATCCTTCCATTCTAGGCACCGGAATGTCATTCTTCGGATCAGGGGTTACGGGCGATCCGAGAAGACGACTCCCGCCACCGCAGAAGGGAGTCGCGATGATGTCGCAGCCACCCTTGCCGTTCGTCGACCACGTACTGGCAATGGTCGCCGAAGGAATACCGCGGAATCTCGTTCCGAAGGACGAGAATCCAGCCCCGGCCCGCTGATCTACGACAGCGCTTCGACCGGCGCTCTCCTGGCAACACCGCACGAATCCCGGGCAAGCAAACGCCGTACCCAAGAAACTCACCCGCGACGAATGGGTAATTCGCCAACGCGCAGGATGCCTGCATGACGCCCCAGATCGCCTGTTGGATCGGGCTTTTCGAGCGATGCCGGTGCGCCCGATGCCGACCGCCGGAACGGATCGCATCTCTCTGGAGCCAGACACCAGTGGATATCGGCGACGCGCAGTAGACCGTCGCGCCCTGACATCTCACCGACCGCACTGCGGCCCTTTCCTCGATCATTCGGGCAAAGGCGGGCAGCTCCTGATGGGCCGCCATGCGGTTTTGGACCATGGCCGCGCACCGCAAACAGCCTCTTTTCCACCGAACTCACCTCGAGAGGGATGATGATCATGCGCAAAATCGCCCCGCGATGGCTGCTCTGCGCGACAGCCCTGGTCGCCCTGGCCGGCTGCACCGGATCGATCACACCGTCGGTCGGTGGTGACGCTGTCGCTGCGACCGGGCTGCGTCGCCGCAAACCGCGGCCACGACCACCGGCGGGGTGCTCTCGACACAGCAGTTGCCGTTCCCGGCACCGCCACGATCGGCTCTTTCGGAGGCGCAGCAAAGGGCGTTGCAAGATTTCCTCGATCGGGCGGTCAGGGACTCCACCAAGCTGGTCGGAGTGTCCGCCGCTGTGGTGTCGACGTCAGGTTCATGGACGGGCGCAGCCGGCGTCGACGGCGCAGGCGCAAGCCTGGTCCCCGAGGCGATGATGGCCATCGCCTCGATCACCAAGACAGTCACCGCCGCGGAGGTCGTCTTCCTCGAGCAGTCCGGTCTGATCAACCTGGACGCGCCAGCGTCGAGCTACCTCGACAATCCGCTGTTGCGACGCAACCCCACTGTTCGACAGTTGCTGTCGCACACCAGCGGTGTTCCTGAATACATCACACCCGCTCTCATGGACGCTGCGACGGCCGATCCGACCCGGTCGTGGACGGCACTGCAGGCGCTGAGCTATGCCACTGATCCCCCTGGTGATCCGGGGACCCCATTGATGAACTACTCCAATTCCAACTACCTGCTGCTCGGTCTGTTGATCGAGAAGATCACCGGCCTGCGCTACGACCAGGCTGTTCGCCGCGACTTGTTCGCCGGGGATACCGGTCGGATGGTCGTGCAGGACGCCGAGTCGCCGGTCCCGCCGCTGGCCGCCGCGGGCCGAAGTCCGGAAGGACTGCCCGACGCGGTGCCGGACGGGATGTTCGTACCTGACAGGTCGCTGGCCACCGCCGCGAGCGCGGCCGGCGGCATTGCCGCCGACGCAGCGACTTTGGCGGGGTGGGGTTACCGGCTGTACGGCGGGCGGATTCTCCCGTCGGCTCGCACGGTGGAACTTGCCACCGAGGTGGCCCCCGATTACGGATTGGGCACTGAGATATTCGAGCACTCGTGGGGACCGCGTGGCGGCGTGATCGGTCATGGCGGAGGGATCAACGGCTTCGTGACCGTGCTGGCGGTGACCCCCGCCGAACAGTTGTCCGTCGCCGTCTTGGGCGTCGGGCCCGGGGGTCCGATCGGCGTGATCGCCAATGAGCTCGCCGCAGCGCTACGGGGCTGATCGGGACACGTCGGCCATCGTGCACGCCCGGTCTGCGCGGACATGCCGGTGCCGTCACAGCAGGGTTGCAAACACTGAACGCCGCGCATCAGTCTTTCCGACCGAATTCGTGGCAACACCAAGGAGGTGCCGGGATGGGAATCATCACCTATTGGTTGCTTGGCCTTTTCCTTTCGCTCATCGTCGTGGCCGGCATGTATGACTACTGGCAACAACGGCGAGTTGATCGATCGCTGCCGCCGGAGTTGACGAAAGCGGGGCGGCGCCAGGCACGCCGGGCGGCACGCGCGCGCCGCGCGCACGACGAAGACATCGCGAAACGCCCGCCCCCACCATCGGTTCTCTAGCTTCTCCCAGCTGTATCCGGGATGAACGGCCGGGAATACGCACCTTTCCCCTGGAATCCGTCCGTGCTTTGTTGATGAGAACCCGGAGGGGGTCATGTCTCGAATGAGCGCATCCTGGCTCGCCGTGATCGGCGTTGCGATCCTGCTGACGGCGTGCACGACAACGATTGATGATGCGATCGCGACCCGCGGGCAAGCAGTCGACACGGAACCGGCGGCCGCGTTGCCGGCCGTTGCGGAGATCACCAACACGGTCACCGCCGCCGAAGTGCTGCTCCTGGCCAAGGACGGGCGCCGATCCCACTCTATCACGGACCGCCGCACAGGCCCTGAGCCACCCGCCCACGGTCACCCGGTCCGAACCTGCACGTGCCATCTCGATGTCGGACTACCTGCTGCTGGGCCTGCTCATCGAGAAGGTCAGCGGCGTCGGATATGCCACGGCCGTTCAGCGAGAGCTGTTGTCCAGCAATGGCGATGCGCGGATCGTGCCGCAGGACGCCCAGCTACCGCCACCTCCACTGGCCGCACCTACAAATCCGCGGATCGGGTGCCCGACGGACACTGCACGGCGGGCTGGTGATGTCACCGGAGTGGACCGCGACGATGAGCACCCCCGTTGCCGAGCGATCTGGGCTCGGCACCTTCATCGTCGGGGACGGCCGGCAGGGGATCTCGACTTCCGGCTGGGCGGTATCGGCGCCATCGGGCACCCCTGCTTTCTCATCCCCGGATACCAAGCCGCTGCTGCTGTCTTTCCCGACGACCGGCTCTCATGGCAGTGCTCACTGTCGCGCCGAGCAATGCCGGCATCATCGAAATCCCAATGATCGTCGCGGACCTGATCGACGCCCTGCACTCGTGACTGCGGGCCACTCGCGAACGAACCTGAGCACTGCCCTGCGGTATCGCCGGACACCGAAATCGAGGCGGAGGTGAGTGAGAATGGCATTATTCT
Organism: Mycobacteriales bacterium; assembly: GCA_038322925.1. GTDB lineage: Bacteria > Actinomycetota > Actinomycetes > Mycobacteriales > Nakamurellaceae > Nakamurella. The sequence continues at coordinate 3,982 of JBBQGJ010000166.1, forward strand.
TTGTCCTCGCGCTCTTCACCGTGCTGGCCATCCTCGGCCTGTGGCTCGGTGCGGACAGCCGGGTCCCGGGAGGGTGGACACCCACCGACCCGGAAGACAAACTCTGGCCCGACCGGCCGGAAACCCCCGATCCCCCAGCGGGACCGGCGAAGTAGGCGCCCATACCCGCTCAACCCGCGCGGCTGCTCAGCACCGACGAGCTGTCGATCTTGAGTACACCACCGTCGCGCACGAGCCGGAATTCGGTGCGCTCCACCGACACCCTGCCATCGGTGAAGTAGTACGTGATGGTGGCCTCGACACCGTCGGGTGGAGTGCCGGTGACGTCAGTGGCGACCACCCGCTGCACACCACCCCAGAACGAGTTGTAGTACGCCCGGTCCTGGGCGATACCGGACTGGAAGCTCGGCGTCAGCAGCACCCAGCCCGCGTCGGTGTTGGCAGGCATCAGGGCGTAGTAACCGGTCACAGCGGCGGCGAGTTCGGCCGCTGTTTCCGCTGCCGCCGATCCCGTGCCGGTCGCCTGCGTCTGATCCGAATCCGTGCTGGGCGTGGGACTTTCCAGCGTTTGCGATGCGGTGACGCCGGCCTGGTCCTGCGCCGAGGTGGCGGCCACCACACCTTGGCCACCGTCGCCGCGATTGACCAGGAAGAATCCGGCCGCCAGCGCGGCCGCCAGGACGACCCCGACGACGGCGAGAACCGCGCCCGTCGGGAGTCGCCGGCGCCGAGACTTGCCCGGGGGCGACGGCCTGGGGCGCGGCGCGACCATCGGCTTCTCGCGCGCGCGGGGTTCGGCGGTGCGTGGTTCCGCGGCGGGCAGTCCGGACCGCGAAACCGGCAATGTGCGGGCCGCAACGCTTTCCCCCGGTGGTGAGCTCGCCGGGCCTCGGGCGTCGGCCGACGGCAGGGTCAGCGTTCGCGACACCTCGGACATGGTCGGCCGGTCGGCGGGCGCCGGCGCCATCATCCGCAGGAGCAGCGGCGTCAACGGACCGGAACGCTGCGGAGGGATCATCTGACCGGACGCGACCCGGTGCAGGACCGCCATGGGGTTGGGGTCGAGACCGAACGGCGGTGTCCCCTCCAGTGCGGCGTACATCGTCGCGCCGAGCGAGAAGACATCGGCGGCGAAGCCGGACGTTCCACCGCGCGCCACCTCGGGGGCGAGGTAGGCGGGCGTCCCCGAGACCATCCCCGTCGAGGTCAGCGTGACGTCGCCGACAGCGTGGGAAATGCCGAAGTCGGTGAGCTTGGCGGAGCCGTCATCGGTGATCAGCACGTTGCCGGGCTTGACGTCACGGTGCACGATGCCGACTTCGTGGGCGGCGTCCAGGGCCGCAGCGAGGTCGGCGCCGATCCGGCCCACCTGCGCGGGTGGGAGGGTCCCGCGCTCGCGGAGCAACCCGGTCAGGCTGCTGGAGGGAACGAACTGCATGATCAGGCAGGGGTAGTCACCGTCGTCGACGACGTCGTAGATGGTCACCGCATGGGGATGGTGCAGGCGCGCGGTGATCCGCGCCTCCCGGATCACCCGGTGGCGGGCCAGCAGGGCGTCGGCCTCGCTCAGCCCGGGCTGGATCAGCACCTGCTTGACCGCCACCCGGCGATCCAGCAGTTCGTCCCGCCCCTCCCAGACCACGCCCATTCCGCCCACCGCGATCCGGTCGACCAGGCGGTACCTGCCGGCGATCAGCTCCCCGACGTCAGTCACCGGAATTCCGGCCCGCAACTGTTCGGGCGCGGTCATGCCGGGTCGGCGCGCCCGTGTGCTCGCACCGGTCCGCCCTCGCACGCATTCCTGCTCGCTCCTTCGATGGCCGTCGTTGAATTGCCGACATGGGTACCCAGGAAATCGGGCCCGGTATGGCTGACGCCCGATCGCTCCACCTGGTTGCCCAGCGTTGCACACGTCACTGGCCCAACCCCGGCCGCCCGCGTACGGTCAGCGGGGTGGCCGAGGATACGACTGTTCCCCCATTCGAAGGGTTCCCTGCCGCTGCGGCCGAGTTCTATCAGCAGCTCACCGTGCACAACACGAAGGAGTTCTGGAACGCGCAACGCGATGTCTACGAGACGGCCGTGCGAGGCCCGATGCTCGCACTGACCCAGGAGCTGTCCGCCGAGTTCGGTCAGTTCAAGATCTTCCGGCCCCACCGAGACGTGCGGTTCAGCACCGACAAGAGCCCGTACAAGACCAGCCAAGGGGCGGTCACCGAGGGCGAGGGTGGGGAGTTCTACTACCTCCAGGTCAACGCGGACGGTCTCTACGTCTCGAGCGGCTACTACCAGATGGCCACCGACCAGCTGAACCGGTTCCGCGCCGCGGTCGACGACGAGTCGACCGGGGAAGATCTGGTGGCGCGGGTCGCCGCCCTCGAGGGCAAATACACGATCAGCGGGCGTGCGCTGTCGACCGCACCGCGCGGCTACCCGCGGGATCATCCCCGCATCCGGTTCCTGCAGCACAAGGGCCTGACGGCCGGCCGCGATTTCGGTGCTCCGGACTGGTTGTCCACCAGGCAGGCCAAGCGCCGAATCACCGACACCTGGCGGGGGGCGGCGGCTCTCAACGAGTGGCTCAATTCCTACGTCGGTCCGTCGCGGCTGGCACCCGCTGAGATCCACTGAGATCCGCCGAGATCCACTGACGAGGCTCAGAACCGTTTCTCGCGTTTCTTCGTATCGCTGTGATACCGGCCGCACTGACCGGTGTCACGGACACCGAACGGAGATCCACGACATGGAACGACAGCAGGGCAGCGTCTGGCGCCGCAGGGTTGGACCGGCGCTGGCGACCGCGATCATCAGCGGCGGAGCGATGGTCGCCACCGCGGCACCGGCACACGCCGCAACGGTCGCGACCTTCTCGGCCGGCATTCTCTCGGTCAGCGGGGACAACGCGAACAACGCCATCACCATCAGCCGGAACGCCGCCGGAGCGATTCTCATCAATGGTGGTGCGATCTCGGTGAACGGCGGCACACCGACGGTGGCCAACACCACGCTGATCCAGGTATTCGGCCTCGGTGGCAACGACACGATCACGCTCGACGAGAGCAACGGTGCGCTGCCGCGCGCCAATCTGTTCGGCGGCGAGGGCAACGACGTCGTCACCGGCGGCTCGGGCGCCGACTTGCTCTTCGGCCAGGGTGGGGACGACACGATGCTCGGCAAGGGCGGCACCGATCAGCTTTTCGGCGGCAACGGCAATGACTCGGAGACCGGCGGGGACGCCGATGATCAGGCCTTCGGTCAGGGCGGCGACGACCGGATGATCTGGAACCCCGGGGACGATACGGATCTCAACGAGGGCGGCGTCGGCACGGACACCGTGGAGGTCAACGGCGGCAATGGCGCTGAGCAGTTCACCGCGACCGCCAACGGAACGCGGGTGCGATTCGATCGGGTGACCCCGGCACCGTTCTCGATCGACATCGGGACGTCGGAGAAGCTCGTGCTCAACGCCAACGGCGGTGACGACTCCTTCAGCGCCACCGGGAATCTCGCGGCGCTGATCGCGATCACGGTCGACGGTGGCGCGGGCTCGGACAATCTCTCAGGCTGCAACGGTGTTGACACGCTGATCGGCGGCGACGGCAATGATGTCGTTGACGGCCAGCAGGGCAACGACGTGGCTTTCCTCGGCGCGGGAGACGACACGTTCCAGTGGGATCCCGGTGACGGCAGCGACGTCGTCGAGGGTCAGGCCGGCAACGACACGATGCTGTTCCACGGCAGCAATGTCGGCGAGAACATCGACATCTCGGCCAACGGGCAGCGGGTTCGGCTGTTCCGCAACGTCGCGAACATCACCATGGACACCGACGACGTCGAGTCGATCGACGTCAACGCCCTCGGCGGTCCGGACAACTTGGTGGTCAACGATGTCAGCGGGACCGACCTCACCCGGATCGGCGCCAACCTGGCCGCTTCCGGCGGGGGTGGCGACCTGTCGGCGGACAACGTCGTCGTGAACGCCACCCAGGGCGACGACGTGGTGGTGGTCACCGGGCAGAACGACACCGCCGAGGTCACCGGGTTGCCGGCGCCCGTCTCGGTCTCCGGCGCCGAGCCCGGCAATGACCGACTGACCGTCAACACGCTCGGCGGCGACGACGTTGTCGACGCCGCCGGTGTCGACGTCGGCTCGGCCGGGCTCACGCTGAGCGGCGGTGACGGCGACGACGTGATGATCGGCGGCGCCGGTGACGACACGCTGACCGGCGGCGCGGGCGACGACGTGCTGCTCGGCGGTCCCGGCAACGACGTGATCGACGGTGGCGACGGCGACGACGTCGAGATCAACTTTGCTGCCGCGGAACCTCTGTCGAAGGCGTCCACCGGCCGGACCTGGCTGGCCGGCCATGCCAGCACCGTCGACGGCAAGACGGTCCTGGACCTGGGATCCCGGAGCGTGACGCTGCCGCAGGCCCAGTTGCCTCAGCTGTAGCCCTGTCATACCGTCCCCGCCCCGGCGCCCGCCGGGGCGGGGAGCCGGTTGACCCGTTGTGAGCTCGTGAGGATGACCAGTCGCTGGGTCGCTCGGGTCATCGCGACATAGCGGTCGACCGCTCCTTCGATGGCTCCGTCAATTGCCCCGTCAATTCCACTGCCGAACGTCTCTGGGTCGATGAGAACGACCAGGTCGAACTCCAGCCCCTTCGACAGCTCCGGGGTCAGCGACCGGATGCGGGGCTCACCTCCTGACATGGCTTGGAGTGCGCCGGCTTCGATGTCACCAGCGCCGATGACGCAGGCGATTCCGTCGGCATGGTCGGCGAGCCAGGTGTCCAGAATCGAGCCCAGATCCGCAGCGGATCCGTGGACGACGGGGAGGCCGCTGCTGCGGATGGAGGTCGGCACGTTGGCGTCCGGGAGCACGGCCCGGATGACCGGCTCGGCTTCCACCATGACCTCTTCCGGCGTCCGGTAGTTGATGCTCAGGTGGGCCAGGCTGATGCGTTCGAGCCCGATCCGCTCGAGCCGTCGCTGCCAGGACTCGGTGAACCCGTGCCTGGCCTGGGCACGGTCCCCGACGATGGTGAAGCTCCGGGACGGGCAGCGGAGCAGCAACATCTGCCACTCTGCGTCGGTCAGTTCCTGAGCCTCGTCCACGACGATGTGCGCGAACGCGCCTGCCAGCAGGTCCCTGTCGTTATTGTGCAGTGCAGTGGTGCTGGGCAGCAGTGCGTCATCGTCGACCAGGCTGTTCTGCAGGTCCTGTCCGCGCAGCATCGACATCACCATCATCTCGGAGTCGTCGGACTCGATCAGGTGATCGACGACCTGTGCCATCGACTCCCGCCGGGCCGCCGCCGCGGCGTGCCGGCGACGGCTGAGATCCGCGGCGTCCGGGTCGCCGAGTCGCTGCCGTGCCGCGTCCAGGAGCGGCAGATCGGACAGTGTCCAGCGCTGGGTGTCGTCGCGCTGCAGCGCCCTGACGTCGTCGCTGCTGAGCCAGGGAGCGCATTTCCGCAGGTAGGCGGGGACCGACCAGAGGTCTGCGACGAGGTCAGCCGCTTCGATCAACGGCCATGCGCTGTTCAGGGTCGCGCGCAACTCTTTGTTCCGCTGCAGCGACTTCCGGAGCAGATCATCCGGGGCCCCGCCGTCGTGCTTGTCGATCAGGATGGTGAGCAGCGCCTCCCAGATCTGCTCGCGCGCCTCGTTGTGCGGAGTACCGGGTTCTGCTGCTTCGAACGCCTGTGCCCAGTCGTCGGCGCTCAGCCTGATGTCGGACCACGGAGTCTCGACCGTCATCGGTGTGGTGGGTGGCTCCTCGTAGAACCTGACGGCCGGTTCGATCGCCTTCACCAGGTCCGCGGACGACTTCAGCCGGGCCACCTTCGGGTCGGTCTCGATCCCTGCCGCCGCTCCCTCGGTAACGAGATCCCGCAGGGTGCAGGTCTGCACGCCTTCCTCTCCGAGGCTGGGCAGGACGTCGGCGACGTACGCCAGGTAGGGCTGGTGTGGACCGACGAACAGCACGCCTCCCCGGCGGTGACCGAGTCTGGGGTCGGAGTACAGGAGGTAGGCGGTGCGGTGCAGTGCGACGAGGGTCTTCCCCGTGCCCGGGCCGCCGTCGACGACCAGAGCGCCGCGGGATCCCGCGCGGATGATGGCGTCCTGGTCGGCCTGGATGGTGCCGAGCACGTCTCGCATCCGTGGCGACCGGGCGCTGCCCAGGCTGGCGATGAAGGCGGACTGGTCGTCGAGCGCGGCGTATTCGGCAAGGCCGTCGAGCCCGGCGGTGCCGTCGAGGCCATCTGCGGTGAACACCTCGTCCCAGTAGTCGCTGATCCGTCCGCGGGTCCAGCGATACCTGCGACGGCGCGCCAGACCCATCGGGTTGGCGTGGGTCGCTCCGAAGAACGGTTCGGCCGCGGGGGCCCGCCAGTCGATCAGCAACTGCCTGCCCGCGCCGTCCGTGAGGCCGAACCGACCGATGTACACCGGCTCGGGGTGGTCCGCGCTGACGATGTGTCCGAGGCAGAGGTCAAGACCGTAACGACGCAGGGCGCGCGGGCGAGCGGTCAGCCGGTGGATCTGCATGTCCCGTTCCATCGCCGTCTGGCCCTGGCCGCCTGGTGCCTTGCGCTCGGCGTCGAGGCGGTCGGACAGTTCGGCGATGGACTGCTCCAGGCACTCCGCGATGGCCGCGAAGTGCTGCTCGTCGCCGGCGATCAGCGTCGGATCAGCCTTTGCGCTGAGGCGGTCGGGAAGGTCAAACACGCTGGTAGTCAAGGAGTTCACGGCATCAGCTCCGATCTGATTGCTGACTTGGAGCAATTTCGGCCATTTCACGAACGCGGATACTGGCCTCGGCCAGCGATTCTGCGGCACGACCGGGGTCTTGCCGCAAGCCCCCCGGTGCGCTATACGTTGAGAGTGGAAGGAGTGGGGACTCTCCTTTCCCTCATCCTCCGCCGTGGACGGCCACCTCGGCACGCACATGCGCGGCCAAACCCGGCCCCAAGGACTGCTGGAAGTTCACCGGGGCCGGCCGGGGCATCGGCCGGGCGCTCACCGAAGCCGCACTGGTCGCCGGGGAACGGGTGATCGCTACCGTTCGCGACCCGGACTCGTTGGCGCAGCTGATGATCCGCCACAGCGGCTCGACGTGGTGGTGAACAACGCCCGGTACGGCCTGGTCGGGGCCATCGAGGAGATCTACGAGGGCGCCGCCCGAGCCATAGTGGACACCAACACCTTCGCGGCCCACTGGGTAACCCAGGCCGCGCTGCCCCACCTGCGCCGGCAGGGCTGCCAACACCCCACGCGCAGGATGGGTCATTTCAGGGTGCCCACTAGCGTCGTGGCGAGCCGGAACGGGGCATCGTCCAGCACGGGGCGCCGGACGGCGTCGGGAGACCGCTGGCTCGGAACCCTCGCCTACCCGAGCCACGCATCCTCACATCGGTCGCCTTTGCTCATCCCGTTGCCGCTGGATATGGCATGCGGGAGTACAAGGAAGACGTGAGATACAGTGTTTGCCCAGGTCAGCCCTCATAGACAGGCGGAACCCGAGGACCTGGCAGCGTCCCGGGCACCTTGGCTACCAGCCATGTCGACAACCAGCACGCCCGCACCGCTCGGAGAGGTGACCGCCATCGTGGTCGCGTTTGCGCCTGAGGCGCAGACTGAATGGGCTAAGTATCGCGGGACAAGTGCCAGTAGGAGGACGGCGATGGCCACCAACGAACCGTTCGGATTCGATCCCGACGACCTGGATCGCATCTTCCTGGGAATGGGTGAACAACTGCGAGGTGCGCTGGGACAACTCGGTCGGCTGCTCAACGGATCCGGTCAGCGAGCCGGCTGGTCCGGGGTCTCCGACGAGTTCGGCCGCCGTCCCCGTCCGACGGCCGATCTCGACACGACCGGCAATACAGGCGACGGCGTCTGGGTGATCTACACCGTCAGCGGTGATGGCGACGCGCAGGTCGAACAGATCTATGCAACCGAACTCGATGCCCTGCGCGCCAACAAACACAACACCGACAGCAATCGCCGAGTTCGGTTCCTGCCCTATGGGATAGCGGTCAGCGTGCTGGACGAGCCCGAAGTGTCCCCCAACCCTGAAATCACCTAGCTAGCCTGCGCGGCCGCTTCGGGCCGACCAGCTGTCCTCGAGGGCCGAGCATGCTCTCGAAGGCCGGGACGACGTCAGCAAGAATGGGCAACCCGGCTGATGACGAGACCGGGATGCTTTCCGAACACCGCGGCTGTACGGATTCATCAACCGTGTGTCGTGCTCCGAATGCCGCTGGGGTGCTTTCCATAGCGGTACGTGCAATCCAGGCTCGCCGTTCGCCGCCACGTCACCGGCGATGTTCCCGAAGGCCGAGAACGGCTCGACCACGATGTGGCTCGCATCGCCTGCTTGCGGCGACGAACTCCTTTACCGAAAAATGGCTCTCCCGGTGTAAATGATCAAGGTTTCGCATCCCCGATCCTCCACCGGGACAAGCGCTTCGTCATCTCAAACGCCATGCACCCGGCCATACTCGCGGAACCGGTCAGATCTCGCATTTTCCGGATCGATCTGCAGAGCTTGGACCAACTTCGGCCGGTCCAGCGCCTGATCGGCCGGCACCTGCCGGGTCAGTACCCAGTCGCGCAGCACCCGGTAGGCCTCCTTCTCGTTGGCCTGTTCCAGCCGACCGAAGCGGCCACGGAAGTACGTCAGCGGGGCAAGCTCACGAGCCCCCGCGGTGAGCACCTCGGCCAGAAAGACCGTGTGGGTCCCACCGGTGACGGTCTGCACCGTTGGGCACTCGATCGTCGCCAGGCTCACGTCTAGCAGCGGGCTCTCGGCCAGTCCGGCGTGCACAGCGACGCCGGAGAACTTGTCCGCACCCTTGACCGCGAACTTGCCGGCCAGATGCTCCTGGGCGTCGGCCAGGATGTTGACCGAACACGATTGCGCCTTGAGCACGGCCCCTCCCGTTTCGCTGGGTCTTGTTCAGGCAGACCAGCAGCAGCGGCGGATCCATCGTGACAGGGACGACATGGCGCTGGCGGTCGTCCCTGAACGGTTGCCGTCGACCGACGTCGTGATGACCGTGACGCCGCTCGCGAACCGGCCCACTACGTCGCGAAATGCTTTCTGATCGACCACCCGCGCAGTTGTCGTTCCGGCCACCGACATGAAGCCCTCCTGTCATCGACGAACTGATCTGCCAGTCATGAGTGGTGCTGCTCACGAACTCCGCTCACGACGCTGGGTCTCACTCCGGAGCCCGGTCTATCCGCACGGCGTCGCCGACTATCCCGCCCGCGCTGCCGGACGCAACGCCGATTGCGGCGAAACCTGAGCCGATTCTCTGTTGACGCACCAGCGCATTCGACGAATCGCCGAGATCCAGCGGTCACTCTCAATCCCTTGCCACGTCTAAAATCTCAGCCGATTCGCCGATCAGCACCGCCGCCCGATGCGGCGCAATACCCCCCGAGCCCACGCCCACCCATGAGCAAGCATTGCGTGCATTTTCGCGCTTCGGCTCATCGGACCCGCGCGCCGCTCGCCGGCAAGGCGGCCCTGGTCCTGCTCACCGCGCCAGTCAACATCACTTTCTGGCCACCGAGCGGTTGCGCGCACCGTTGGCATCGTTCTTCGCGGCCCTGACCCTTTCACCTGGCCTCTATTTCACCCCAGCCTCGTACACTCTCGACAAGGTCCTGAACGATGAGTCGCGGGCGCCGACGGAGTTGCACGGCCGGGCACTGGTGGAGTTGGCCACCGCGGTCCGCGGCGGCGCTGCGCGCTCCCGGCTCACGCCCATGATCTGAGTCGGCCCGACCCGGACCGGCCGCCGACGAGGACGAACTGATGACGCTGCTCGACACCACCCAGAGTGATAACGACGATGCGGCGATCGCGCCGCTGCGCTTGATCGCGGGGCGGGTCCGTTGGATCGCCACGGCGATCGTCGACGCTGCCAACCGCGGCCGGCCCAACAGGACCGGCATCAAGGTCGGCGGTCACCAGGCGTCGTCGGCCTCGATGGTCGAGATCATGGTCGCCCTGTGGTTCCACGAGCTGACCAACCTGGACCGAGTCGCGGTCAAGCCGCACGCCTCCCCCGTCCTGCACGCGATCAAC
>JBBQGJ010000167.1:0-14008 GCA_038322925.1 Mycobacteriales bacterium
CCGCGCCTACACCCCCACCCTCCGCAAGGCCGAACTACCCACCGACACCCGCATACCCTGGCTCGGCAACAAGACCATCCGCTACGAACTCCGCTGAACGTTGCGGTGAACCCCCTGCGTGGAAATCCGCGCTAACCCGCCCGAGGACACAAGCTCAGCCGCCGTCAGGATGATCACTCACCGTTGATCCGGTTGTGAACGGGCGCGACCTCGATCTTCGGGAACGACCCACCTGCAGCTTCGATCAACGAGACGAGCATCGGTGCGAACGAATCGAACGCTTCTTGGGATTCCCATACGTCGACGACGATGTAACCGGTGCCCTTCAGGGCGGCGGCGTGGGAGAGCCGCCCAGGAGGATTGCCGTGACCGGTGTCCTCGAGTTTCTTGATGACTTCGTCGTACTGGGCGACGGTGTCGGTTGCTGCGTCGGAGATCATGAGGATCGCCATTGCTTGTTCCTGCTTTCTACTGGCGGTCGCCGTGGTGGCTAGACCTTGTTGAAGTCCGGGGTTGAAGTCCGGGCTAGATCTTGTTGAAGTCCCAGGTGACGGTCGTTTCGGGACGGAAGCGGATCTGGGTTCGGTCGCCCAGACCCAGGCTGGTCAGGTACCGGTATTGCGCCGCGGCTTGGTTCTCGTCGCCGTTGTAGCGCCCGAACAGCTTCGCGTGCTCCTCGGGTGTGGTTGTCTCTGACTGCGCGTGGGCTCGCCCCGTGTAGTGGACGCCCGCATACGGCTCGTCGGCCTTGTCGATGAGGACCGACGCACGGCCGTCCCGGCGGATGTTTCTGACCGCATCGCTGTTCTCCCAGGTGCTGAAGACGATCTCGGCGTCCTCCACCGCGTAGGTCAGTGGCGTGATGCGCATCGATTGGTCCTGGTTCTGGGTGGCGAGTTTCGCGATCCAGCGCCCCTGCTTCACGAATGGCTCGAGTTCCTCCACAGTCAGTGGCGGCAGTTTCATGTTGTGCTCCTTACGTTCTCGTCCGGAAGTACGGTGTTGGAGGGTCGGTGGGCCTGCGGCATGGCCGGTCCGATGAGGAGGTTGTCGACTGCGAAGTCGGTGACCGTCATGCCGCTCGGGTGGCGGGCCGGCTGGAGTACCGGGTGTAGGCGTTCGGTGATGAAGTGGTCGTGGTCGGCCTTTGACTCCCAGATGCTGATGATCCGCATCCCGTCGTTGGCGGCACCGCCGACCTGGACGATGAGTCCGTCGATCGGTTCATCGGCGTATCCCTGACGGAAACGCCAGTAGTCGTCCATCGTCCGGTCTTCGAAGGCGACGGTCGCTACATAGCGCATTGATCCTCCTCTGCGACAACTCGGGTGTGACGTTAGGAGTGAACAGCGGAATCGTCGTCCGCCGAATTACTCAGCCGCGGTACTCATCTTCCGGCGGTGAACCACACGGCGATCTGACTTCGGTTCGAGAGTGCAAGCTTGGTGAGGATGTGCTGTACGTGGTTCTGGGCGGTGCGCTCAGAAAGGACTAGCCGTTGGGCGATTTCGCGGTTCGTGAAGCCTTGCCCCACCAGCTCGGCGACCTCGTGCTCGCGCGGCGTCAGTGGTGACGGACGCCGGTCGCCCAGCACGTCGAGCAGTGTGTGTGCCTTGGCCTCGAACGGCTTCATCCCCAACGATCGGGCCCGGGAAGCGCATTCCGTGAGCACCGACCTCGCACGGGTGTGATCGCCCGGCTGTGAACGCTGGGCGAGCGTGGCGCCGAGCTCATACTCCGCTTCCGTCTGGAAACCCACGGCGCCGTTGGCAACGCAGGTGGCTGCGGCGTGCTCGAGATCCCTCACCGCATCATCGAGCCGGCTCAGGTATCGAGCTGCGCGTCCCAGGCACAGCTCGGCCGGACCGCCGTACGCGACCTGACCGGCGCCGCTCACCAGGTGATGGTCGCGGTACACCGCCAGCCGATCGTGCAACAGCGCGACGTCGTCGCGCGAACCGACAACCATCGCGAGGTCGATGCCGAACGCAAGTGCCACCAGGATCGCGTGCGGTGATGGCGTCCATGCCGCGATGGGTCCGAGCGATCGGTACACCGCTGCAGCTTCGTCGAGTCGTCCAACATCGACGAGCAGGTGCGCGTTCGCGACGGCGACGATGACACCGGCGGTCGGCAACGGTCGATCGAAAACGGTCGCGTCACCATACCCACTTGCCTCCAGGGAGCCGCTCGCTTCGTGGCCGATGTGATGGCCGACGAACTGGAGCAACCCGGCTCTCACGGTGAAGCCGTGGCCGTTCTCGCCGGTCCAGGCCACGGCCGCGAATGCCTCGTGCATCAGCCGGATCGCGTCCAGGAATCGGCCGCGGGCCTGGGCCAGCACGGCCTCGGAGGTCAGCAAATGGAACTGCGCGATCGGGCCCTGTATCTCACCCGCACACCACGACAACAACTCCACCTCGCGACCAACCCGGGTCAGATCGCCGAACTCGAAAGCCACGTCGACGCTCCACAGATGCGACCACATCTGAGTGACCGGGTCAGCCGCCGCCCGCCCCAACGACAGCATTCGCTCGGCCAAACCCATGCGTTCATCGATGCCGTCCGGTCCAGAACAAGCCAGTCTGCGGGCGCGCAACGCCGCCCCGAGCGCCGTGCGATCGCCACTCCGCTCGGCCAGTTCGAGGGCTTGTGCACTCGCCGACCCCGCGACCACATAGTCCTCGGTTCCGTGCTCTCTGCTCCACGCCAGGTAGATGGACGCCTCCGCCAGCCTGGCCGTCAGCCGCGCTCGCACGCCAATGTCGTCGGAATCGACAACGGCGAGCGCGTCCGCACACAACCTCCGCGTCGTCGCCTCGGTTTCCGATGGTCCGACCGCCTCTGGCACGAGAGCCGCCTGGGCCATCAGGTCGGCCCGACCGATGCGCGCGGCGCGGGTCGCCGCCTCTACACACGTGTTGACACACGTGGCGATCGCACCCGATCGGAACAGCGCCCGGGCCGTCGCGAGCAGTAGCCTGCACCGGGAAATCTCGTCGAGCTCTCCGGCGCCGACGTCGATCGCCAAACGAAACAGGCGGGCGCTCTCTTCGTAGCCGAGCCGCCGCATGGCCTCCTCACCCGCGCGTTCAATCCACCCCGACGCACGTAACCGATCACCCTGGACGGCGGCGAACGTCCAATGCCGGGCCAGATCGAACAGGCGCGTAGAGAGGTCGGTGGCGTAGAACTCCTCGATCGCATCAGCAGCGCACCGATGGAGACGGACCCGCTCCGGCGTGCTGAGCCCGGCGGCGATCGCATCGCGGATGAGTGCATGCGCGAACCGGTGCTCACCGGGTGAGGCCCCCGGTTCAACCAGGCCGGCGGCGGCGGCCTCGTCGAGTGGCGCGAGGCATTCCAGCACGGGCAGCGTCAGCATCGCCGCGACGACGGCCGTTGAGAAGTCACGGCCGATGATTGACCCCGCACGTAGGAGCGTCACGCTCGCCGGGGTCAGTCGTGCCAGGCGTCCGGCGATCGCGTCGAGCACGCTCGCCGGGACCGCCGGAGACGACAGCCCAGCCTTGCGGTCTCCGAGGACCCGTCCCATCTCCTGGACGAAGAACGGGTTGCCACCGGTGATCTGATGGATGCGTCTTGCATCGGCGTCGGCGACGTCAGATCCGACGATCGATGCGAGTTGGCGCGCCACGCTCCCCGCCGAGAGGCCACCGAGGTGGACCTCACGCGTGACCGGCTCTCGCAGCAGCTCGGCGAAGATGGCCGCGTGCGTGTGCTCGGTGTCGCGATAGCTCACCATCAGCAACAATGGTTCGTCGCTCAAGGTTCGACCGAGGTGTTGCAGTAACAGCAACGACGCATGATCGGCCCAATGCATATCGTCCAGCACGATGACGAAGGGTCGTTGAAGGGTGACCTGACGTAGGAGGCGGCTCACCGCGTCGAACTGACGGAACCGGTCCTCGCTTGTCTCGCCGGTGGGCGACATGTCATCGCGGCTCGTGAAGATGTCGGGCGCGAGCCGAGAAAGGTCTTGTTCCAGCCGATATCGATCGGACAGTGCAGGGAGATCGATGACGTTGCCGATGGCGCGCAGCACCTGTCGCCAGGGCCAGTACGGCGGGGTTCCTGACCCGTCAACCGCGATCCCCCAGGCGCTCGCCACGTCGCGCTCGGCGGCCAACGTCAAGAGTTCTTCGCCCATCCGGGTCTTGCCGATTCCGGGTTCCCCTTGGCAGAGAACGATCCGGGGTCGCTGGTCGAGCGCGTCGTCGAGGGAATCGCGCAGCGCGTTGAACTCTTGGTCGCGCCCTACGTACGAGCCTCGCATCAGTGCTCCCTCCGCGTCGGCACGCCCTAACAGTGCCGCACCCAAGAGAATGGTGTGCGACGGCGGATCCCGTCGGTGACGTCCTGAACCGCCGCGGCCCGTCCGGAGACTCACAGACCTTGGGAAGGTTCGGTTCATGCTGGGCGGACGCCGGTACCCCGCCGTAGTTGAGGACCGCTCGGTACGGATGGTCGCTGAGATCCGCGTCGAGGACGAGTCGGAGTTCGCCGGCAATGCTCTTCTGATGCCCCGACGTCGACGAGACGATCGCGATGCCGGCAGCATCGGCGATCGGCGGGGTCGGGTCCGGGGGTCGTTGAAGCTGGCCAGGGCTTGGGTCAGACGCCGGTGCGGACGTAGCGGCCGAGGGATTGCGATCGAGATGTGTCCGGAAGTGGGCCAGCGGGGGTTCGAGGTGGCCCAGCGCCATCGCGGTGGTGGGCTCGGATTGGCCGGGGTGCTGCGGTTTGGCTGCGATGGCGAAGCCAGGTTCACACACTGGATCGACTTAGAACGAGCCGAGGCGTCAGCACCGGATCCGACGCGGACCCGGTCGTTCGGTTGGCATGCACGCAATCAGTGGACCAGCGTCGCGGTGTTGCCCACGCAGGGGGCCGACCCGGCAGCTTCCGACCGACGGCTCCGTCTCGATCCACCAACCATCTGTGGTGACCGGCGGGCGGTAGTTGGCCGATGCTAGCAATGTCCCGCAAGCGGGGCAGCTCTGCGGGACATCATTCAGCCAACGGGATGTCGTTGCCATGGACCCTGTCGCGGCAGCCTGGAATCGGTCGTTCTTCAGTGAATGGGTGCCGTGGGTTGTCGTTGGGTGCGTTGCCGGGCAGCATCGCGCCCGATTGCCCGGTAAACCGTCGACCTGGCCACTCCGAATAGATCGCCGAGTTCGGCGGTGGTGTATTCGCCGGACTTCAGCAGCGCGACCAAGTGGGCTTCCTGGCGGGGGTTCAGTTTGGGTTGCTTGCCCCGCAACCGGCCCTTCGCCTTCGCGATCTTCATGCCCTCTCTGGTGCGAAGACGGATCAGGTCGGCCTCAAATTCAGCGACCACGGCCAACACGTTGAACAACAACCGGCCGACCGGGTCGGTCGGGTCGTACACGGCGCGACTCGATTCGGCGTCAGTCCTGAGCGTCGCTCGCATGGACACTGCTCGATTTCGGCGGCCCGTAAGGGATCCGCAATCGGGACGTCCGCGGCTCGATCCCATGGCAACGAGTCCATGATCACTTCCGTTCCACTGGGGATCGCCCGCTGGGACAAGCTATCTACGGGTGGCCCCCGCCGGGCGCAGGTGCTGGAAAGGCCACGAGCTGGCCGGTGGCGCCGCCGACGGCATCGGGTCCACCCCAGTCCTGACCCACCACGAACAGCTTCGGATCGGCGCCCCCCGCTGAGCGCGCACGCAAACGCGCCGCGGGGGTCCGACCCCACCCGGGCCAAAGCCGACGAACCCCACGGACAATTGAGGTGTCCTGGCGCTGGTGGAGGCCCCGATCTCCCAAGGAGCATCAAGCCGTGCCCGGACCCCGCAACCACGACCAGCAGCGTCAGCCCGCGATGGCGCCATCGTCCTCGCCCTGCACGGCCGTCAAGTCAACAGCTTCAGGCAAACAAAACTGCCCGCCACCGTCATTGGTAGTGGGCAGTATTCCCATCCGGCAAGGGATGTCTATCGTCCCCGAACGACGTCGAACGCTTCCTCAAGCTGGGGATGCGGCGCAGTCCCCGGGGGCATGTTGTGCTCAGCCATGAACTTCATCATGGTCGGGACGAGCTGATCGTCGCGGAACTTTTCAAAAGCGGCCTCGCTCGCCCAGACGTCGGTGACATGTACGCCGGTGGCGGTGGCGGTGGCCACATGAACGATGAGTCCGTCTGGCGGATTGTCGTGAGTGCCCAGTTCGACGCTGACTGCTTCGAGGTCTGCTCTGGATACTGGCACATCCATCGTCATCACTACAGTCATGCTGGCCTCCTAATGACTCATCGTTGAGCGTGGCCAGTCTGTTCCGATCACAGCGAGTTCGCAAGGGCGATGTCGCCGCGTTGACTCGTTACTCTGAACGGGCTACCCGTGACTCGCGAACCACCCTGCAACCGCCGAGAACGCGAAGACCGTAGTGACCGGCGACGGCTTCTGGTTCCGGGCGAGTCGATCGAGTTTGGTAACGACGAGGGTGTCACCATCCCGGCACGCGGCCAACGCTTGGCGGAGGCCGGTCGTTCGCGGTTGCAACCGTCAGTCTGTGGTCGAGGACGCCCGGTCGAGGTCACACCCAGGGCGGCGAGTCCTTCGCGTTGGACGGTGAGGTCCTTGTTCGTCGGTGGAGCATCGGGCGCTCCGAAGACAAGCGCTCCTCCCTCCCTGACGCCAGGGCGATCGCCGACGATTTCACGGCCCGGCGGCGCCGTGAATGACGCGACGGACCCGGTCGGCCGGTTGCTGTTCAACATGTTGGCCATGGTCGCCGAATTCGAGGCCGACCCCATTCGGCTGCGAACCCGGGAGGGTATGAGGATCGCGAAGGCCAAGGGTCGGTTGCGGGGCAACCAGCCCAAGCGCAATCCTCGTCAGGAAGCTCACATGGTCGCCCGTCAGCGGGCCGAAAGGGCACTTGTCGGAATCACACGCTGAGTACGGAATATTCCCCCATGCCGGGTCAGAGACGGCCGGAGTGTGAGAGGCACGACGAGCAGGCGCGTGATCGGCGCAGTCAGAGCGAGGGCGTTCGGGACCGCTGCCTGGGCGCCGGGGTCGATCGTCAGTTGGCACCCCAGATGTCCTCCGGATAGCGGTGTTCCCGACGCAGGCCGGCGAGCCAGCTCGCGGCCTCGTCGGTCGTGCTGCTGGACATGGCGGCGTAGATCTGTTGCAGCGCCGCCCGGACACCAGGGGCGAGGGTACGAGCGTTCCCGCAGACGAAGACTTCGGCGCCCTGGCCGATGAGTTCCCAGCACTCGTCCTGGTGAGCGAGCATTTCATGTTGCGCATATTTTCGGCCATTGCTCGGCTGACGCGAGAACGCTTTGTATACCTGCACATTCGCGGATTTCTCAAAGGTGTCGAGCTCGTCAGCGTAGAGCCGGTCGGCGGCCGGAACGGGATGGTGGGCTGCCGGGTGAACACGAAGACCGTGCTGCCGGGTGCCATCGACTGCAGGTAGGTCGAGCACACGCCATCGAAGTAGCCGACGCCGCAGCGGGCCGGCGCCGCAGTACGCCTTCGGTGATGCTGCACGAATGCGGACTCACCAATGGCGACGAGGAGATCGAGTAGTAGCGCGGAGCGAGTGCGGGCAGTAGGTCGAGGAATACCGGGAAGGGGAGCCGACACGCCGGATACCGCTCGAGAAGGTCAAGGACGGAAAGGCCTGGTTCGCGCACTGTCGTTCGGTACCGGACATGGGATTCTTCGTCGTCGCCGGTCAGCGCGTGCAATTGGCCTCGCTGCTGGGGGTCGTCGGTGTGATCGGCCAGGACGTCGATATCGGCGCGGGTGGCGCAGGCCTGCAATTCGACGCAGCTCCCGAGGATGCCCAGGAGCGGCGCATGCTCCTCGATCGGCAGGTGAGTGTGGGCGCCGCTGGAGGCGACGATCGTCAGGTAGATGCCGGCGTCAAGCTTGAAGTGCACCATCACGCGGCGGAGGAGGGCCAGGCTGTTGCGCGGCAGAACGCCGAGGTGGTCACCGGCCCGATAGCGCATGTCGGCGGGCAGTGACACCTCCACGTGACGGGTGGATCGGGTGCCCGGCGACCCGTTTGCCATCAACTCCACGTTGCGGGTGATCAGGGCGGGTGTCGCCTCGTAGGAGAGCACGACAGGGTTGGTCAGCAATCGGTTGACGATCGAGATGGACAGCCGCGGACCCGTCGGCGGCCGCGCGGCCGACTCGGTCGGGAGCTGAAGTGCGGTCGCGACGTCGGACCACAATTCTGCGTGCCACGCTCGGTACTGGCCGTCGAAATCGGCGTTCGCATTCCCCTCGCCGCGCGGATGAATCCGCGTGCGCCGTGCCGCTCGAGGCCCTTGTCCAATAGCTTCGGCACCGCCTGATACGTTGCGGCCCAATCGGTGTCGCCGCAACCGAACACGGTGTAAGCGACGCCGGCAAAAGCATCAGCAGCCAGTGCCTCCTCGCCGAGCCGGCCCACGAACGCGGTCGCATTCTCCGGCGGCTCTCCGTTGTAGGAGGAGCACACGATGAGCACGGCGCCCTGCGTTGGCAGCTCGGTGCCGTGGTCGTCGAGCGCGGCGACGGTGACCTGGTAGCCGCGCTCCACTCCCTCTCGGCCGAGTCGGTTGGCGATGCCTTCGGCGGTTCCCAGATTCGACCCGAAGAGCACCAGCAGCGCCGTGCCATGACCGGTGGAGGCCGGACGTCGCTGCGGCCGGTCCGCCGTTGGTTGCTCCACTGGGCTGGGCGGCGGGATGGTGACCCGCAGCGCTTGGTCGGTGCGCGCAGCTTGATCCAGAAGTCGGCGGGCTTGACGGTCAACGTGGCCAGTGTGCGCAACTGGTAGTCACGGTGGTCGATGAATTCGAACCGCTGCAACAGCATTCCCAGGACGAGCGTGGCCTCCTGGAGAGCGAATTGACGACCGATGCAGGCCCGCATTCCGGTCCCGAAGGGGCGATAAGCATTGGGCGGCAAGGACTTGAAGCGCTCGGGGCGGAAATGGTCCGGGTTGAACTCTTCGGCGTCGGCTCCCCACACACTCCGGTCCCGGTGCAGCATCGGCACGAGTATCGATAGCGCGGTGTCCTTCGGAAAGGCATACCTGCCGGCTACCACGGTGTCATGCAGAGGCGTGCGCGTGAACATCGGTGCCGTCGGCCACATCCGCAACGATTCGTCGAGGACCTGCCGGACGTAGCGGAGCCGGTGGATCTGCTCATAGCTGGGTTCGGCAGTCGTTGCCGAGCACCTCGTCCACCTCGGCCCGCGCCCGCTGCGCGTACTGCGGGTTCTTCATCAGGAAATAGATGGCGAAGGACAGCAGCCCGCTGGTCGTCTCGTGACCAGCGACGAGGAAGGTGAGGCACTGGGCGACGATGTTGTCGTCGGGAAGGACTTGTCCGCTCTGCCTGTCGACGCCGGTCAGCATCAGACCCAGCAGGTCGCTGTTGACCGATTGTCCTGTGGCATCGCCGAGTCGACGCCGCTCCGCCATCAGCTCCTTGACCAGGTTGACTTGAAACTCCTGATCCTCCTTTACTTGTCGCCGGGCCTGGATCCGCAGCTTGCGCTGGATCGGCAGCTCCCTGGCCTGCTTCTGGCGTTCGACAAGGTTCCGCACCATGGCCGCGACGAACGGGTGTGGGGTGTCCCGATACAACGAGTTGAAGCGGTAGTCGAAACCGCAGAGCGCGATGGTGTCCAGGGTGAGGGCGGTCGTGTCCTGCGGGACGTTGACCTCGTCATCCGGGTTAATGCGGGACCACTTGTCCACCAGTTGCCCGGCGATGTCGACCATGCGTGGCATGTACCCGCGCACGGCCTGCTGACTGAACGGCGCCATCAGGATGTTGTGCGCGCGGCGCCACAGCGGGTCGCTCGTCTCGCTGGTGAACAGCCCCTGGCTGGCTCCCGTCGTCCTGTGCCGCCCTCAGACCCGGGCCGAGCTGTTTGCCGAACCTGGTGTCGTCGCAGATCTCCTCGACAAGGTCTGCGCCCGACACGATGACGAGATCCCTGCCCGGCACGCTGACCCGGAAGATCGGGCCCCACTGCAGGCCCCACCCGATGATCGTCTCCATCGGGTTGGGCGTGTCGAGATCGAGGAGATTCCCGAGGATCGGCACTCCG
Source organism: Mycobacteriales bacterium (assembly GCA_038322925.1). Lineage (GTDB taxonomy): Bacteria > Actinomycetota > Actinomycetes > Mycobacteriales > Nakamurellaceae > Nakamurella. The sequence goes on from JBBQGJ010000167.1 coordinate 10,127, forward strand.
TGCGGTCCTGGGAGCTGGTCGATCGTCAACGGACCCGTCATTGGGCGCCTCGCTTCCGTCAATGGACGAACCAACCGGGCAGCGTCCGAAAGCACCAACCGGCACTGCGGCCGACACCCAGATGGGCGGACATGCCTTACAACCATGGCGCTGCACCTGAAAGATCAATCGCGGCAGCCAATCCGTCCTGACGGGGCCATCGATGGTCGACAGCACCAACATCGACGCCCGGACCGGGCAACCTCACCGCCAGCCCAGCCCAGCGCCGGCGCGACGAGGCGCAGGACCCTGTCGAGCAGGTGCGCGTTGTCGTCGACGCCAAGCGGGTTCGGAATGTCAGGAGCAGAGTGTCAGCAGCCGCGATCGCCTCGTCCTCGGCATGTCACCCGCGGTCGACGTCCGCCCGGACCGAGCAGATTGCTTGCGCCCGAATGTCGCCAGGGACAATGGGCATTGGCCGGCCCTCGGACACGACGCTCGGCGCGGGGGGCGGGCACGGAGCGAGGCAAGTCCCCGCTCATCGTGTCCCGCAAGCCGATAACCTGCGGGCTGACGGCGATCTGAGCGAAATTGTTGAAACTGACCACGCGGCGGGTCCGGCTCAGCCTCGGCGGGGCCGTCTACGACCCGACCGACTCGGTCGGCCGACTGCTGTTCGACATGCCGGCCATGGTCGCCGAATTCGAGGCCGACCTCATCCCACCTCCGCACCCGGGAAGGCATGAGAATCGGGAAGGCCAAGGGACGGCCGCGCGGCAAGCAGCCGAAGCTCAACCCCCGCCAGGAAACCCACCTGGTCGCGCTACTCAAGTCCGGCGAAATACGCCAACGGCGCCGGGCTGCGGTCATTGGACACCGGAGTAGTCGGGGACTCCTCGCACCGAGCGGCGCTGAAGCAGTCTGCCAAGCCGTCGAGCCGGCCGATGGCACGGCCGCCCGCCGATGTGAGCACCGTCACCCAACCTGACCGGAATGCGCTCCGTTACAGCGCTTTCCGCTTTTCTTGAGCGGATAGACCTGGCGTGCGCCGCCCTCAGCCGGCCGGCCGGCCCGACGCCGGCAGGTAGGCCAACAGCCCGCCCATCATCGGGTCGGTGATGCTCTCCGAGCCGTTCTCCACGTGGCCGGAGTAACGGTATTTGAACTGCGGGTCGCCCTCGACCGTGAGGACGAGGTCGTACCAGCCGACGGCGAGTGCCAACGAGACCTTTTCGGTGTGCCCCTCGCCCACCCGGACGAGTTCCGTGCTCGATCGCTTGGTATAGCCGTTGCGGACGGTCACCTTGGCCGCTGCCGAACCGCGATTGGTGATGCGCAGCGCTATGCCGTGCCTCCCCGGATCATAGGACGCCGTGATCTGGAGATTCGCCTGCTGGCCGGCAGTGCCGCCCTTGAAGCCGCGGAAGAAACCGTTGGGGCCGTGCACGGCCAGGTCGTACCCCGGCCCTACGTCCCAGCTGTCGGTCAGTTTCTGACCCGACTCGACCGTGTAGCTCCTGGGCGGGTCGGCACTGCCCGCCGGCCACACCTGGAACACTGCCGCCGCACCACCGGTGCTCGCGAAGTCGATGGTGTAGAACGCCCCGTCCAGGCGCCCGTTCACGTGCAAGGTGTACGGGATCGCCCGTGCTCGCCGCACACCGCGCTGCTGGCCGGGGACACGCTGATCTGTTGGCGGTACGGGTACTTCGTCGGGGTGCCGAACGAGATCGTCGGGCTTGAAGTCGTCGGTGCCGGGCAACCTGCTCGCTCGGGACTGGTTGGGCGTCTTGAAGTCGAATGCGGTGGTCAGGTCACCGACGACGGCACGACGCCACGGGGTGATGTTGGATTCCGTCAGGTCCGGACGGTGGTGGCCGAATCTCGCTTCGAGGAACCGGATCAGCGATGTGTGGTCGAACAGCTGCGAGTTGACCCACCCGCCGCGGGTCCAAGGCGACACGACGATCATCGGCACCCGCACGCCGAGTCCGTAGGGGCCGGCCGGATTGTCGGCATTGCCGGGAAAGATCTCGTTGGTGATCGGCACGGTCGACAGGCCCTGCGCCCGGGTCTGCGGCGGGGTCGGCGGCACCAGATGGTCGAAGAAGCCACCCTCCTCGTCATAGGTGACAAACAGGGCCATCTTGCTCCACACGTCAGGGTTGGCGGCAAGAATGTCGATGACCTGCGAGACGTACCAGGATCCGAAATCCGGTTCCCAGTTCGGGTGCTCGGAATAGGCCTCGGGCGCGACGATCCAAGAGACCTGCGGCAGCCGGCCGCCGGCGACCTCCGCGCGGAAATCGGCCAGCAGTGCCTCGGGGTTGCGGCCCTGCGCGTTGATATTGGTGCCCACCTTCGCCTTGTCGGCGAGCGGCGTTCCGGGTTGGGCGTTTTGATACTGGTGGAAATAGAGCAGGGAGTTGTCGCCGTAATTGCCGATATACGGGTCCTCGGTCCATCCCCAGAAGCCGGCTGCGTCCAGGCCGACACCGATGTCCTGATACACCTTCCACGAAATTCCTGCGCGCTCCAGCCGTTCCGGGTAGGTGGACCAGTCGTAACCCGCCTCCGCATTGTTGATGACAGGACCGCCCGCCGTCCCGTCATTGCCGACCCAGCCGGTCCACATGTGGTAACGGTTAGGGTCGGTCGGGCCAAGCAGCGAACAATGGTAGTTGTCGCAAATCGTAAAGGCTTCGGCGAGCGCGAACTGGTACGGCAGATCCTTCTCGGTGTGATACGTCATCGTCGTGACGCCCTTGTTGGGCACCCACTGGTCGTAGCGTCCGGCATTCCAGGCGGCGTGGGTGTCGACCCAGCCGTGTGGCGGGTCCGGCAGGAAAGTCTTGCCCAGGTTCGGTACCTCGGGTCGGAACGGCAGCAATTCACCCGTTCCGTTCGGCTGGTGCCATACGCTCCGGCCCGACGACAGCATCACCGGGTGCGGGTCGGCAAAACCGCGAACCCCCCGCATCGTCCCGAAGTAATGGTCGAAGGACCTGTTCTCCTGCATCAGGAAGATGACATGCTCGACGTCGTTGATCGACCCGGTTCTGTTGTTGGCCGGGATGGACAACACCTTCCCGAGATCAAGTGGCAGCGCGGCGGCGATGGCCGGGGCTCCCACCAATTTGAAGAATGTACGGCGGTCAACCGGGGCCATGGCCATGCCTTCCCGACGCAGCTTGTGACGTGGTGCGTGCACGCTACCGACGGCACATTGACTCCAGGTGTCCGGCATTCAACCTTTTGGGGACACACGAGAGGACGCTGCCGTCACAGCGCGCATGGACGGTTGGCCTGATCACCGGCAGGTGGAACGGCGGTACTCCCCGGGCGCTCCGTCGCCTCCGATGGGTCAGCGTGCCGAAACGAGGGGAACGACCAGCCGGCAGAGTGCCTCCGCCGCGCACGCAGCGATCAGGTCGAGCCGCTGCCAGCCCTTTCGGGCGGGGCGTTGCTTGACGGCTCCAAGGATCGTCATCCCCACACTCAACCTGATGGGCGCCAACTCAACCCTGATGTGCGCTTCAATGTAAGGCCGCTCCGGTGTCATGAAAGTGATCGTCGAGTCGTGCGTATCTGCACCACGCCGGCCTGTTCATCAGCCGGGTTTCTGGGTCCGAGGGGACCTGGCGGGTCCCGCGGCGACCTGGCCTTCGAGGTAGGTCCCACCGGATATGGCCCCGCCTGATGTGGCCGCGCAGGATGTGGCCCCGCCGGATGTGGCCGCGGTGCCGGTGGGAGATCTTGCGCCCCGGGCTGTTCCATGGTTCCCCAACCCACAGTCGGCCCGGCGGACCGGCCGGCCGATCGGTCAGCCACCGGTGCCGCCAGCGGCGCCGGACGCGCCGGGCCGGCCGCCCAACCCCCCCCCCCCCACACCCCGCCCCCCGC
>JBBQGJ010000168.1:0-13889 GCA_038322925.1 Mycobacteriales bacterium
AGCTGGCCGGGACCATCCAGAACGACATCCTCAAGGAGTTCATGGTCCGCAACACCTACATCTACCCACCAGAACCGTCGCTGCGGATCGTCTCGGACATCTTCGCCTACACCGCGGCGAAAATGCCGTCGTTCAACTCGATCTCGATTTCCGGCTACCACATGCAGGAGGCCGGTGCGACCGCCGATCTCGAGCTGGCGTACACCCTGGCGGACGGCGTGGACTACCTGCGCGCGGGTCTGGGCGCCGGGCTGACCATCGACCAGTTCGCTCCCAGGCTCAGCTTCTTCTGGGCGATCGGCATGAATTTCTTCATGGAGGTCGCGAAACTCCGTGCGGCCCGGGCGCTGTGGTGCCGGCTGGTCGGTGATTTCCAGCCGAAGAACGCAAAATCGCTGTCCCTGCGCGCGCATTGCCAGACATCGGGCTGGTCGCTGACCGCCCAGGACCCGTTCAACAACGTCGCGCGCACCTGCATCGAGGCGATGGCGGCGACCCAGGGGCACACCCAGTCGTTGCACACCAACGCGCTGGACGAGGCGATCGCGCTGCCCACCGACTTCTCGGCACGGATCGCCCGCAACACCCAATTGCTGCTGCAGCAGGAATCGGGCACCACCGCGATCATCGACGCGTGGGGCGGCTCGTACTACGTCGAGAAGCTCACCCACGACCTGGCCGAGCGGGCCTGGCAGCACATCACCGAGGTGGAGCAGGCCGGCGGGATGGCCAAGGCCATCGAGGCGGGCATTCCGAAGATGCGCATCGAGGAGGCCGCGGCCCGCACCCAGGCCCGGATCGATGCGGGCGCGCAGGTCGTCATCGGCATCAACACCTTCACGCTCACCGACGAGGAACCGCTGGACGTGCGCTCGGTGGACAACACCGCGGTCCGCACCGCGCAGATCGAGAAGCTGGAGCGGCTGCGGGCCGAGCGGGATCCCGCGCGGGTGCTGGCTGCGCTGGAAGCGCTGTCCACGGCCGCGGCGCACCCGGGATCTTCCAGCGGCGGATCGTCCAACGGGTCGACCGACGCCGGCGACCTGTCGGGGAACCTGCTCGCGCTGGCCATCGACGCGGCACGGGCCAAGGCCACCGTCGGGGAGATCTCCGACGCGCTGGAGAAGGTCTACGGCCGGCACACCGCGGTGGTCCGTACGATTTCCGGGGTGTACCGGTCCGAGGTCGACAAGTCCGGCACCGCCGACGCCAACAAGTCGGTCGACGCCGTGCTCGCCGCCACTGCTGCCTTCGCCGAGGCGGAGGGCCGCCGGCCGCGGATCCTGATCGCCAAGATGGGCCAGGACGGGCACGACCGCGGGCAGAAGGTGGTCGTCACCGCCTTTGCCGATCTCGGCTTCGACGTCGACGTCGGCCCGCTGTTCTCCACCCCGGGTGAGGTGGCGCAGCAGGCCGTGGACAACGACGTGCATGTGGTCGGGGTCAATTCGCTGGCCGCCGGGCACCTCACGCTGGTGCCGGCGCTGCGGGCCGCGCTGGCAGACCTGGGCCGGCCGGACATCCTGATCGTGGTCGGCGGCGTGATCCCGCCGGCCGACATCCCGGCGCTGCACGATGCCGGCGCGGTCGCGGTGTTCGGGCCGGGAACGGTGATCGCGCAGGCCGCGCTGGACGTGCTGGACCGGCTGGCCGCGGCCCTGCACCACGCATGAGTCAGCTGGCCGCCGACGTCGTCGCCGGCTCGCGGACCGCGCTGTCCAGGGCGATCACCCTGGTCGAGTCGACCCGCGCCGATCATCGGCTGGCGGCTCGTGCGTTGCTGGCGGCGATCGCCGAGCACGCGGGTGGGGCGGTCCGGGTGGGCATCTCCGGGACGCCCGGCGTCGGGAAGTCCACCTTCATCGAGGCGCTCGGCACCTCGTTGACCACCGCCGGTCACCGGGTCGGGGTGCTGGCGGTGGACCCGTCCAGCCTGCGGACCGGGGGGTCGGTGCTGGGCGACAAGACCCGGATGCCGCAGCTGGCCGCGGACCCGAACGCCTACATCCGGCCATCACCCACCGCGGGGACGCTCGGCGGGGTGGCCCGCGCGACCGCGCAGACCATCACCCTGCTGGAGGCTGGCGGGTACGACGTGGTGCTGGTCGAGACCGTCGGCGTGGGGCAGTCCGAGACCACCGTGGCCGGTATGGTCGACACCTTCCTGCTGCTGGGTCTGGCGCGGGCCGGCGATCAACTGCAGGGCATCAAGAAGGGCGTGCTGGAGATCGCTGATGTGGTCGCGATCAACAAGGCCGACGGCGAGCACTCGCTGGCGGCAAAGGCGGCCGCCCGCGAACTGGCCGGCGCGCTGCGGCTGGTGCATTCCGGCGGCGCCGGCTGGGTCCCCCCGGTGCTGACCTGCTCGGCGCTGACCGGCGACGGCGTCACCGAGCTGTGGGCGACCATCGGCAAACACCGCGCTTTCCTCGGCCCGGAGGGCATGGCGGCCAAGCGATCCGCGCAACAGTGGGAGCTGACCTGGGCGCTGGTCCGGGACGAGCTTGATCAGCGGCTGCGCCGCTCCGCCGCGGTGTCCGAGGCGGCTGACGCGCTCCGGGGCGATGTGCTCACCGGCCGCCTGCCCGCCGCTGCCGCCGCCGACGCGATCCTCTCCGCCTACGACTCCCCCCTTGCCGGCGCGGATCAACTTCGCCGGCGCGGCTGAACTGGTTGACTCGCGTCACACCGGTCCCACAACCGGCACGTTCATCCGCGCGATCATTAGTCCAGCGCGCGAGCCTTCAGTCCAGCTGCTGCCAGGTCAGCTGCACCGTATGCCCCGCCACGGTGAAAGTGGCTGGCGCACCGACGGTTGCCGCGCAGTTTCCAGAATCCGTCAATTCGTGCGCCAGCAATTCGTGACGCATCAGGTCGATGATGAGATACGCGGGAATACCGACCGAGGCGTATTCCTGCACCTTCAGGATCCGGTCAGTGCTGATGCTCCCGGGTGACACCACCTCTACCGCAAGCAGTACCTCCGCCGGGTCCACCAAGGGTGAGTCGAGTGCGAGGACGGCCCTGGGAACGACGACGACATCGGGGGCGCGATGCGTGGCCGCCGGACCGCGCCGGATCGGTACTTCTACGTCGATCAACGGCACGAGCGCGCTGGGCAGTTGATCCTCCAGGGCGTCAGCCACCCGTTTGACCACGTACTGATGGCGCGGTGCCGGGCGAGGGGTCATCACCAGCACGCCGTCGGACAGTTCGTAGTGGAGGTAGGGCTCACGATCGAGGGCGTACCAATCATCCGAGCTGAGCAGATGATCGGGTGCCCAGAGAGCGGAACCCATCGCGACCACCTGCTTCCCGAGCTTTCTCGAATGTCCATCATCCCAGGCATCCACGAGACCCTCAGTGAACCACCGTTGGACCATTCACAGCGCCGAGGGTGATCGCCGCGCGCACACTGGAACCACTGACCGGCAGCGCAGCACCAGGAGGGATTCGGTGACCGCTCCCCGACCTCGGCGCTGGAAGGGCGCGGCCTGGGTCGCATGGCGGACCAGGTCGGCCCGCCGGGCCGGCGACGTCGGAGGGGTAGTGCGCAGCGTGGCCCGCGGATCGAGGTCCGCCGTCGCCATCAAGGTCGGCCGGCAACGCATCCTGCTGCTGCTCGATCCGGCGCTGGTCGGGCAGTTGCTGGTCGAGCACGCCGCCGTCACCACCAAGGGCCCGGGCGTCCAGCTCACCCGGCAGATGCTGGGCAACGGCCTGCTGACCAGCGAGGGCAGGCCGCACGACCGGGCCCGCAAGCTGATCGCACCGGCGTTCTCCCCCCGCCGGCTCGCCGGCTACACCGAGTCCTTCGCCGAACGCACCCGCGCCCGCACCGACGGCTGGCACGAGGGGGACACCCTCGACGTGCACGACGAGATGGCTTGTCTCACCCTGGATATCGTTGGGCGGACCCTGCTGGGCATCGACCTGACGGACCGGTCTTCCGAGATCCGAGGTTCGCTGGAAGCGGCGCTGCAGCGGTTCGGCGAAGTGGGCGGCGGGTCGCTGCTGATCGGTGGGGCGGGCCGGCGGCGCTCACTCGGACGCCGCGGACGGCGCCCGCCGGCGACGATGGACACCCCGAGCACCGCCGAGGCCGACGTGCACCGTGTGGTGGACGAGGTCATCGAACAACACCGGCGCCGCCCGTCCGACGACCGCGGCGACGTGGTCTCGGCACTGCTGTCCGACGGCCAGGTGCGGGCGGGAATGACGGACCAGGAGATCCACGACCACGTCATCACGATGATCATGGCCGGCCACGAAACCACCGCCAACGCCTTGACCTGGGCGTTGTTTCTCGTTGGCCGGCACCCCGACATCCAGGCCAGGCTGCACGACGAAGTCGACCGGCTGCCCGCCGGAGGACCGGGCTTCTCCCAGCTTCCCGACCTGCCGTTCACCCGGGCGGTGATCAGCGAGGCGATGCGGCTGTACCCACCGGCCTGGGTGCTCGGCCGCACGCTGGTCGTTCCGCTGGAGTTTGCCGGCTGGCACGCACCGGCCGGCACCCTGGTCGGTGTGAGCCCATTGTTGCTGCACCACGATCCGCGCTGGTTCGACAATCCCGAGGAATTCGATCCGGACCGCTGGCTCGACGGTCGGCAGAAGTCGTTGCCACGCAACGCGTATCTTCCGTTCGGCACCGGGCCGCGGGCCTGCATCGGTGAGCAGTTCGCCTGGGCGGAGGCGGTGACGGTGCTGGCCGTCATCGCGTCGAAATGGACCATCCGGACCCCGTCCGACCTGACGCCGGGCGCGCAGTACCGGGTGACCCTGCGGCCGAGCGGGCCCGTGCCACTGACGGTCGCGGCGCGCAATGCGCCAAGACCGCGCCAGACACACGAAGCGAAGATGTTTGACTAGACTAAGTCGAACTAGCTATCGTGGAGCCGTGACCGTTTTCGTCAACATCCACGAGGCAAAGACCCACCTCTCGCGCCTGCTCGAACAGGTCGCCGCTGGTGAGCGGGTCATCATCTCCAAAGCCGGAACCCCCATCGCTGAATTGGTCCCGCACCGCCGACAACCGGTCATCATCGGCGGGCTGAAGGGCAAGATCACCTATTCCGACGCCGACTGGGAAAGCGCAGACGCAGAGATCGCCGAGATGTTCTATCGGTCCGATGCTTCTTCTTGACAGCCAGGTAGTCCTCTGGCTGGCCGATGACAATCCGAGGTTGGGTCAGCATGCCCGACGCTGCATCGAGAACGCCGACACCGTTTATGTCTCCGCAGCAACCATCTGGGAGCTGACGATCAAGAAGATGCTCGGAAGACTCGACCTCCCGGATGCGTTCGACGTCGCCCTCGCCGAGCAGGGAATCACCCACCTCTCGGTGACGGCCGAGCATGCCGCGGGAATTGAAGAGTTCCCCGAACTCCTTCGGCATGATCCCTTCGATCGCCTGCTCGTCGCTCAAGCATCTCAGGAGCGGTGCGACCTCCTCACGGCCGACCGGGCGCTGCTGACGACCACGCTTCCGTTCGTGGTGGATGCCACCCGCTGACCCGGCCGAGAGCTCAAGGCTCGAACCGGTACCCCACCCCCGGTTCGGTGATCAGGTACCGCGGGTGCGCCGGGTCCGGTTCGAGTTTGCGCCGCAGCTGCGCGAGATACACTCGCAGGTAATGGGTTTCCGTCTCGTAGGCCGGCCCCCAGACCTCGGTGAGCATCTGTTTCTGCGGGACCAGCTTGCCGCTGTGCCGCACCAGCAATTCCAGCAGTGACCATTCGGTGGGCGTCAACCGCACCGGCTCGCCGCCGCGGAGCACCCGGTGGGCCCCGAGGTCGACGATGAAATCGACGGTGACGACCTGCTCGACGGCGTCGGTGGCCGGCGGCGCACCGCGTCGCACGGCGGCGCGAACCCGGGCCAGCAGCTCGTCCATCCCGAACGGCTTCGTCACATAGTCGTCGGCGCCGGCGTCCAGCGCCTCCACCTTCTCGCCGGAGGTCGAGCGCGCAGACAGCACGATCACCGGGACTGCCGACCAACCCCGAATCCCGGCCAGCACCTCGATACCGTCCAGATCCGGCAACCCCAGATCGAGCACCACGACGGCGGGGTGAGTGCGAGCCACCTCGGTCAGCGCCGTCTGCCCGTCGTGAGCCAGCTGGACCTCATACCCGTGCGCGCGCAGATTGATCGCCAGTGCACGGGCCAGCGGCCGATCATCGTCCACCACCAGCACGCGGCTCATACGTCATCATGGGCGATCGGCACGGTGACGATCATCGTCAACCCTCCGCCGGGCGTGTCGTCAACTTCGATACGCGCATCGACAGCCTCAGCCAGTCCACGGGCCACCGCGAGTCCCAAACCGACGCCGGTACCTTGGGGGACGTCGCCCAGTCGTTGGAACGGCGCGAACATCACATCGCGTTCGTCAGCCGGTACTCCCGGTCCGTGGTCCACCACCCGGATCTGCACGCGTCTGCCTTGTTCGTCGGAGATCTCGCCGGCCAGTAGTCGCACCCGAGTATCGCCGGGCGCGTACCGCACGGCGTTCGCGGTGATGTTGGCGAGCACCCGTTCCAGCAAGCCGGCGTCGGTGTCGATCAGTGGCAGATCGTCGGGAATGTCGTCCTGGATCCGCTCGTTCGGGAGCCCGATCAAGGCCCGATGAACCACCTCCTCCACCGAAGACGGCCGCCGTACCGGGGTGAGCACACCGGTCTGCAGCCTGGACAGGTCCAGCAGGTTGGCCAGCAGGCCGTCCAATTGGTCGGCGGCCGCGTCAGTGCTGGCCAGCAACTCCGCCCGGTCGGCGGCCGTCCAGTCGACGCTCTCATCCCGCAGACTCGAGATGGAGAACTTGATGGTGGCCAACGGGTTTCGCAGGTCATGGGAGACCGCGGCCAGCACTGCCGTCCGAACCTTGTCCGCCTGCCGAAGGCGCTCGCCCTGCTCGGCCTGCCGGGTCAGCCGCTCCCGCTCGACGGCCAGCACGGCCTGCGCCGCGAACACCTCGACCAGCCGATAGTCCGACGGCGGCAGTGGCCGGCCGTACATCGCCAGCAGCCAGCCGGATTCGGCACCGCTGGTCGGCACCGCGACGTCGGCCAGATCCGGGTTCACCACAGCGGCCACCGGGACCACCTCTGTCCCGGCACTGTCGACCACCCGGTACTCACCGGCTCGATGGGCGGTCTTCGACAGCAACACCACCGAGGTCATCTGAAATCCCACCCTGGCTTGCTCCAGCACGTCGTGTACCGGCTCCGCCGAATTGAGCACGGCGGTGGCCACGGCAGCGACCAGCTGGGCCTCTGCCCTGCCGCGGGCAGCCAGTCGGGCCCTGCCCGCACTGCGATCGACGACGGAGGCGACCGTCACCCCCACCACCACGAAAACGACCAGCGCGAAAGCATTCTCGGGTTGGGCGATGCTGAACGAGCCGATCGGTGGAGTGAACAGCAGATTGGCCAGCAGGCCGGCGACCACGGCACCGAGCGCCGCCGGCGCCACCCCGCCGATCAGCGCATTGCCCAGCACACCCAACAACAGGATCAACAGCACAGTGCTCAGGGTCAGCGCGCCGCGGAACGGGAGCAGCGCCGTGGCCAACGCCACCGGCAGCAGGACGGCGGCGACCCAGGACCACCAACCGCGCGGCCCGGCGTCCGGACGGAACGGTCGACGGTGCCCGCGCGGCCGCTGGCGCGTGACCACGTGCACGTCGATGTCGCCGGATCCCTTGACGATCTCGCTGGCGGTGTCGGGCCGGACCAATTGCGCCAACCGACCGTGCCGAGAAGCGCCGACGAGAATCTGGGTGGCATTCACCGATCGGGCGAATTCGAGCACTGTCGCGGCGACGTCGTCACCGACCACCAATTGCAGGCTGCCGCCCAGATTCTCGGCCAGCAACCGGTGCCGTTCGATATCGGACGCACCGCCGGCGAAGGTGCCATCGGCGCGCACGACGTGTACCGCGATCAGCGACCGGCCACCGGCCCGACCCGCGATCCTGGCCCCCCGACGCAGCAGGATCGCGCCCTCCGGACCCCCGGGCAGTGCCACGACGATCCGGTCCCGGGCGGCCCAGGTGCCGGTGATGCCGTGTTCGGCGCGGTACCGGTCCAGGCCCTCCTCCACCCGGTCGGCCACCCACAGCAGCGCCAGTTCGCGGAGCGCCGTGAGGTTGCCCTCTCTGAAGAAGTTGCCCAGCGCGGTATCGATCCGTTCCGCCGGGTAGATGTGCCCGTGCGCCATCCGCCGGCGCAGCGCCTGCGGGGTCATGTCGACCAGCTCGATCTGCTCGGCAGTGCGCACCACCGCGTCCGGCACGGTCTCGGTCTGGGTGATCCCGGTGATCGCCGCGACCACGTCGTAGAGCGATTCCAGGTGCTGGATGTTCACCGTGGAGATCACATCGATCCCGGCGTCGAGCAACTGCTCGACGTCCTGCCAGCGTTTCTCGTGCGCCGATCCGGGCGCGTTGGTATGCGCCAACTCGTCGACCAACGCCACCTCGGGGTGCCGGGCGAGCACCGCCTCGACGTCCATCTCCGTGACCTGCACGCCCCGGTGGACGATGACCCGCGGGGCGATCACCACCAGCTCGCCGATCTGTCGGGCGGTGAACTCCCGGCCGTGCGTCTCGCACCACCCGACGACCACATCCGTGCCGCGGGCCGCACGACGCCGACCCTCGGCCAGCATGTCGACGGTCTTACCGACGCCGGGTGCCGCACCCAGGTACACCCGAAGCCGTCCGCGGTGCCCGGTGGGCACCGACGGGTCGGGTGAATCGGTGGCAGCCATTGCTGTGATTCCACCAGACCGCCGCGACCTCCCGTCGGCGGTGCGACGTGAGCTGACCGACCATGGGCAGTCCGGAGCGTTCGAACGGCCTTCACGATTGCGACATGGGTGCGGTCGGCGTGCCTGCTGTCGACGCACGCGGCGGACTTCGCCGGACTTCCCCACCTTGACGCCGCGGACGCTGGTGATCGGTGGATCTGGCCTCAGCGTCGTGATTCAGCCGACACCGGCGGCGGTCACCACCGCCCTTCGGGAAAGCACCCGTGCCAGGTGCCGCCGGTAGTCCGCCTGCGCGTGCACTTCGCTGGTCGGGCTGGTGCCGTCCGCCGCTCCACCGGTGGCGGGGGCAATCTGATCGACGGAGGCCCGTGCGCCGCTCGGCGCCTGCTCGACGCTGGCCAGCCGCACCGGAGTCGGGCCCATGTTGGTCAGCGCCACCCTCGCCTGGGCGATGCTGCCGTTCTCCCGCCTGACCGCCGCCGCCACCCCCGACGATCGCCAGGACTGGGGTGTGCGGTGGAACCTCTGACAGTCGTACCCCCAACCCCGGTCCGGGGCGCCGGGCGGTCCCGCTGAGTGGAATCACGTCGGTTCCGGTGAGCACCCAGCGCACCCGGCCAGGCTGAGGTGGCGGACGAAACAGCGCCAGAAACCCTGTGGCTTTGGCACTATGACGACATGACCCCCGCAGCCCGGACGCCCACACCCGGGTTGCCGCCGGGCGGCAGGACCCTGGCCGGGCGGTATCGGCTGGAGTCCGTCCTCGGCAAGGGTTCGATGGGCACGGTGTGGGCCGCTACCGACGAGGTACTGCACCGCCGGGTAGCCATCAAGGAAATCGACTTTCCGCCGGGAATGCCACCCGGCGAGGTCCAGCAACTGCACAAGCGGACGCTTCGCGAGGCCCGGGCCGTCGCGGCGCTGTCAAACCCTTATGTGATAACGCTTTTCGACATCCTCACCCTGCACACAGGCCCGGTCATCGTCATGGAACTGCTGCACGCCAGGTCGCTGGCCGAGGTGATCAAGCAGGTCGGCAGGCTGCCTGACGGGCAGGCGGCCACCATCGGCGTCGCGGTCGCCTCCGGGCTGCTGGCCGCGCACGCGGCCGGGATCACCCACCGGGACGTGAAGCCGGGCAACGTGCTCATCTGTGACGACGGGCGCATCAAACTGACCGATTTCGGCATCGCCCGCAGCTCCGGCGAACAGACCATGACGGCCACCGGCCTGTTGCTGGGGTCGCCCGCGTACATCGCGCCCGAGGTGGCCAACGGCGTCCCGGCCGGTCCCATCTCCGACGCGTGGGGCCTGGGCGGCATGCTGTTCGCGTGCGTCGAGGGCCGCCCACCGTTCGACCAGGGCACCGCGATCGCCACCCTCACCTCGGTGGTCAAGGATCCGGTACCGCCGCACCCACACTCCGGCCGGCTGGGCGCGGTGATCTCCGGGTTGCTGGTCAAGACTCCGCAACTGCGCATGCGGATCGACCGCTCGCTGACGGTCATGCGCGGCATCGCCGACGATCCGTCGGGAACTCATCTGGCCCTGATCACCCGCATACCGCGGACGTCGCCCGGCGGGGCCGTTCCGGCACCCTCGTATTCCCCGTCCCACTCCCCAGCCCAAGCCCCGCCCTTCGCCCCACCAGCGACGCAGCCGCCCGCGCCGGCTGCGCTGAACCCGCACGGCCGGGGGGAGCCACACCCGCAGGCCGCCCGGCCACCGGCGGCCTCCAGCCCGGGTCCGCAGGGGTGGGCCTCCCACCCCCGGTCGTCCGGATCACCGTCGGCATCCGTCTCGGCAGAGAATGTTTCGCCCTACGTCGTGCACTCCGCGTGGCCGCTCCCGCCGCCGCCGTGGGCCCATGAGGCCGCTGCTTCGCTCGCCCCGCTGCCGGAGACCGCACCGCCGGAGTCGAACCGGAACCGGATCCTGCTTGCCGTGCTGGTCGCGCTGATCGCCGCGGTGGCAGGCTTTTTCGGCGTCCGGCTGATCGCCGACGCGGCGGGTTCCGGCACCGCGGGCACACCATCCGTCCAGGGCGCGGAAGGTGTCGGCGGCACCATCGACCCGCTGTGGTCACCCATCCGGTCAGCAGCGACATAGGGCCTTGAGATAGCAGGCGATAGAGGGCCAGTCCCTCGCACCGCGACTACGCTCACCCACCATGTCGATCGACGTTGCCACCCAGACCAGGGCCAAGGCCGAGGAGGCCGCCAACGCGCTGGTCCGGGCCACCGGTGTGCTGCACCACGACGTGGCCCTGATCATGGGCTCGGGGTGGGCGCCGGCGGCCGACCGGCTCGGCACCCCGACCGCGGAGGTCGAGGTGACCACCCTGCCCGGGTTCACCGCGCCCGGGGTGGCGGGTCACGCAGGGCAGATCCGCTCGATCCCGGTGGGCGACAAGCGGGCGTTGGTGCTGCTGGGTCGCACCCACCTGTATGAGGGGCGAGGGGTTGCGGCCGTGGTGCACGCCGTCCGTACCGCTGTGGCGGCGGGCGCCGGGCTCGTCGTGCTGACCAATGCCGCCGGCGGCCTGCGGGACGGGATGCACCCAGGAGACCCGGTGCTGATCTCCGATCACCTCAACCTGACCGCGACATCCCCGATCGCCGGCGCGAACTTCGTGGATCTGACCGGCCTGTACTCGCCGCGGCTGCGGACGCTGGCCCGCGAGATCGAGCCGACGCTGACCGAAGGCGTCTACGCCCAGCTCCCCGGACCGCATTTCGAGACACCCGCGGAGATCAGGATGCTGCGCACCCTGGGCGCCGATCTGGTCGGCATGTCCACGGTGCTGGAGGCGATCGCCGCCCGGGAGGCGGGCGCCGAGGTGTTCGGGCTCTCGTTGGTGACCAACCTGGCCGCCGGGATGACGGGTGAGCCGCTGAACCACGCCGAGGTGCTGGAAACCGGGCGCGCGGCGGCGGCGGCGATGGGCGACCTGCTCGCCGAACTGATCGCCCGCGCGTGAGCGGACGGGACGGACGATGAGCGACTCCCTCACCCCGGCGCTGCGCGACGCGGCGATGCGCTGGATCGCCGACGACCCGTCGCCCACTGATCGTCAAGAGCTGCAACGGGTGCTGGCCGACGCGATGGGCGGCCGGCCGGGCGCCGTCGACGACCTCAGCGAGCGGATGTCGGCGCCGTTGACGTTCGGCACCGCGGGCCTGCGCGGACCGCTGCGGGCCGGGCCGGCCGGTATGAACCTGACCGTGGTGCGCCGTGCCGCAGCAGGGCTCGCGGCGTTCCTGACCGCGGGCGGCCACCGCGGTGACATGGTGGTGGTCGGCTTCGACGCACGCCACCGCTCCGCCGAATTCGCCGCCGACGTCGCCGGAGTGCTTGCCGCGGCGGGGTTCTCGGTGCTGCTCGCGCCGGGGCCGCTGCCCACCCCGGTGACCGCCTTCGCGGTGCGGGAGCTCAATGCGGCCGCCGGCGTGCAGATCACCGCGTCACACAACCCGCCGCAGGACAACGGGATCAAGGTGTACCTGGAGCAGGGTGCGCAGCTGATCGGGCCGCAGGACGAGCAGATCGAGGCCGCCATCGCCGCCAGCCGGCCGGCGGTGTCCATCGACACCGCGCCGACGTCGCCGCGTCTGCGGGCCTGGCCGGATGACCTGCTGCAGTCCTACCTGGACCGGGCCGGGTCGCTGGCGACCTCGCTCACCCCGACCGCGGCCGCGGAGCTGCGGGTGGCGATCACCCCGCTGCACGGCGTCGGCGGCGAAACCGCTGTCAAGGCGCTGCATCTGGCCGGCGTCACCGATGTGCATGTGGTGCCCGAGCAGGCCAGACCGGACGCCGACTTCCCGACCGTGTCCTTCCCGAACCCCGAGGAGCAGGGGGCGACCGACCTGTTGCTGGCACTGGCCGGGCGGGTTTCCGCCGATCTTGCCGTTGCCCTGGATCCCGACGCCGACCGGTGCGCGATCGGCCTGCCGGACGGGGCCGGCTGGCGGATGCTCACCGGTGACGAGACCGGCGCGCTGCTCGGCGACCACCTGCTGCGGAACCTGGATCGCGCCACGCATCCCGATCCGCTGGTGGCCACCACGATCGTCTCGGGTGAACTGCTCAAGTCCGTGGCGGCCGCGCACGGTGCGCGGTACGACGAGACGCTCACCGGGTTCAAGTGGATCGTCCGGGCCGGCGACGGCCTTGGCACCGGCCTGGTGTTCGGGTACGAGGAGGCGCTGGGGCTCTGTGTCGACCCCGATCGGGTACGCGACAAGGACGGCATCTCCGCCGCCGTCGTCGCCTGCGATCTGGCCGCCGGGCTCAAGGCGGCGGGCCGGTCGATCACCGACCGGCTGGACGACCTGGCCGTGGAACACGGGCTGGTGGTGACCGGCCAACTCTCCGTGCGGGTCGACGACCCGACGCTGATCTCGTCGGCGATGGCCAGTCTCCGCGCCGCGGCGCCGTCCACCCTGCTCGGCGAGCCGGTCACCGAGGCGGTCGACCTGCTGCCGCGCACCGACGGCCTGCGCTGGCGGACGACCCGCGCGCGGGTGGTCGTCCGGCCCTCCGGCACCGAGCCCAAGCTGAAGTGCTACCTGCAGATCGTCACGCCACCGATCGCCCGAGAGAACATCGAGTCGTCCCGGGCGGCCACCGACGAGGCGATGGGCCGGTTTCGGGCGGAGGTCGCCGGGCTGGTCGGCCTGTCCGGCTGACGTCATCCGAAGTCGCCCCGGTCAACCGGGCGCTCAGCTGGTCGGGCTCGCTGTCATGCTGCCCATCGCGTCCGCACCGACCGCGGCGTCGGCGGTCAGCTGCAGCCCGGTCTTGCCGTCCGCGGCCATGATCGTCAGCAGCGTCCCGGACCGGTCGTCCTTGACCGTGTACGTTGTGGCGCCCTGCAGGACGGCGTTCATCGCCTGCTCCACGTCCTGCGTCGGCCCGACGCAGGCCCGCATGGTCATCGCGATCGGGCCGAAGGTGATGGTGGTGTCAGTGATCTTGGCGGTCCCGCTGCCGCTGTTGCAGGCGGCGTTCACCAGCACCTCACCGTTGGCGAACCGTAGCCAGGCGGTCACGCTGGGATCGACCGCCGACACCGTGCTGCCGGACTGGCTGATCAGCCCGACCAGCTTC
>JBBQGJ010000169.1:0-13706 GCA_038322925.1 Mycobacteriales bacterium
TGGGGCAGCACGGATTCGCCGGCTGCGATCACCCGGAACCCGTGGAACACCGACCGGGTCCCCGGCGGATCCTCCGGAGGAAGCGCGGCCGCGGTGGCCTCGGGGATGGTGCCGATCGCCCACGGGGCCGACGGAATGGGCTCGATCAGGGTGCCGGCGGCCAGCTGCGGGGTGTTCGGCATCAAGCCCGGGCACGGCGTCGTACCGGCCGAACTCGGACCGAACTCGTGGTTCGGAGTCGCAGAGAACGGCCCGCTGGCAACCACTGTCGAAGATGCAGCGCTGATGCTCTCGGTGCTGGCCGATCGACCCGACCTATCCGAGATCGCGCCGCGGCGCGACCTGCGGATCGCCGTGGATGTGGGGTCGCCGGTGGCGTTCTTTCGCACCGACCCGCACTGGGTCCGCGCCACGCAGGACATCGCGGGGGCGCTCAGGGAGCTCGGGCATACCACTGCGGACTGCCGGCTGTACTACCCGGTCATCGCTCCCATTGCTCGCTGGCTCGCGGGGCCGGCAATCGATGCGCAGGGACTGGACCGGCGGTTGTTGCAGCGGCGGACCCGCACCCACGTCGCCATCGGCGGACTTGCGCTGCGGGGCAAACTCGTCGACGAAAACCGCGTGGCGCGGGCCGAAGCCAGGGTGCGCAACCTGCTCGACGGGTTCGACGCGGTGATCACCCCAGCTCTGGCCCACCCGCCGCCGCGCGCCACGACGCGGAGCACGAAATCATGGCCAGTGAACACGTATACCGACATGCACTTTGCGCCGTACTCCGCGCAGTGGAACGTGTTCCGGTGGCCCGCCGCGAGCGTCCCCGCTGGGCGGCATCCGTACTCGGGGACCCCGATGGCGGTGCAGATTGCCGCACGGCCGGGCCAGGAGTCGCTGGTCCTGTCCATAGCCGCCCAGATCCAGCAGAGCCGACCCTGGCCGCGGGTGAGCCCCGGGCGGTGATCTCGCTGCCCGGATCCGCGTTCGCGGCGGGCAGGACATGCCGTTACTCTCCGCCTTCATCCGAGCCGGATGTGCCTGCACCAATCCGCGTCTCGGGGGTCGCGTCGAAGGCAGCGGGAACAGCGGACTCGTATCAATTCGACGGCGTCAAAATCGGACGGCCCACTCGTTTCGGTCAACGTCGGGCGGGTCCGGATGAAGCGATGGCAAGGATTCCTGACGTCGTCGTGATCGATCGAGGCATGCAGCCGGTATGAAACGTGAGGACCGGGATCGGTTGTTGGCAGCGAGGTAATTGACCAGAGACCGTGTCGCAATGGCGGCGTGGTTATCTGGTCGGTCGCATTGGTAGGTGCCGTTTGATGGTCTTCATCGTGGTCATGGATGTCAGGGTCTGCACGTGCGGCAGGGCGGCCAGCACGTCGATGTAGAAGCTCTCGTAGGCGACCGCGTCGGCCAGGCGCACCCTGATCAGGTAGTCGGGTTGACCCATCATCCGGGATGCCTCGGTGATCTCCTCCAACGCCGCGAACCGTTCCTCGATCTCGGCCATCGTCGCCCTGGTCACCTCCCGCAGGGTCACCCAGACCAGCACCTCGTACCCGCGGCCGATCAGCTGCGGATCCAGCACGGCAGTGAACCGCCGGATGACCCCTGACGCCTCGAGCAGGCGGACCCGCCGGTGGCACGGCGAGGGGCTCAGCCCGACGAGGTCGGCGAGCTCGTTTGTTCGGGAGCCGACCGTTCACCTGCAGTTGGTACAGGATTTCACGATCCACCTTGTCCATGGCTTCGGATTCTAAGACGAAGACGTATACATGGAATACTTGGCATCGATGGCTGACATGTTCCTGACACCATCACTGGCATGAAGATCCCACCATCCGTCGACATCAACGAGGCGCGCGTCGCGGTTGCCGCCCTGCTGTTCGGAACATCGGGAGTCGCCGCCCAGCTACTGGCCCCGGGGTTGCCCGCGGTGACGACCGCCGGGTGGCGGGTCGTACTCGGCGGGGCGGCACTCGTTGGGCTCAGCACCGCGCGTTGCCGGGCACCCTGGAGGTACCCGCTGCGGTGGCGGGTGACGCTGGCGGGAGCCATCGCATTCCTCGTCTTCCAACTCGGGTTCTTCCTCTCGGTCAGCCTGGCGGGCGTCGCGACCGCAACGATCGTCACCATCGGCACCGGTCCGGTCGTCGCCGGCCTGCTCGATCGGGCCCGCCGCGGAACGCCATTGCGGCGGCGTTGGTGGATCGGCGTGGGTGTCGCCGTGCTGGGCACCGCAGTGACCACGGGCGCCGGCGCTGTCACACTGAATCCCGCAGCCTGGGCCAGCGCGATGATCGCCGGCTGCTGCTTTCCCGTGTTCGGATCGGCGATCCGCGATCTCACCACGGACCGCCCCACCCTGACTGCCGCCGCCACGGTATTCGGCGTCGCCATCATCCCGGCGGCCGTGCTACTCGCAATCGCCGGCAGCAATCCTGCCGCGACAGCCGGCAGCATCACCGCGTTGCTCTACCTCGGTGTGGTCACCACCGCCATCGCCTACGCCCTCTGGTCCGCCGGCCTGGCCCGCCTCACCCTTGCCAACACCGTCACCCTCACCATGTTGGAACCGGTGGCGGCCACCGTCCTGGCTATCGCGGTCCTGGGCGAACCTGCGGGGCCGGCTACCATCCTCGGCATCGCCATCACCCTGGCCGGAGTGTGGATCGCCTCCACCGTTCGGGTCGGGCAGTTCGCCGCCATCGGCATCGTCAAGGGCGAGACGGTCGCCCCGGACCCCGGTGACGCACGATCTTGGGACGATGCGGTCGCCGTCGGCCGTCGGTGAGGCCGGCGACGCCGTTGCCCTGCTGTCCATGGTCGCCGCACAACGCCCGGACGTCGCTCTCATCGACATCAAGATGCCCCCAACACATACCGACGAAGGCGTTGGAGCCGCACTGGAGATCAGGCGACGCCATCCCCGCACGGCAGTGCTGCTGCTGTCGAGCTACCTCGACGTCCGCTACGCATCGCAACTGTTGGAACCAGACCCGGTTGCCTGCGGCTACCTGCTCAAGGAACGGGTGGCCCATCCGGCCGTCCTGGGCGACGCGCTGCGCCGGGTCTGCGCTGGGGAGTGCGTTCTCGATCCGGCTGTGGTGACGCAACTGCTGGGCCGCAGCCGTGTCCGGGGACCGCTGGACGACCTGACCGGCCGAGAGCTCGAGATCCTCGATCTGATGGCCCAGGGGCACTCCAACAGTCGCATCTGCGAGCTGCTGCACCTCAGTCAACGAACTGTCGAGTCGCACGTCCGCAGCATCTTCGCCCGGCTTGGGCTCGCCGAGTCGACGGACAGCAGCCGTCGGGTGCTCGCCGTGCTCGCCTACATCAAGAGCTGAGCTTCCGATCCCGTCACCACGGCCCAGACGACTCGGTGTGCACACCTAGACCGATCGAGAGCCTGCACGGATGCCCATCCGATCCGGTTTTTCTAGTGTCACAGCAGGTTTCGTGACCACTGGGAGGTTCCGATGCACTTCGCACGAATGCTCATCGCGGTGGCCGGCACGGTCATCCTCGCGGCCAACGCCCCGCACGCATCGGCCTCGGCGCCGGTATCGGGACCGGGCGCTCTCTGCGTCGGGGGTGCAGGCTGTCTGCTGACCATCCAGGCGGCCGTCGACGCGGCACCTGTGGGTGCCACGATCCGGATCACAGCCGGGACGTTCGCCGGGGGAGTGACCATCGGCAAGAGCCTGCGCCTGGTCGGCTCGGGGGCCGGTCGGACGGTGATCCGCGGCGGAGGACCGGTGCTGACGATCAGCACGCGAGCGTCGGGTTCACCGGCCGTTTCCATCTCGGGGGTGACCGTCACCGGCGGCACGGCCCGTGGCGACGGGGTCGAGGCGTGGGGCGGCGGGATCTTCATCCCCGCGGCCGACGACGGCACAGTCGGCGCAACCGTCATTCTGAAAGATGTTGCGGTCAAAGGAAACCTGGCCGTGCCCACCGCGACGAGCCCGTCCCCGAGCGGGGTGAAATGCCCGGCAGGTGACTGCCCCTACGCGGCGACCAGAGGCGGTGGGATCGCCAACTTCGGCACGCTCACCCTGGACCGTTCGGCGGTCTCCGACAACGGCGCGGTCGGGTACGCCAGTGACGCCAACGGCGGTGGGATCTTCAGCGCGCTCGGCGCGCTGATCCTGACGTCGAGCTCGGTTGACGGAAATCGGGCGGTCCCAGATTCGATCGGACGCTTTGCTGAGGGCGGCGGAATATTCGTGGATTCGGGCGCCCTGACGATCAGTTACAGCAGGATCAGCAACAACCGAGCCGAACTCGTCACGCGTTGGCCCATCAGGCCGCAGGGCGTGCTGCTGGACATGAACGCGCATGCCGGCGGCATTCACGTCGGCGACGGAAGCGAAGTGCTGATCGAACGGACCTCGATCAAGGGCAATGCGGTCCGGGCCGACGACCCGGACGGTGAGGTGGTGGGGTTCGACTCCGCCATCCTGATCGGTGACAGTCATCTGGTCATGCGTCGATCCGTGGTCATCGGCAACAGGGTGACAGTTCGGACGGCGACCTCCGAGGACGTCGGGCCGAGCGGAACGGCGGTGGAAGTGGACGGCCCGGCCGAGATCAGCGATTCGTCCATCACCGACAACCCGGTCACGGTGCTCGCGGCCGGCGCGGACGCCATTGCCCAGGCAACGTCCGGTCTCGCCGTGTTCGACTTCACCGGAAACCCCCGGCAGGTGACGGTGCGAAACACCCGGATCAGCGGGAACTCTGCGGTTGCGCGCAGCCCCGAGGGCTCTGCACTGACCGTGGGAGCCGGGGTCTTCAGCAACAGCCTGCTGGCTCTTGACGGCGTGCTCGTCCAGCGAAACACCGGCACCGCACGAGCGCCGAGCGCGACTGCGCAGGGCGGCGGCAGTCCCCGAGACCGCGCCGATCCCGGGTCCCGGCTGATCGCCGTGCCGATCACCCGGATCCGCGCTCAATCCAGAACACCCCGCCGCCGGGCACCCCGGATCGGCGCGGACCCCGCGGAACGACGTCCACGAGGCGGAGGCCATGCACGACCAGCACATCGGTGTCGAACACGTGGCTCTTGGCCTCATCAAGATGAATGGTGCCGGGTGCCCCGATCCAGCCGCGGCGTCCTGTTTGCGATTGGGCTCCCCTCACGTCATTTCGCGGGCCGGGGCGAGATGGTCTGGTCGTGCTCGGCGTCTCTTGCCATCGCGATGGCTTGTGCGCGTGTGGCGACCTGCAACTTGGTGAAGATGCTGGACACGTTGTTGCGAATGGTCTTCTCGCTGATTCCGAGCATTTCGGCGACCTCTGGGTTCGTCATCTGGTCGGCGATCAGTCGAAGGATTTCGGTTTCACGGGCGGTCAGTTGCGGAAATGCGGCCGTCAGTTGCGTTTGAGCACGGTTTGGTCGTCCGGCGGGTGACCCGAAGTAGCCCATCAGCCTGGCGGCGATGTCGGCGCCGAAGATGGCCTCGCCGCTGGCCACCGCGCGGACTGCGCGAACGATCTCGGCCTTACGGGCACCTTTGAGGAGATACCCGCGAGCCCCGGCCTGCAGGGCGGCGAACACAGAGTCGTCGTCGGAAACCATACTGAGAACCAGGATGCCGATGTGCGGGCAGGCGGCCAGCACATCGGCGGTTGCCTACAGACCGCCGACGCCGGGCATGGTGAGGTCCATCAGGATGACGTCGGGTTGCAGGCGAACCGCGACTACGACCGCTTGGGCTCCATCGGCTGCCTCGCCGACCACCTGTATTTCATCGCTGGTGTCCAGGAGCGCTCGGAGACCTCGCCGAAAATGCGCGTGGTCATCGCAAATGACCACCGATGTTGGGTCCATGTCCTACCCTCCTGCCGGGTTCGGCAACGGCAGTACGGCCTCGACCGTAGTGCCGCCGACCCGCCCGGGAGTGAGGTGACAGGATCCGCCAAGTTCGGCGGCGCGTTCCCGCATCGATACCAGGCCGACGCCGAGCTGAGCGTCGCCGGGGATCCCGAGGCCGTCGTCGTCAATGCGGATCCGGAGTGTGCGTGGGCGTGGGGGTTCGTCCACGCAGAGGGTGAGCCTGCACGCGGTGGCCCCGGAATGCACGTCCACGTTGCGCAGCGCTTCGAGGGCGATCAGGTAGGCCGCGGCCTCGACGGCCGCCGGCAGCCCGGACAGCTCGGCCGGTGCGTCGACGCTGACGGGCACCCGATGCCGACCGATGGCGTGGCTGCGCAGCGCGCCGATCAGCCCGAGTGCGTCGAGCGCGGGTGGTCGCAACTCGTGGGAGATCCGACGGACCTCGTCGACCGCCAGGTCCGCCTGTTCGAGTAGGCCGGCCAGGAGTTGTTCGGCGTGTGTGGGGTCGGTTCGGACCAACTCGCGGGCCGCTTCCAGGGTCATTGTCAGTCCCGCCAGTTGCGGGCCGAGCCCGTCGTGAAGGTCCCGACCGATGCGTCGGCGTTCCTCCTCCCGGGCCGTGACCAGCCGCTCCCGGGATCGTTGTAGGTCTTCGGCAAGGCGCACGGCCTGCAATTCGGACTGACTGGCGTGCAGGGCGATCCCGATCTGGCTACCCAGATCCCGCAACACCCGGCGGTCGGACGGAGACAGGTCGATGGTGCGGTGATGCCCGGCAAGGACCAGGCGGCCGACCTGCGCACCGGCGTAGGAGAGCGGCACAGTGATCGGTTGGGCGTCCTCCGGCCGCGGCGCGCCGTGCTCGGCTGCGGTGCGAAAGCCGATGTCGCCGAAGTCGTTCCCGTGAGATCACCTCGACAGCGGTGTACGGCACATGCAGCGCGTCCGCCACCGTCGAGGCGACCGTCGGCAGCACCGACTCAGGTGGCAGGCTGCTCTCCAGGCGTCGACCGAGCATCGTCAGGGCCCGGAACGGGTCGGCACGGTCACCGTAGACCCAACGATCAATCAAGCGCTGCAGGCGATCCCGCAGCGGCGCGAAAAGCACCGCCACGATCCCTGTCGCCAGCAGGGACAGCGCCGGAGCACCCTGTACAGCGTCGAACACCGCGCCAAGCCCGGTGACCACCGCGATGTAGATGCCGATCACGCAGATCGTCAACACCACGTACAGCAGGGTGCGGTTGATCAACCGGTCGATGTCGAACAGCCGGTACCGCAGGATCGCCACCGTTGCCGCGATCGGAACCACGACCGGGAAAACCTGCACGACAACGAAGACCTGCGGATAGATCTCGGGTGCGAAAACGGCGACGATCGCGTCCACAACGAACGCGACGGCCGTCAGTGCGACCGCATACGCCAACCATGCGATCTGCTCGCGTTCGACCTTGTTGCCGCGGCGGAACCGCACGAACAAGCTCGTGGTCGATGCCAGCATCAGGGACAGCCAGAGCACTCCGGGGAGAAAGTTCCCGACGGGTCCCAGGTCCGACAGGGCGGTCAGTCCGTATGGGTTGTCCATCGGCACATCCAGCAGGTGCGTGTCGCCCGGTCTGAGCGCGGACAGCACACCGGTGATGACCATCAGCAGCAGCGCTGCCAACACCACCGGTCGCCACCTGGACGACGGCAGCCGGCCGTCCGGGAAGTACAGCGGCATCAGCACGGAGAACGGGATCAGGGCCGGCTGGTACACCCAGGATTGCAGCCACAACGCGAATTCCGCCCCCGGCAGTGACCCCGGGTCCGTGACCAGGCCGGCGATCGCGTACTGCGCCGCCACCAGGCCCACGGTGAACGCCCCGCTGGTGACGAAGAAACACCAGCCGACCGGGTTCCTCGGACGCAGGGCGATCAACACCGCTCCGAGCAGGGCCGACAACACCGCGCTCGGGCCGAGCGTAGGGAGCGACCCGGACTCGCCGTTACGAACCGCCAGCATGCTGGCGGCGACCGCGAGCGTCATGACCCCGACGGCACCGCACACGCCGACCGCGATACTCAGGCCGGTCCCCCGGTCACCCAGCCACGCCGGGCGCCCCGATGCGGGACGCCCGGTCGCGGTGAACGCATCGACCTGCATGCCATCGCCTTCCGGCACGAGGGGTGTGCTGGCAGTCACGACCGCCGGGAGGTCAGCGGATCGCATGCTCCTGCCCGCTCGTGGGATCCGTTGATGCTGTCACGCCCTCCGCGTCGTGTCCGGCCTGGTGGACGGCGTCCCCGCCCAGCCAGCCGAAACCGATGGCGAAGACGATCAGGACGCCCGGAACGAGACCATTGAGGCCAAGGCCCAGAATCACTCCCAAGCCCAACAGAACCGCCGGTGTCCGGGGCAGCACCTTCGTCACCAGGACCGCCGCTGCGAGCAACAGCAAACCGGTAACCCAGGCGATGAAACTGCTCAACGCGGCGATGTCCATCGCGGGAGGGGCGACCTTCGCGAACGGTGAGCCGGTCTCCACCAGACTGGGCAAGATCGTGACCTCCGGCAGCGCCGCCCCGTACATCGCCACACACCCAAGGACCGCGACCAGCGCGGCGATCTGGGCGAACACCCCAGCCCTTCCAATGCGATCCCGACCACCCCGAACACCATGAACAACATCTGCGCGGTGTGCAGCGCAGACTCGCCCATGCCCTCCTCGATCACACCCCCGCCCGCCAGACCCCACGCCTGCTGCCCAACGATCAGCAGGCTGGCGATCACCGCGGCGACTCCACCCACCCGCACCAATGTCGACGACATCCGTACCTCCTGTATCCGGTTTGATTCCGACAGCTGAAGAGTCGTCCCGGACTGCGTCCCGCGTCATGAGGCAATACACCGGTGCGATCAGGAGAAATGTCCCGACGGCGGGACACAGGCCGAACCGTCTCGTAGACCTCTCGCCTGCCATCCCCTCGCGTCCGGTACCTACAGGGCGATCGCCAGCACCCATGACCGGGTGCCGGCCGACATGCCCCAACCCGTCACCCGGCCGGCCCGTGTCATCCCACCAGCCGATCACCGGTGAGGTCATCGCCTGGCGCCGGCGACGTAGATGGCAGGTGCTCAAGTGCGCTGAGGAAGTCGTGGAACGCCTGGTCTGTGCGAGTGGTATCGCCGGTGGCGTCGAGGTCCATGAGGAGACCGCGAATGACCGCGAGGACAAGAGTTGCGAGCTCCGGCCGGCCAGTGCTGCGCAGGCCGTCCTCGAGCGGCCCAAGCCAGTCGGTCGTTGCGCTGCGGCGGAAGTCGGGCCACAGCTGCTGCTCCGCACTTTCGCGCAGCTGGCCGAACATCTGCAGATACGGCCGGCCCTGCGGGCCGGTCATCGTGGCCCAGGCGTCGCTCAGGGTGGCGGCGTAGGGCTTGTCGAGCTGCACGCGCAGGAGGTCGCCGAACACCTCGAGCTGTCGCTGCCGGGCGCGACCGAGGACCGCGCGCAACAGGTCGTCGCGGCTGCCAAAGTGGTAGATCAGCATGCGGGACGAGGCGCCCGCGGCATTAGCCAGGGGTTCGAGCCGGTCGGGCAGGCCGTGCTCGAGGGCGTAGTCGGTGCACGCGTCGAGCAGCCGCTGCTTGATCTCCGGTTGAGGATGCCTGCCCACAGCACCATCTTTTCGTGTAATGGCCCCTACATCTACCGTTGGTCAGGGCAGCGGCGGAGCTGGACGCGGAGGTGGCGATGAGGGTCGTGTTCGTGCACGGGGCGTGCGTGCGTGACGGTGCATGGTGGTGGCACCGCACCGCTGAGCTTTTGGTGGAGCGAGGGGTCCCGAGCGTGGCACCGCCACTGCCGAGCTGCGGCGAGGGTGGTGGGAGGCCGGGTGGCGCCGACGGTCCGGGGCTGCCCGAGGACGTCGCGGCGGTCCGGCGGGTGCTGCAGGACGGCGACGAACCGACCGTCGTGGTCGCCCACAGCTACGGGGGGATCGTCACCGCGGAGGCGGCCGCGGGGGTCGGCTCGGTACGCCACCTGTTGCTGGTGTCCAGCTACCTGCCGGAGGTCGGGCAGAGCCTCTCCGACTTCGGCGACGGCACACCCACCCCGTTCCTCGACATCGACCCCGACACCGGTACGTTCGGTGTCCGCCCCCAGTTCCTCGTCCGGACGTTCCTGCAAGACTGCGACCCCGACACGCAGGCCCAGGCTGCGGACAAGCTCGCGCGGCAAAGCGTGCAAGTGACGGCCCAGCCCGTAGGTGCGGCGGGATGGCACCAGGTGCCTTCGACCTACCTCGTCTGCGCCCGGGACAAGGGCACCCCGGCGCGGCGGCAGCGCGACTTCGCGCGCAGGGCCGGCACGGTCGTCGAGCTCGACACTGGCCACCACCCCTTCTTGTCCCAACCAGTCGCCGTTCAGAACCTGCTGCTGAGCCTGTGATCGCACCGGGTCCCTCAGTTGGGGCCTCAACAACTCGCGCCGCACGATCCTCCACCGGAGTCCGCTCAGGGTGCCCGTTCGACGATCCCCGCGGAACGCCGACGATCACGGCACCGACGGCGAGTGATCCAGCTGCGGGCGTCCTCTTGCAACCCAGCACCCACCTGCCGGAGGCCGGCAATAGCGCCAGTGCGTTGAACCGACCCTGGCGATACCCGTGCACACCCAAGCGCCCGGGCAATTCCGTCGGGCTTTCGTCACCCGCGGAGCAGGCCAAGCACACGGTGCGCCAGGTCCGGGTCGGGCCGGGACCCGTCGTGGCCGGCGAGCACCTCGGCCAGCCCGGCGGGTGCGTCGGTTCCGCCGGCCAGCATCCGCAGCACCAGCAGTGCCCGTTCGCGGGTGCTGTTCGAGGTGTCGGCCAGCAGCGGCGCGACGGCCCGGCCGCCCTCGACGCCGCGCGCGGCCAGCGCGCGCACCGGGATGGTCACGGGGTGGCGCAGCAGGTCGGGCAGTTCGTCGATCACGTCGGCAAGCGCCTCTGCGGCGCCGGCCGCGCCGATGATGTGCAGGCCCTGCGCCCCCCGGGCGCGGACCGTCGGGTCCGGGTCGTCCAGCATCGATCGGTAGGTGCCCTCGGCGGCCGGATCGCCTATCTCGGCCAGCGCCTGCGCGGCCGCCCGGCGCGCGGCCGGCCCGGAACTGCCAAGCGCGACCTCCAGGGCAGGCACCGCCGCTTGTCCGGCGCCGATCAGCGAAGCCAACGCACGGGTCCGCACGTCGTGGTCGGCCGAGGCGAGTTCGCCGGCCATGGCGTCCAGATGTTCGCTGGTCGTCATCACGGCCCCTTCGGGTTGGTGAACGTCACGATGACCCGGCGGTTGGCCCACCGGTTGGCCTCCCGGTCCTGGTCGGCGCCCACCGCCGGATCGCCGCCCATGCCGCCGGTGCCGGCGTTCGTCGTTGCCCTGGTGCCTGCCCCGAGCCCGACGGTGACCGGGTCCAGCCGGCTCTCCGGCACCCCGGACGCCAGCATCGCCGACCGGACCGCTTCCGCCCGGCGCAGCGCCAGGTCCTGGTTGTAGTCGGCCTTGCCCCGGATGTCCGCCTCGCCGGTGACCGACATGACCGCCTTCGGATTGCGTTTCAGGTACGGCAGCGACCGATTGATCTTGGCCTGCTCGTCCGGCTTGATCACGGTCGAGTCGAAGTCGAAGTAGAACGGCATGTCCTCGTGCGTGTAGAAGTCCCTATGACGCTGGAGCGCCTCATCGAAGGTTGCCGACGCGGTGTCCTGGACCTTCAGGAAGTCGTTCTTGACAACGCCGTCGACGACGTCGAAGCCCCACTTGACGACGCCGTAGGTGATCTCGGTGTCCACCCCGCGGACCACGCTCTCGAATTCGAACTTGCGGTTTCCCGCCTTGTTCTTCGTGCCCGGCACGTCGTACAGGCTGGCCGAGTCCATGTCGGCGTCGTCGTCGGACCGCTTGAACCCGGGGTCCTGCCGGAAGTCGCCGCCGATGCCGCCGCCCCGGATGGCCGGTTGCGCCGTCTTGCCGACTGCGCCGGTGGTGCCCGGGGCCGCGGCGCTGACGTCGTAGTCCGGCGACAGCGGCGTGCCCGATGCCACCGGACTGCCGCCGGATGCGTGCGTGGCGTCGGTGGAGAACCCGCCGACGATGCCGCGCAGCGCGTCGTCCTGGGTCCGGATGCCCGGATCGCCGAGCTTGCCGCGCGGCGCCTGGCCACCGGCGGAGTCGGTGGCGGCGTCGATGTCTTTGCCGGCCAGGTCGGTGAGCTTGGCGATCTGCGTGAACACGATGACGTTGGAGTTCGGTGCGCCGATCTTCGGGAGGAACCTGATGTAGCCGTCCAACCCGATGTGGCCGCCGGGCGGACCGGTCTTGCCCTGCCGGGTCTGCATGTCGAATTCGAAGAACCCGTTGGTCACCGGGAAAGTGCCCGCGCCGATCCGCTGGATCTGTTTGGCCCGGCCGCCCCCGGATCGCTGGGCGGTCCGCTGCTGGGTGACGTGGCCCAGTTCGTGCGCCGTCACCAGGTCGGCCCCGGGGCCGCGCCCCGAGCCGTAGTAGATGTCCGAGCCGTAGGTGAAGGCATCCGACCCGAGGGCCACGTTGGCCCGTCCGGCCGCCTCCCCGGTGTGCACCCGCACGTCGCCGAAGTCCGCGTCGAGCCGGCGCTCCATGCCAGCCCTGACGGGATCGGGCAGGACCGTGCCGGTGCCCAGCCCGGCCAGTTCCGTCTCCAGGGCGTCCCGGTCGGCGTCTGCGACGCCAACCGGCAACGCCGGGCCGCCCGCGGTCGCGGTGCCGGTCATCACCGCGTCGGCGTGCTGTTCGTGCTGGTCGCCGTGCTGGCTCAGCAAGCCCTGGCTCTCCAGCAGCCTGACCACCGACCGGTTCCCGGCGGCGCGCTGCAGATCCAGTAGCCCTGGCGGACCGGCGGCGGGACCCGCACGGCCGTTCTCGTCCCGGGTCGCGGCCCTCCGCCGCGGCGACCGATCCCGATCGGTGGCGTGGTCGTCGTCGTGTGCGCGGTCATGACCCATGGAAACGGCTCCTTGCGCCTGCCCCGAGGGTGACGGGCGCCGACAGGGCCGGCGCCGGCCCTCGTCGCGCACCGGTCGTGCTCCAGTGGAGGACCCGGGTGGGTTTCCCGCGACCGATCCGGCCGGTGATGGCCCGGTGGGTCGCGAGGTCTGCCCGATCGGGCAGCCTGCGCGGACGGCACTGTGGCCGGGCCCACCGCGACCGGCCGGGCTGGCAAATGCGCCGGAGATGCCCGCCGGCCGGGCCGCGACCTGCGGCTCGCCCGGACCCCGGGGTGATCAGGCGATGGCCTGCAACCCGCGGCGCACCGAAGGTTGGTCGACGCCCCGGGGAACGTGCGCGCGGAGTTGCGGACGTGGGCCATCATCGTGGGCGGCACCCGGGTGATGCGCTCGCCGGAGGCGAGCAGGTCGCGTTCGAGCCGGCCGGGACAGGTAGCGGCAGTCCTCGACGCTGGGCACCGCGACCGCCGATCACGATCGACTCCCTGGCCGTGGCCCGCGCGTCGCTCCGGGGGAGCCCGACCTGCCCACCGCCCGGCTCGACGGCCCCGACCGCGAGGTGAGCGCCCACCTGATCAACAGGCTGCGCTGGCACCTGTACGAACTCGACCCGCGCTGGGACCCCGCCCCCCTCGCTGGGCGGGCACAGCGCCTACGACAAGATCGAACAACGGTTCCGCTGGCCGGAGTGGTCAAACTCCCGGCACGGCGTCTAACGCCGATTTCCGCACAACGAGTTGGCCGCAAGATTGAGCGAGCCGGCTGGTCTGGTTTGGATCCGTTATGCCTTGTGGAGTGGGCTGATTCGACGTTCAGCCACCAGGGCTTCTCGAGGCGGTATTGAGTTGAA
>JBBQGJ010000170.1:0-13644 GCA_038322925.1 Mycobacteriales bacterium
GGTGGCGGCCGAGCCGGAACACCGGGCGCCGATCGGACATCGGTGAACGGACGGACGCCCACCGGGAACGGTCCCGCCGCCGTCAATGGCACCGCCAAGACCGGCAGAGCGAACGGTGGGGAACCCGCTGCAGCCAAGGGATCCAGGGGCGTCGCCGCCGGCGGACCGGCGCCCGAAGTGAAGGCAGCTGCCACCCGAGCGCGGCGGAAGGCGGCCAAGCTGATCTGAGCCGGGCCAAGTGGTCGGCCCCCATCGAGTCGCCAGTTTCGGACCCTTCGCCCGCTTTGGAAGGTCCGAAAGTGGCGACTCGACGCGACAACCCCAACTTGGAGGCCAGCGGTAACCTCCAGCGCGTGGAATTTCGCTCGCTGACCCCCGACGACGCCGACGGCTCACTGCGAATGAGCCGGGACGCCTTCGGGGTGCCGATCGCCGGGCACGCCGCCTTCACCCTGGGCCAGGGGATCCACCGCTGGGGACTGTTCGACGGCCGGATTCTGGCCGCCAAGACAGTCGACCGGGAGTACATCAGTGTCATCGGTGGCCGACCCGTCACCACGGCCGGTATCGCCGGGGTGGCGGTGGCGCCGGAATATCGCAGCCTCGGGCTGGCCCGGTCGATCATGACGGACACCCTGGCCAGGGCACGAGCCCGCGGAGCGGTCATCTCCACCCTGTTCCGCACCGCGCCGGCGCTCTACAGGTCACTCGGGTACGAGCAGGTCGCCGAGCTCGTCACCGCCGAACTGCCGGTGTCCGCGCTCGCCGGACTTCGCGTGCTGCCGAGAATCCGGCTGCGGCGTGCCGAGGCCGCCGACGCTCCCGCGATGCGCGCGGTGTACATGCAGCTGGCCGCGGAGGGGTCCTGCCTGCTCAGCCGCACCGGTCCGTGCTTCGCCCAGTCGAACGCCGAGCTTGTCGACGCCTTCGACGGGGT
The DNA here is from genome assembly GCA_038322925.1 of Mycobacteriales bacterium. GTDB lineage: Bacteria > Actinomycetota > Actinomycetes > Mycobacteriales > Nakamurellaceae > Nakamurella. The sequence goes on from JBBQGJ010000170.1 coordinate 938, forward strand.
CACCCTGGCGATCGGCGAAAGTGGGTCCGTCGATGGCTACGCGAGCTGGGATCGTGGGGAGGGTTACGGCCCCGGCGCCATCTTCACCGTCCATGACCTGCTCGGGTTGACCAGCGACGCCGTCGCCTCCCTGCTCGCGATGGCGGCGTCGTTCGGCGCCGTCACCCCGACCGTCCGGCTGCGGACATCGGGAGCCGATCCCGTCCATTGGCTCATTCCCGGTGCCGGCTGGACGGCCACGGACGTCCGCCAGTACCTGCTGCGGGTCGTCGAGCTGGTCGCCGCCGTCGAGCAAAGGGGTTGGCCAGCAAGCGTTTCGGGTGTACTCCAGGTCAGCGTGCAGGATCAGGTGTGTCCGTGGAACACCGGCAACCACCGGATCGCGTTCGACGGCGGGCGTGCTCAGGTGCAACCCGGCACCGGCTCCGGCGTGCAGATGACGCCGACCGGCCTGGCCCTCTTCCTGGCCGGCGGCGGCGTCACCTCTGCGGCGTTGCGAAGGGCCGGGATGCTCGCGGGGGGTTCGCCCGCCGACGACCTACTGCTGGACGCCGCGATGGCCGGACCGCGGCCCGCAATCCTGGACTACTTCTGATTCCACGCCGCGCGGACCGATCGGGTTCCGCGCGGTCCCTGACCCGGGACGATGCTCACGCAGTGGGTGCAATGCCTGTGCTGCAGCAAGGGAACGGCACCCACGCGGTGAGCATCGTGCCGCCATGAGTGTCGAGAATGCGGCAGTCCGTTCGACGTGACGATGAAACGCGGCGCACACGGACCCACCATCCATCCGACCGAACGGAGAGCCCGATGTCCTTCCAGGCGTACTTGGACAACATCGAAGACAAGACCGGCAAGACCCCAGACGAATTCATCGCGATGGCCAAGGAGCGCGGCTTCGATGACCCGACGACGAAGGCGGGGGTGATCGTCGACTGGCTGAAGGAGGACTTCGGACTCGGCCGAGGCCACGCGATGGCATTGGTTCATGTCATCAAGAACGGAGCCCAGATCGGCGAAAAGCACGTCGGCACAACGGGTGTCCACCGCGATCCGGCGAACACGTTGGAACTCGGCGGGAAGGGCCGGCGCGCGACCGGCGGCTGACGGGCAGCGCTGACATGCGACGGGTACTCACGGGCGACCAGCGCCGGCGGAAGGGGCGCTCACCAGGCGTCGGGCGACCAGCGCCGGCGGAAGGGGCGCTCACCAGGCGTCGGTGACCCGGGTGGTCGCCACGAACACTGTGCCATCGGATTCTCGCACCAGCAACACCCGAATGGCGGTCCGTGGGTCGGTCCCCGCGGTGAGGGGATCGCCCCGGCGGGCGATCGGCAGCACGCGCAGTCGGTCGCCGGCGGCAGGCGCCGCCCCGTCCGCCCTGGCGTGCACGATCAGCGCGCCGTCGCCGGGGGTGGCACCGGAATCGGCGCGGAGCGGAAGCACCAACGCGACGAAGCGGCGCTTGATCGGCCAGCCATTCCGCCTCGGCGACAGGGCACGAGGGTCACCGGTGGTCGCGGGAAACCCCAGGCCCATCGGCAGCGCCGCACCGGCCACGGACTTCCACAGCGACCGGCGCCGCCACATGATGACCCCGCCGACGATCGCCGCCAGCGAGACGAGCGCGAGGACGGCAGACGGCGCGTCCCAGCGCCTGAGGGTTACCGGCAGGAGGCACAGCGCCGCGCCGCCGATCAGGATCGCCGCCGCGGTCAGGCAACGCCGGGCGAGCCGCGTCGTCACACCGCCATCCAGACTGCGTACGCGGCCGTCGCTTGGTGCGGTACCACTGTGGTCGGCGGCGGGTCGGATCACCCCGAGGTCACTCTCGGGGCCGCCGGCTGATGCACCAAGCGGTTCGACGGGACGAGCGACACGGTCATCGCCTCGACGATCGGCAGGATCATCAGCGGCGGGGAGGGACGCGCTCTGGCGGCCCGGGTTGCCCCGACCCTCTGCCTCGCGTTCGTCGGTCATCCCCAGCGACCCTAGGCCAGATCGCCGGACGGAATGCAGGGCCGCGGCCGCGCCGGGCAAATGCGTTACACGGGCGACGAGCGCCCCGGAACCTCAACGGCCGGCCGCCTGTAGATCCGCCGCGGCGCGTGTCACACTGTGCGGGGGGAACGACCAGGAAGGCCGATGACCAGCTCCAGTCCGACCCTGATCACCTCGGTTCAGCGCGCGCTGCACCTGTTGGATTCGGTCGGCCGCAGGCAGCGACCAGTATCGGCGAAGGCGCTGGCCAGAGAGGCCGGGCTGGCCCTGCCGACCACCTATCACCTGCTCCGCACCCTGGTCCATGAGGGCTACCTCGCCCGCGAGGATGGCGGCTACGTGCTCGGTCACCGGGTCGGCGGCCTCAGCCGGCACGGGGACCTGCCCACCTGGCGCACCCGGCCGGCGCTGACCGAGTTGATGAAGGAGCTGTCCGGCGCGACCTACCTGGCGGTCTACCGGGATGGCGAGATCGAATTGGTCGACGTCGTGGACAGCCCGGTGTATCCGCGCACCGATCTCTGGGTGGGTCTGCAGTACTCCGGCCACGCGACGGCATTGGGCAAGGCCATCCTGACGGTGCTGCCGGAGGACCTGCGTGAGGACTATCTGGCCCGCCACGAATTGGCCGATCTCACGCCCATGACGGTCACCGACCCCCGCGAACTGCGTCGCCAGCTCGTTTCCGAACAAGGCATCGCGCTGGACTCAGGGGAGTACCAGCTGGGCGTCACCTGCGTCAGCGCCGCCGTCCGCACCGCGCACGGGGCCGCCGCGGTGGCCGTGTCCGCGCCGATGGCTCGGCAGAGCGTGCTGCTGGAATCGATGGATGTGCTCCGTCGGTGCGCGAACCGCGTGGGATTGGCGCTCGCCACACCCTGACCGTCTGCCGTCTGCCGTCTGCCGTCTTCGTCCGCATGTGCCGTCTGCATGCCTGCCGTCTGACGTCCGCGGGCGTTCAGTGTGCTGAGGGCCATCGATCTCATCCCTTCCGCCGAAACTATCCACAGGTATAGCCTGCTGTCCGAGTACACAGCACGCTATACACAGGAATAGGCAGCTATGAGACCAGGGGTCGGCGACAGAAGGCACGCCTACGAAGACCTGACCGCGCGCGCACGGATCAGGGACGCCGCGCTGTGGCATTTCGCCGAGGAGGGATTCAGTCGCGCGACGATCAGGGACATCGCGGCGACCGCCGGGGTGTCGCCTGGATTGGTCCGTCACCACTTCGGTTCCAAAGAGGGGCTGCGGGACGCCTGCGACGAAGCCGTATCGCAAACGCTGCGCGCTGTCAACGACGAGGCGTTTGCCGGGAGTCAGAGCGGCGACCTGGGCGCCGCCGCGATCTCCCGGCGGGCGCTGCGCCCGTATCAGAGCTATATCTCGCGGGCACTGGTCGACGGATCACCATCGGTGGCGCTGCTCTTCGACGAACTGGTGTCGATGACCGAGCAGTGGCTGATCCAGGCCGACAACGACCGTCCCGATCCCCCGATGGGGGATCGCCGGACCCGCGCCGCGCTGATCATCGCGATGACATTGGGCATACCACTGCTGCACGGCCACATCTCGCGCGCGGCCGGTACGGACATCCGTGACGACGACGGCGAGCGGCGAGTGGCGATGGCGCTCCTTGACCTCTACTCGCATCCACTGGTGACGCCGGATCTGGCGGCGACAGCGCGCGCCGCCTACGAATCACCGCCTCCGACACCGCCAAGTGCCAACGGCGCCGCGTCCGCCGCCGGCGACCGCGCAACGCCGTCAGCCGGCGAACACCCAGACGAACCCGACAGCGACACGATCGAAGGAGAACATCGATGAGTGACGCCATTTCCGTCGCCGGCCTGGTCAAGAACTTCGGCCCGACCAAAGCCCTGGACGGACTCGACCTGGTGGTCCGCACCGGCGAGGTGCACGGCTTCCTCGGCCCCAACGGGGCCGGCAAGACGACCACGATCCGGATCCTGCTCGGGCTGATGCGGGCCGACGCGGGCACCGCGATCCTGCTCGGCGGTGATCCCTGGACGGACGCCACCCCGCTGCATCGCCGGCTCGCCTACGTGCCCGGTGACGTCACGTTGTGGCCCAGCCTGTCCGGCGGGGAGGTGATCGACCTGCTGGGCCGGATGCGCGGCGGCCTCAACCGGCAGCGCCGCGACGACCTGCTGCAGCGTTTCGACCTCGACCCGCGCAAGAAGGGCCGCGCCTATTCCAAGGGCAACCGGCAGAAGGTGGCGCTCATTGCCGCGCTGGCATCGGATGTCGAGCTGTTGCTGCTCGACGAGCCGACATCCGGCCTGGACCCGTTGATGGAGGCCGAGTTTCGTGAGGTCATCGGCGAGGAAGTACGTCGCGGCGACCTCACCGTGCTGCTGTCCAGCCACATCCTGTCAGAGGTCGAGGCGCTCTGCGACCGGGTCACCATCGTTCGCGACGGGCGCTCCGTGGAGACCGGGAGCCTCGCCGACCTCCGCCATTTGATCCGGGTGTCCGTGCACGCCGAGCTGGCCGGCCCGGCGAACGGTTTGGCCGAGCTACCCGGCGTGCACGACCTGCAGGCACGGGGCAACCGGGTCAGCTTCGACGTGGACGCAGGCGCCCTGGACGCCGCACTCCGCCAGCTGACCTCGGTCGGCGTTCGCACGCTCACCAGCCAGCCACCGACGCTGGAGGAGCTGTTCCTTCGGCACTACGACAACTCCGGGCCGAGCGACGCCAGGCATGCGGGGGTGGCGCGGTGATGACAAAGGCCGGGACCACGCTGTCCGACACCAGGCCGTCCGGGACCAGGATCAGCGGGTCCACACTGACCGGCACCGGGAACCTCATCCGGCTGATCCTGCGCCGCGACCGGCTCCTGATGCCGCTGTGGGTGGTGATCTTCCCCCTCGTGGTGGCGGGCTACGTGACCTCGTTCTCCGACCTGTTCCCCACGCCGGTCGAGCTGCAGCAGTATGCCGACGCCAGCCGCGCCAACGCGTCCTTCGTCGCCCTCTACGGTCAGCTGCACGGCTCGAGCCTTGGACAGCTGGTCAACTGGCGGTCCGGGTTCATCCCGGTGATGGTCGGCCTGGCGAGCCTGCTCACGGTCATCCGGCACACCCGCACGGAGGAGGAAGCCGGCCGTCGGGAGCTGCTGGGCGCGACCGTCGTAGGACGCCATGCCGGACTGGCCGCGGCCATGATCGCCACCATCGGCGCCAACGTCGTGATGGGTGTGCTGCTGGCGGCACTGATGATCAGCCAGCAGCTGCCCACCGCCGGATCGGTGGCGATGGGACTCGAGTTCGCCGCCGCGGGTGCGATTTTCGCGGCCGTCGGAGCGGTCGCCGCGCAGCTGACCGAGAGTGCCGGCAGTGCAAGGGGAATCGCGATCGCCGTACTCGGCGTTTCCTACCTGCTGCGCGTCGTCGGTGACGTCAGTGAGATCTCCGGTGGCCGTCTCGGTTGGGTGTCCTGGCTGTCGCCGATCGGCTGGGTCCAGCGGATCAGCCCCTACCAGGACGAACAGTGGGTGTGGCTGCTACCTACGGTGCTGGTGACCGCGGGACTCGGCTGGCTGGCCGTCGCGCTGTCCGCGCGGCGGGACATCGGCTCGGGCCTGCTGCCGGCCCGGCTCGGACCCGTGGAGGCCGCGCCGAGCCTGAGCGGCCCTTTGGCACTCGCCTGGCGGTTGCACCGCGGACTGCTGGCCGGGTGGGCGGCGGCGTTCGCCGCGCTTGGCGTGGTGCTGGGCGGGTTGGCGAACGGCGTGGGCGACCTGGTCGGGACGAACCAGGCAATGAAGGACGTCTTCGCCCGGATCGGCGGCCGGGAGGTTCTGGTGGACGCGTACCTGGTCAGCATCATGGCGATACTCGGGCTGATCGCCGCCGCCTACGGTATCCAGGCGACGCTCCGACTGCGCACCGAGGAGACCGCCGGCCGGGCCGAGCCCGTGCTGGCAACCGCCGTCGGCCGCCTGCAATGGGCCGGCAGCCACCTGGTGTTCGCCGTCCTCGGCCCGGCCGTCGTCCTGCTCGTCTCCGGAGTGTTCGCGGGGCTCACCTACGGCGCAAGCATCGGTGACATCGGCGGCCAGGTACCCAGGGTGATCGGCGCGGCGGCGATCCAGCTACCCGCCGTCTGGTTGCTCGCCGCGATCGCGGTGGCGTTCGTCGGGTTGCTGCCCCGGCTGGCCGCGATGAGTTGGGGAGCGCTCGTGCTGTGCCTGCTGATCGGGCTGGTCGGCACTGCCTTCCAGCTGAACCTTTGGCTACTGGACCTGTCGCCGTTCACCCATATCCCGCACCTGCCCGGCGGCGATGTGGCTGCGCTGCCAGTGATCTCGCTGTTTGGCATAGCCGTGGTGCTCGGCGGGGCGGGGTTGGCCGGACTGCGCCGGCGGGACATTCCGACGATGTGATCCGGATCGGCGGTTGGTCCACGATTGCCGGGCGGACCTGCTGCGACAGTCAGGGGACGTACCGGTCGATGCGGACGAAGTCGATGTTGATCTTCACGGCGCAGCTGGGGCAGGGAGCGGTCCACGAGGCGGTACCCGACTGGATGACCTGGTGCAGCACAGCCGTCGGAACATTGACCCCGTTCGCTGTGGCGTACTGCTTGCCGTCCATCGAGAGTCCGAGCTTGTTCGGAGACCAGCTCACGCTCGTCTGGTGCCAGGTGTTCAACCAGGGTTGAAACGTGTTGACGTTGATTCCGCATTTCTCCGACGCCTGGCGGCCGGTCGCGGTGACGCAGTGGTTGTAGCCCAGCACACTGGGCGAGGTTGCGCCGTAGATCTCGGGCCAGTCGACCTCGCCGCCGCCCCAGGCGTTGGAGTCGGGCCAGAGCAGGGACGCCCAGCCCCACCCTTTTGCGCCCGCGCCATAGGGCACCGCCTTCCACTTCATCACCCAGCGGCCATACTGCTGCGAAACGTGTCCGCCTTTGAGTTGCGGCATGATCGCAGCAGAGTAGGCCTGACCGAGGCTGTCCGTGTGCAGATCGATCGTGAGATAGCCGTTGGCGACCGAGATCGTCTTGGTCGCGTCGTACTTGGCGATGGCATGGATGTCGCCGAACCCGTCCCAGTCGGTGTTCTACGCCCGCCACTTCGCTCCGTAGACCGAGCCGGGGAACTGGCCCTTCGGTGCCGAGGTGACGAAGTTGTCATAGAAGATCGTGTGCCAGCCGGCCGGCAGCACCAAACCGGCGAGCACCAGCAGGGTCGCGAGCGCGTATTTCTTCATGGGTACCGCACCTTTGTCGTCGCGGGGTGCCCAGTTCAGCGCAGCGTGCGACCGCTCGGCATCGATGGTCGACGAGTCCATCGCGCGCCCGCCGAACCGAGGGGACAACCTTGTCACCCGGCTGGACGAGGTGGATTTTCACATTCTCGCAGAGAAAAGGATCCGTGCCGACTCGCAGAGAAAAGGACCCGTGCCGACTCGCAGAGAAAAGGATCCGTGCCGACCGGGGACCCTCTCACCGGGATGCGTCCGGGCGGTGGTTCGGCGTCCCGCGCGCGTCTGGGAGAATTGCCGCCCGTGAAGACGTTCGATTCCCTGTACGACGAGCTCGCCGAGCGGGCAAGCACCCGACCGGCCGGTTCGGGGACGGTGCAGGCACTGGACGCGGGCGTGCATGCTCAGGGCAAGAAGCTGCTGGAGGAGGCCGGCGAGGTGTGGCTGGCCGCGGAACACGAGGGTGACGACGCCCTCGCGCTGGAGATCTCCCAACTGCTCTACCGCACCCAAGTGATCATGATCGGCAGAGGCATCAGCCTGGAGCAGGTCTATCGGCATCTGTAGGGGGCCTTCGTCGCGAAACTCCGTCGGCCCCGGGTGAGACATGTCGGGGATCGGCCCGGTGCGCGGCGCACGCGGTCCGCGCGCGTCGCGGGTGACGCACGGACCGCCTCCGTGACGTCCGATCCTTCTCCACCGCCATTCACCGCCATTCACCGCCATTCACCGCCATTCATCGCAAGGAGAATTGCCGATGTTGAGAGTCGCCGTGCCGAACAAGGGCACGCTCAGCGAGCCCGCCGCCGAGATGCTGCGGGAGGCGGGCTATCGCCAACGGCACGAGTCGCGTGACCTGACGGTGGTCGACGTCGCCAACGACGTCGAGTTCTTCTTCTTGCGCCCCAAGGACATCGCGGTCTATGTCGGGTCCGGCGAGCTCGACCTGGGAATCACCGGCCGTGACCTGGCGGCTGATTCCGGCGCCCCGGTGGAGGAGATCATCGGTCTGGGATTCGGTCACTCCACCTTCCGCTACGCGGCGCCGGCCGATGACGACTGGCACGTCGCGGATCTCGCGGGCAGGCGGGTGGCCACCTCCTACCCCAACCTGGTGCGCGCCGACCTGGCGGACCACGGCATCGCCGCCACGGTCATCCGGTTGGACGGGGCGGTGGAGATCTCCGTGCAGCTCGGGGTTGCCGACGCGATCGCCGACGTCGTCGAATCGGGACGCTCGCTCCGCCAGCACGGTCTGGCCGCCTTCGGCGACGTGATCTGCCAATCCGAGGCCGTGCTCATCAGCCGCGCCGGCAACAACATCTCCGCGTCGGCGAAACAACTCAGCAGCCGGTTGCAGGGCGTGGTGATCGCCCAGCAGTACCTCATGCTCGACTACGACTGCCCGGCCGCGCTGCTGCAGCGCGCAACAGCGATCACCCCCGGCCTGGAATCGCCGACCGTGGCGCCGCTGGCCGACCCGCAGTGGGTGGCGGTGCGCGCGATGGTCCGGCGCAAGGACTCGAACCCGGTGATGGATGCGTTGTCCGAACTCGGGGCCAAGGCGATCCTGGCCTCCGACATACGGTCCTGCCGGCTGTAACGGCATCCCCCGTCAGCGGAAGTCAGCCACCTTCGACGGCCAGAACAGGCAGCCCGCCGCCAGCAGCCGCCGTCACCGTGGCCGTTTCCGTGGCCGTCACCGTGGCCGTTTCCGATGCCACGCCCGCAGGCTCGTACTCAGGTGCTCCCGGATACGGCGGCGCGGTGCCGCCGAACTCTGGGCAGAACGCCTGATAGGAGCACCACTGGCACATCCTGCTCTGCCTAGGCGGAAAGTCACCGCTACGCCGAGCCCGGATGATGGCCTCCCACAGTGCGGTGACGCCCGATTCGAAGGCGACCAGTTCAGCCTCGCTGGGGCTGTAGGTCAGCGACAGCGCGTCGGCCAGGTAGATCAACTTCAATTGCGCGGGAATGACGCCGCGCATCCGAAAGATCATCAGCGCGTAGAACTTCAGCTGATACAGCGCCTTGGCCTCGAAATCAGGGCCGGGGGAGCGGCCGGTCTTGTAATCGACCACTCGCAGCTGGCCGGTCGTTGCACGATCGAGCCGGTCGACGAAACCACGCAGCGGCACCCCGTCGCCCACGTCGATCTCGATCGCGAGCTCGCAGGCCTCGGGGGTGAACCTGCGCGGGTCCTCCAGCGAGAAATATGTCCGGATCAGGTCACGAGCGGAGGTCAGCCAGCCAGGCAAGTCCTCGGCCGGGACAAGGTCGGCAAGCTGCGGGTACTCATTGGACATCTGCTCCCACAGCGGCTCGACGTCCGCGACGGTGCGATCGGGGGTCCGTTCCGGCGCCGGCCGGCCGAACATCCGCTCCAGGGTGCTGTGCACGAGTGTGCCGCGCACCGCCGGGGCGCTGGGGGTTTCCGGGAGCCGGTCGATTGCCCGATAGCGGTACAGCAGCGGGCACGTCTTGAAGTCGCTCGCCCTCGACGGCGACAGCGCCAACGGTCGGCGGACGCGGGGCGATTCCGATCCGCGGGCCGCCGAGCCGTCGGTCGGCTCACCCATCGGCAGGGGGCCGCCGGACACGTCGCCCTGGCAAACGGCACCGTTGGGTGCGTCTCCGTCGGACGCCCCCTCGGCCGTCCCCTCGGCCGGGCAGCCCTCGGTCGCAGCAACTCCTGTCACGTCACCCCCCTGGCGTGGTGCGGTCATGGTGCTCACCTGGCTCACGGTAGGTCAGACCCCCGACAGCCAGTCTCCGCGCCACCGCGCGGCCACGAGGATCCGCCCGCGCCGATCCCAGCCTGACGTCCGGGCCGCACGGCGAGCCACTCCCGTACCACTACCCTTCGGGGGTGTCGCCAGACCCCCGACCCGTGCCGCGCCGCCCGCGGCCGGCCCCGCGATCTGAGCGGTCATCGCCGCGGCGGTTCAGCAGCTCCGCCGGAGTGACCCTCGGGTCGATCGGCAGCGTACCGATCATCGTCACCCCCTCCTGGGTGCTCTCGGTCGTGGTGATCGCCGCGTTCGGCGTCCCGGTGATCACCCAGGTGGTTCCCGGAACGGGCGTGGGGACGGCGGTTGCCGTGTCCGTTGTGCTGGGTGTGCTGCTCGGGGTCAGCGTGCTGGCACACGAGCTCGGTCACTGCCTGGTGGCCCGGCTGATCGGGATTCCGGTGTCCGGGGTTCGGCTCTACTTGCTCAGCGGCGTCTCAGAACTGACCAGAGCCCCGAAAACGCCTCGGGACGAGGCGGCCATTGCGGCGGCCGGTCCGGCCGTCAGCGCCCTGCTGGCGGGCATTTTCTGGCTGGCCGTCCGGGGCGTGACCGTCAGCACGGTGAGCTGGCTGGTACTCATCCTGCTGGCCCTGGCGAACGCCGTCGTCGCGGTGTTCAACTTGTTGCCTGCGCTGCCCATGGACGGCGGTCGGGTGCTGCGGGCCGCGGTGTGGAAGGCCTTCGACAACCGTCGGGCCGGCACCGCGGTCGCCGTGGTCGGCGGATACCTGGTCGCCCTCGCGCTGGGGGTCTGGTCCGTGCTGCTGGTGGTCTCCGGTGGCATCGCCGGGGCGCTGCCGGCGTGTATCGGGATCGTGATGGCAGTGTTCGTTGCGGTGGGCGCGGCCCAGGAGCGCGCTCCACGGGAACGGACCAGATGGCCCGCCGGCGTCCCGCTGGCCCCCCTCTCCCGGCCGGTGGTGCGGTTGCCGGCCGAAACTCCCGTCTGGCTGGCCCTGGAGTCCGCCGCCAACCATGGAGTCATCTTGACCGAAGAGGGCGGCATCGCCCGTGGCCTGATGGACGTGCCGGCAGCGCGAGAACTGGCCACCCATCGCCCGCAGGCGCCCGCGTCGTTGGTGGCACGGCCGGTGTCCGCGGACGCGGTCATCCTCGCCGATGACGATCCGGCCGACGTCGTGGAGCGGCTCCGGACCACCACGGCGGTCGACTTCCTGTTGGTGGACGACGCGGGTTCACCGACGGGGGTGATCCGGCGGGGAGACATCATCGGCGCGCTGGAACCCGCCCGATCGCGTCGCCGCGGCCGGCAGCGGACGGTCGACGGAGTCCAGCCGCCCGGGACCGCCCCGTGAGCGGCGAATTCGGGCCGGGGGACCGGGTGCAGCTCACCGATTCCAAGGGCCGGAAGTACACCGTCGTGCTGGAAACCGGTGGCACCTACCACACCCACCGCGGCGCGCTGGCCCACGACGAACTGATCGGCCGACCCGACGGCAGTGTGATCGTCTCTGCGGGCGGCACGTCCTACCTGGCGCTCCGCCCGCTGCTCACGGACTATGTGCTGTCCATGCCGCGGGGCGCAGCAGTGATCTATCCCAAGGACGCCGCCCAGATCGTGCACTGGGGCGACATCTACCCGGGCGCAACGGTTCTCGAGGCAGGCGCCGGTTCGGGTGCGTTGACCTGCTCGCTGCTGCGGGCGGTCGGTTCCACCGGCTCGGTGATCTCGTACGAGATCCGCCAGGATCACGCCGACCATGCTGTGCGCAACGTGCAGCGGTTCTTCGGCAGCACGCCGCCGAACTGGTCTCTCACGGTGGGTGATCTGCTCGAGCATTCCGGTCAGGTGGACAGGGCAGTGCTGGACATGCTCGAGCCATGGACGGCGCTCGAGACCGTCGCGGACAACCTGGTGCCAGGCGGGGTGCTCACCGTGTACGTGGCCACCACCACTCAGTTGTCCAGGGTCGCCGAGGAGTTGCGGCACCACGGCGGCTTCACCGAGCCGTCGGCGTGGGAGTCGCTGCACCGACCGTGGCACCTGGTCGGGCTGGCGGTGCGCCCGGAGCACCGGATGATCGGGCACACCGCCTTCCTGCTCACCGCCCGCCGATTGGCGCCTGGGGTGACCGCCCCGCGGCCCCAACGCCGGCCCACCGCGTCGGGTCGCTGACGAGCGGAACGACGCGCGGTCCGACACCCCGAACGGCACCTGAGCACGGGCGCAACCGCGTCGGACGCGTGACTGTCGTGTAACGATCGGCCTGCTATCGCGTTGCGGACTCGATCAGCCCATCCCACGGAAGGCCGCCCGCAGTCGACCACAGCCCCGGAAACCCGCTGCTCACGGACCACCGGACGGTGATCGGTGGGGTGGACGGACGTTCGGCTGATCCGCAGAAACATGTGGCGCCGAAAGTTAATGTCAGCCGCGCTGTCCGGACCCGCAGGTAGTCTTGGTCCTTGCAGGTCTCCGACTCCAGGGGAGGGCAATGTGGCGGATCACAGACCGTCTGATGTGTCCGGAACTTCGGAGGGCGCTGACTCTGGCCCCGAAGAAGGTTACCGGCAGACACCCGCGCAGCTCAGCGCGCAGATCAGGGTGCTCAACGACGAGATAGCCCAACTGCGGCGCCGGCTGGCGATAGCGCCCACCGACACCAGGCCGCTGGAACGTCAACTCACCGAGTCGGCCAACCGCATCAACGCCCTG
>JBBQGJ010000171.1:0-13510 GCA_038322925.1 Mycobacteriales bacterium
CATCCTGGCAGATGTGATCGCCGACAGAGCGTTCCGGCTCGCACCGCTGGGTGCACAGGACGCCGCAGACATGCTCGCGGAACTGCGCACCGCGGTGCTGTTCGACGGATACCGGGGCGCACCCACAGTGTCCCGAGCTGCGCTCGCCGACCTCGCCGTGCGCATCGGCGCGCTCGTCGACGATCTGCCGGAAGTCGCCGAGCTCGATCTGAACCCGGTGATCTGCCACGGCGAGAACCTGCTGGTCGTCGATGCCCGTGTCCGGGTCGCGGCGGCGGCACCCAGACCGAATCCGCTGCTGCGCAACCTGTGCTGACCCGCGGTCCGCGACCCGAGCTCCTCGCGCCCTGATCATCCCGCCGGAGGCCGGCGGCAGCAGCGACGACCTCCTGCCGCACCGCTACCGGCGTGATCCGTCCGCGCGCGTCGTGCCCCTGCGCGCCGCGGCACCGGTGGCCGCACCGGGAATCGGCGGCAGCCGGGCTGCCTGCCAGTGGTAGCCGGAAACGTGTTGTGGCCGCCTTGCCTTGGCTGCCCACCGCAGTACGCACCGGGCTGGGTGGTTCTACGCGCTGGGGCGGATGTGTTGATGCCGGTGACCGTACCGGCAACTTCGCGCAGTTCGGCATCACCCGGTCCATCGCGACGCTGTACACCGCGTGGCATTCGCCATCGCGATACGGCTTGACGGTCGCAAAATGTGAGGTGGCTACCTCGACGGGTTCGCGCTGCGAGGGGCGGCCGATAGCGCGACGACGGGTAGTGGGTGCTCCCCGGGGGCGGGCGGATCTTGTGAAACATGCTTCATTCCATGAGGCAGACGCGGTGCGGATTCATTCATGGGACCACCTGCCGCTGAAGCTGCGGCAGGAGTTGCCGGGCAAACCAAGTGATCTCGGCGGTCGCCGCAACAAGATGCGCGCTCCAGGTGCTGCGGCGCCGTCGCGCGGCCGGCAGGAGTGGAACGGTGTGACAGCGACCCGGGTATGCCCCGGTCGACGGACCGCGTTTGCCGAAATGTCGGACACCGTTGCCCGAGCCGGCGAGGAGGCGCTCGCTGGTTGATCCCCGCCGAGGCGGTCGTCGCGAAATGGTCATGAGCCGATGAACACCGGTTGAAGAATCGATCTTCGGATCGATGATCGTGCCCGGAGAACTCCGCCAGGCCGGCAATCGTTGTCGGCATCGTGATGGTGGTGGCCGGTGTGGTCACCTGGGTGGTTGTCGGAAAGTCGGAAACACATTGTCGGACCAGAAGATCGTCGTTTCTCAGGATGCCGACTGCCTCGCGGGAGATGACGTGAACGGACCGTTCTCGGCGTATTGCCGTCCAATGCTGTTGCACGGGTCGCATCTGTGAACAGTGCGCTTGCAGACCCCCAGCTTGGACCACCCGCACCCGGCCGCGCCGCTCGATCATGGCGCGTAGCGAGACGGGTGGCGCCATTCCCATCGAGCGTGCGATGCGGGCGACGCTGACCCGCTCGGCGTTGGGATCGACGACGGAGGTGTTCAGGAAGGCGGTCGCGATGCCATTCCTCTCTCGGGGGTCGGGTCGTGACGATTGACAGCCGAATCGGCGAGTCAGACCCCCGTAGACCGACGACTCTTACACCGAATCGTGGAATCACTGATCTTGGGAGCGAACGTCAAGATCCGGTGGGGAAGGGTTCTTCGGGGCGCGTCGCCGAAATCATCAAAGTGCCAGAAAAGGTCGGTGCGCACTGACTGGTCCGGGTCGCATCGCTCAACGACCATCGTCGGGAAACGTGGCGGAAATCGTTCGACGACCTGGCACAGGCCGGGCCAGTTCGGCGTGGGGCGGCTCAGATCCACCGCCGGACCCCCGACCGATAACGCAGGTACTCCGCGCCGAATTTGTGGGTGAGGTAGTTCTCTTCGGCGGCGATCACCAGTCGGTTGGTGGCCAGCACGCAGACCGGGAGGGCGATCAGCGGCCACCATGTCCCGACCCACAGTGCGACGCCGAGGTAGGCCACCACGTGTCCGGCGTACATGGGGTTGCGGCTGATCCGGTACGGACCGGTGGTGACCAGCCGGGCGACCGGATGGTGCGGCACCACCGTGGTGTGGTGGCCGATCATCGCCCCGACTCCGGACAGGCTGAACGCCACTCCGGCGACGGTGAGGACAACGCCGGCGACAGTGGTGACGGGCTGGCCTGGCATGTTCAGTGGCACCAGCCAGTGGTGCAGCGCGAGGGTTCCGGCGAGGGGGCCGATGAACAGCAGCGGCGGGAAGGGGAACCGGACGGCGGCGCCCCGGGTGGGTGTCGAGGTCGTCACCGGACACCGTCCGCGGGCCGCGGTCCGCGGGTTTGCGCCGGTCCGGTGAGACGGTCGAGGACACCGGTCTGGGCCAGCAGGGCGAAGCGGTCGGGGACGCCCCAGTGCTCGACAATGCGACCGCCGACCACCCGCGCGATGGCCACCACGGTGATGTCGACGCTCCGGCCGCTCGGCGGCCCGAAGAACGGGCCGGTCGCGGTTCCGCAGGCCCGAACCCGCGCCCAAATGGTGTCCCCGTGCTGCGCGGTGTCCTCGATGGTGTACCAGATGTCCGGGATGGCGGTGTGCACGTCGCGGATGGCGTCCTTGACGTGCCCGATGGCGTCCGCGCCGGTGCCGGCCATGCCGAACTGGTGCTCGATCAGGTGCGGTGAGCACAGTTCGTCGACGACGTCGGTCTGTCCGGTGGCGAAGCCCTCGTCGAACATCCGCCGCAACACGGTGGACGCGCTCCGGGTGGTCGAGTGGGTGGGCGGGTGGGTGCGGTGAGCGGTGACGGCTTGGTCGGTGACGGTCCTCATGGGTGCCTCCTCAGGCGGTGGGCACAGTACCAGTGCTGTGACTGCAGTGCTACTGCCGTGGACGCAGTGATAGTGCTGCCCAACATGGGCCCGCCAGTCAAGACCCGGTCGAACTATCGGCAGCAGCAGGCCGCGGCCACCCGTGATCGGATCGCGGACGCGGCCCGACGGCTCTTCGGTACCGCCGGTTACGGCTCGACCAGCATGGAAGCCATCGCCACCGAGGCGGGAGTGGCCGTGCGCACGGTGTACTCGGCGTTCGGCACGAAACGGGAGATCCTCTCGCTGATCTGCGAACGCTGGCTCGAGCACGCACACGCACGGGAGCGGGCGCAAGAAGTCTTCGCCGAACCGGACCCGGTCCGCCGGCTCCGCGGGGCCGCGGGCTGGCTGCGGAACCTGTACTCCGCGGGGTTCGATGTGGTGATGATCTTCGAGGCGGCGACCGACGAGAGCCCGGAGACCCGAGCGCTGCTGCGCTCCAAACTCGCCGGCCGCAACGAGGTGATGGACGCGATGATCGCCTCCCTCGGCCATCACCTGCACGTTCCCGTTGGGGAGGCACAAGCCGTCTACCGGGCGCTGGCCGCGCCCGGCGTGTACCGCGAACTCGTCGAAGAATCCGGCTGGACACCCGAGGAGTTCGAACACTGGGTCGCCGACAGTCTCGAACGACACCTCTTCGATCACCAGAGCGAGAAAGTCGGCTCACCGCGAGCCCGCGCCGGCAAGTCAGCGACCAGACCACGGGACAGGTAGGCAGGGGGCGAAGAGACCACATCCGCGGAGGCCGTCGAGCCTGGGTCCGAAGGGCCGAGGATTTGGAATAGGGCTGCTGCCTGTGCTTTGCAGCGATTCTGGGATGCTCCGAAAGACTTCGCTGACCTGGATGCAACGGGAGCGACCGGAAGTCGATGCCGACGAAGAGGCTCTCGGGGAGTATTTGCTGGTGGGAGCGATTCGGTGATCCTCGCCACGCGCCGAAGGAATCAACGACCGGCGCGGCAACCGCTTGGGCTACGGCGAGCCTGTCGAGGACATCGGGAGCTAACCTGCAGCTTTCATCGGAATCGATTCGGCAGCTGAGTTGATCAGGGTGAAAGGCGCTCCCACCTGCGAGAATGAGGGTCTCTGAGGTCCAAGTTGTCGATTGACGCTGTCACCACGGCGCGGGAGCCGCGCGGTGCGGGTTGCCTGCGCCGAGCGCGGCGGTCCTCGGGCCGGTGCCGCTGGTGTAGCGGAGGACGCCGACCAGCCGTCGACCGTCCAGCACCGGCAGCAGCCACAGCCGCAGTTGGGCCATCTTGCCCCGAGCCTCGTCGACCGGGTCGTCCACACCGATCGTCGCCGCCGGCGCTTGTGCGAGGCAGGACGCGGTGGCACAGGTGGGGTCGCCGATCCCGATGACCCGTTGCACATCTCGCAGGGCGACGATTCCCCGCAGGTCACCGTGCTCGTCGCAGACCGGCAGAAACGCCACCAGCAGGTTCCGCATCGTGCGCGCGACCTCCAGCAGGGTGTCGGTACATGCGACCCGGTCCGGGTCGCGGGTCATAACATCTCCGGCGACGTCGACAACCCGCCCGCCCACCGGCATGTCGGAGCTGGGGGTGTCGGACGCCGGGCGCGCGGCATGCCGGGCAGCCACGGGCAGAGCTGTTGGCCGATCGCTCATCGATTACCTTCCCTTGAACGGATACCCTCCCCGGGCGCGGCGAATCGGCGCGTCCGGGGAGCGGGCGGAGAAACGTCTGTCCTTAGCCTCGACCCGGTGACGGTTCGTCACCGGTGGGCCGCCCGCCCGGCCGCCGGCGGCGGCCGGCGAGGCCGTCGCCGTTGTTCGGCACGGGCAGCCGGTCCAGCTGCGCTGCGATGGCGATGCTCGCGAACAACTCGAACCCGTCGCTGTCCGGGCGCCGCCAACCGAGCACCGCCTGGGCGAGTCCGAGTTCGGCGGCCCGTTCGGCCTCGGCGCAATCCACCGGCCGGCCGCCCGCGTCACGACGGTGGGCCAGGGCGCGGGCCAAAGGCAGATACCGCCGGAACACCGCGTCCTGGGCAGCGGCCAATGTCCGCGGAGCATGGTCGGCTCTGGCCTCCGCCAGCACCTGCCACACGTCCCGGGTGGCGGAATCACGGTTGCCGGCGTAGCGCCCCCCGCCCGGTGCGGCCGTCACCGCCGCGCCCCGCCGGCCCGGGATCGGCGGGGAACCAACCGGGCCGGATCACCGGTCGCGGCCGGGCCGGTTCGCTGGAGCATGTGGATGGGTTGCCTCTCCTCCGCCAGTGACCCAGACCCGGCAGACCACTTTAGTGGACACCGGTTTGGGCCGTAGGCCCCGATCGTTCGGGGCGGCTATCGCGCAACTACGTCCGACTGTGCCACGTTCGTGGTTGTTTGTCATCTTTCGTCCAGTGGATGTGACTCTGCGTGAGCCAGCGGCATCAGTTGAGCCGTCGGTCAAGGAGGGCGACCCGACTACTGGAATCCGTGTCTGTCAGGTGATTCGCCCGACGCTGGAGGCACAAATCGATCCCTCGGGCGTGAGGACGAGAGGGATGCGCGGTCGGATCGAGGGTCTGCAATTGCTGATCGACCAGGCCCGCCGCGACTGGGTCGCCGAACAACTGCGGTTCGGACAGTTCTGTCGAGCCAGCGCCGCTCCAGTGACCCGCGACCTGCCGATCTCCTAGCTGGGCGAGCATGCTCGGCTGACCCCCGAACACCTGCGCCGCGCCGTGCAGTGGGATACCCGCAGCGGGCGCCTTCGCGTCACGCTCCCCGGCGGACAAGTGCTGCCCACCGGGGCCGCATCACCCGGGCGGACACGCCGAATTCCTCTGCGACCCTCGACCTTCCTCCGACGCCATCCTACGAATACCTTTGCGGGTTGCGGCTCATCTCCGCGATAAAGTCGTCGACGATCTGCTCCTGACCGTATTCGGCTTCCCAACCCCATTCCTCCTGGGCGGCGCTGTCGTCAATGGGGTGAAGGAGCTTGTTCAGGATGTTCTGCATATCCATATCGGGCTCGAAATCGATCGTGGCCCCCGGGATTCGTGACCTGATGGCCTCGGCGAGCTCACCGGCCGTCGCCACCGGCTTTGCCCCGGCAACAAGGTAATTGACCATTTTGATGGATTCCCGGGGCGCGCGGGCCAACTCGACGACGGAGAGAGCGGCGTCCTTGAAATACATCACAGGCGTTCTCGTATCCGGAGAAACACGGGCGGTGAAAGGTTTACCCTTGATGCTGTCCTCGATCATCCAGGACGTGTACTGCACGACCCCTGGGGTCTTGACACCGGGTCCGACGATCGACGGGTAGCGCACACCGCGGAAATCGAGGCCGAACTTCCTCCGATAGAATTGACCCATCAATTCGCTGAATACCTTGGTGGTGCCGTAGAACAGTTGCGGCCGCTGGAGAGAGTAGTCATCGACGGCGATCCCCTCCTCCATGTCGAGACCGTAGGTGGTAAGGGAGCTGCTGAAGATGACCTGCTCGACCCCGAAAAGTCTCGCCGCTTCCAAGACGTGGAACGTGCCCATGGCGTTCGCCCGGAACGAGGCCGCATGATCCGCCTCCGATGGCACGGAGAGCATGCCGCCCAGGTGAAAGATGGTCCTCGGCTTGCAGGAGGACACGACATTGAGAACATGACTGAAGTTGCCAAGGTCACCACGGACAACGGTGACCTTCTCCACGATGTCATCGATGAATTTGGTGGAGGGATTGATATCGAAAATGGTGATGTCCTGCTGTCGCTCCTGTATCAAGAGCCTCGCCACGTGGGCGCCGATAAACCCCGTCCCTCCGGTGATCAGTACACCCATCTCGGCCTCCTTCTAGTATGAATGATCGAGCGCGGTCGATGAGCGGTCCCGGAACTGACCGGGCACGGTGCAAATTCGCGTTCCCCCTTCACGTGGGCGGCGCCTTCCGGCCGTCACTCACGATCCCTCGGACCGACCGCCGCCCGCGCCGCGGACAGGAACGCGTCGAATCCGGTGGGGTCGGCCAGCGCGTCCATGGAGACCACCGACGAGACGTCGGCCCCGGCGAGGATCCGTTTGATCGGCACCTCGCATTTCTTGCCGTTGAGCGTCCGCGGGACCGCGGAGACCGCCACCACCGCTCCTGGTACGTGCCGGGGCGATAGTTCGGACCGGATCAACGACCGCAGCCGCGGCTCGACGTCGGCCAGTTCGGCGCCGTCGGCGAGCACGACGAACAACAGCAGGTCTCCCTCACCGGAGGACGTCGAGGTATCCACCACCAGCGAGTCGGTCACCTCGGGCAGCAACTCGACCACCCGGTAGAACTCGGCCGTGCCCATCCGCACACCGCCACGATTCAAAGTGGCATCGGAGCGGCCCTCGATGACACAGGACCCACGGGGGGTGATTCGGATCCAGTCGCCGTGCCGCCACACCCCCGGAAAGTCAGCGAAATACGAGTCGTGCAAACGGGTCCCGTCGTCGCCCCAGAAGAACACCGGCATCGAGGGCATCGGGGCAGTGACAACCAGCTCACCGACCTCGTCCGTCAAGGATTCACCCGTCCGCGAGAAGGCCTCGACCCGCACTCCCAACGCCCGACACGAGATCTCCCCCTTCCACACCGGCACGGTCGGCGCCGCGCCGACCAGGGCGGTGCAGATGTCGGTGCCGCCGGACAGCGACGCGATCTGGATATCGGCGCCGACATGGTCATGGATCCAGTCGAAGCCCTCGGCGTACAAGGGTGATCCCGTTGACCCGATGGTCTTGATCGACGTCAGGTCCAACTCGGCCGGCGCCAGCCCGGCCTTCCGACACGCCAGGATGAACGGCGCCGACGTGCCGAAGTAGCTCACCCGGTGACGTTCGGCGAGCCGCCACAACGTCATGAGGTCCGGATATCCCGGGCTGCCGTCATAGAGCAGGATCGTCGCGCCCACCAGCAGGCCCCCGACCAGGTAGTTCCACATCATCCAACCGGTGGTGCTGAACCAGAAGAAGCGGTCACCCGGGCCGAGATCTGCCTGCAGCCCAATGGATTTCACATGCTCGAGCAGGATCCCGCCGACCGACTGGACGATCGGCTTGGGCAGCCCGGTGGTGCCCGAGGAGTACAACACCCACAGCGGGGCCGAGAACGGCACCGGGGTGAATTCGACGGCGCCGGGAACGGAGACGAAATCATCCCACTGGGTCATCCCGTCCGCTGGTTCGGTGCCGAGGACGGGGATGTGCACCGCGCCGGACAGGCCAGGCAACGCCGCGCGCAGCTGCTCGACGGTGGCCGTGATCGCGAAGTCCTTGCCTGCGTAGCGGTATCCGTCGACGGCGAGGAGCACCGTCGGGGAGATCTGGACGAACCGGTCGATCACCGACCCGGGTCCGAAATCCGGTGAGCACGACGACCAGACTCCGCCGAGAGACGCCGTGGCCAGGAAGCCGACCAACGCGTGAATCCCGTTGGGCACCAGCGCTGCCACCCGGTCGCCCGCGCCGACGCCGAGCCGGCGCAACCCGGCCTGCGCGGCGCCGACCCGGCAGCGTAGATCGGCCAGTGTGATGTGCTCCTCGGTGCCATCTTCGCGCGACACGATCACCGCCGGGTCCGAGCCCGGCCGCGTGTCCGAGCCGGCAAGCGCGTGTTCGGCGTAGTTCAGTGCGCCGCCAGGAAACCACTCCGCACCGGGCATCACCGATGCGGGCAACACCCGCTCCGGCGCCCGATGCCAGCGCACGTCGAAATAGTCCGCGACCGCGGACCAGAAGCCCTCCAGATCCGTCGTCGAATACGACCACAACGACCCGTAGTCGGGCAGGTCGTGGCCGCTCCTGGCCGCCGCGAACGCGGCAAAGTCGCTGATCCGTGCGCCGGCCACGCGCTCGGGGCTGGGCTGCCACAGCACCTCGGGAACAATGTCGATCCGGCTCATATCGTGTTCCTCCCGTGTCCGGAATGGTTTCACCAGCGTCAGCGCAACCCAGCCGAAGTCCTTGTCAGCCAATGGCACGCCGAGAGGGTGCGGTCCTCCTCGTCACCTGCGCGGCTGAAGTCACCCTGGCGAAGGGCCCCTCCGCCTGGCTGGCGCCGCCGGAACAAATTGGCGGACAAATCCTCTGCCTCCGTGAGCGAATGGTCTCCATTGCGCCGACCCAGGTATGCCCGAAAGGGTCGGGGAGTCACCTGCCGAACGGGTTGGACCGTCCCGGCCGACGCCTCACCGGCCCAGCCGACCGTCATCGGCGCCGTCGACCGACCTGCGGCGGCCCCGCCCCTTGAACGTGCATGCAATCCCTCCCCTCCCGCTGTGCGGGTTTTCGGTGGACGAGTCGATCGGGCGATCAACACTCACTGTCGGGCGCTCGGAACGGTGGGCGACAGTGCCGAAGGTCCTATCGGATGTGCACCCGGATGCGTCGTGAAGGCCGGGCCCATGGACAGGCGACGGTTTGGTCATCGCGGATGGGCGAACGCGCGCGGCGTCGGCCCTTCACCTCAGCCGGGCGTCGATCGGAGGCATTCGTCTTCCTCAGCCGACGCTGCTCCTATCAGGTGGGCGACACGGGGAGGGATTCGGGTCGGAGACTACACGCCGTCATATGTCCCCTCGCGTTCCCTTACGCTCCGTCACACCAATCGGACGAAGGGTGACAGAACGGCCCCGAGGTGAGACAGTCGACCTGGTTGCATTTGGAAGCCGCCCTGACCTCGCGGGTACCCGCCCGTGTCCGGTTGTCACGACAGTGGTTACCGCGTCGGGGATGTCGGCGAAGGGTGGGCGTCCCGATGAGCGTTCCTGCACCGGTGAACCCCGGCCTTGGCCGATGCACCGGCCAAGGCGTCTGCTGGGCTGACCGGTTCGGCGGCGGGCAGGTGATGAGACCCGAGACGGACACGCCGAACGACTCAACGGGGCCGCCCTCATCCGTACGGTGGCACGTGTTGGACCATCCGCCCGGGCCATCCGCCACCCCGCCAGCGAGATCGAGATGGGGTTCAACCCCCAGCGGGGGGTCTTCGTTCAACGGAAGGTCGACGATGAGCGGTTCGGTGACCTTCGCGCCTGCAGGACCCGGCACTGCCGCGCGCTCAGCCCCAGACGCCGCCCTGCCGTGCGCGGACGGCCCGGCGGTCCGCCTGGCTCGGGATGTGATGACCCGCGATCCGCACACAGTCGCGTGCAGCGACCCTCTGCTGGAGGTCGCGGGAGTGATGCGCAGCCTGCTGGTGGCGTTTCTGCCGGTCTGCGACGAGCACGGTGACCTGCAAGGGGTCATCGCCTTGCAGAACCTGCACCATGTCCTACGACCCGGCCACCCCACGAACGCCACGGCATCGTCCCTGGCGGAGAAGCCGCCGGTGACGATCGGGGTGAACGACCCCGTCGACCACATCTGGGACCTGATGGCCGAGCAGCGGATGTGGCTGTTGCCGGTGCTGGACGGGCGCCGCCTGGTCGGCGTCGTCCACTTCAGGACCGCACGATCGAACGAGCACTTCGGCGCGAGCACCCGATCCGCACCGCACGCCGGGCCCACCTCGATGCGGGGCCCTCTCCCGTCACCGCCAGGTCGGGTTCGAGACGGAAGGCAGCCGAGCGATTCCTCCGATCGTCGTCACGAGTTGAACGCCGGCGACCGGCACTCCGACGGCCGCCGGTGCGAAGCCCGCTGACCGGGTCGCGGCCCGTCGCCGGAGAGGAGCCGTCCGTGACCGCTGCACCGACTGCCGCATACCCGCTGCAGTGGGAGGCCGATGTGCTGCTCGCCGACGGCGGCGTCGCGCACCTCCGGCCGTCCGGTCCGGCCGACGCAGATGCGATCCGCGCCATGCACGGCCGGTTGAGCCAGAAGACGCTCTACATGCGGTACTTCAAGGCGGTCAACGAGATCTCCGACCGGCAGATCGAGGTCTTCACCGATGTGGACCACGACTCCCGGGTCGGGTTGGTCGCCATGCTCGGCGGGCAGATGATCGCGGCCGGGACATACCACCGCGACCCGACCGGGAACGCCGACACGGCCGAGGCCGCCTTCCTGGTGGAGGATTCGCAGCAGGGCCGCGGGCTGGGTTCGATCCTGTTGGAGCACCTGGCTGCGGCCGCCTGGGAGCGCGGGATCCGCCGTTTCACCGCCGAGGTCCTCGGGCAAAACACCAAGATGCTCGGGGTGTTCATGGACGCCGGGTACACCGTGCACCGCGAGTACGACTCGGGTGTGATCGACCTGACCTTCGACATCGAACCGACCGAGAAGTCCCGGGCGGTGATGACCGCCAGGGAACATCGCGCGGAGGCACGGTCGATCGCCAGGCTGCTCGCACCGGGGTCGATCGCGGTCATCGGAGCCTCCGACGAGCCCGCCATGCTGGGCCACATCGTGCTGGAGAACCTGTTGCGCGGCAAGTTCTCCGGGCCGGTGTACCCGGTGACGCCGGACATCGTGTCGGTGCAGGGCGTGCGGGCCTACGCCTCCGTCACCGACATCCCCGATCCGGTCGACCTGGCCGTGGTGACGGTGCCCGACACGACCGCGGCCGAGGTGGTCGCGGCCTGTCGGGCCAAGGGAGTGCACGGATTGGTGGTGATGACGGCGGGCTTCGCGGACCAAGCACTCGCCGGTGACCCGCTCACCAACGACGGGAGCACCGGCGACGGGCTCTCCGGCGTCGGGCTGGTCGGCGCCGCCGCGGAGCGGCAACTGGTCGCGTTGGCCCGTAATGCGGGTATGCGGGTGCTCGGCCCGAACTGCCTGGGCATGGTCAACACCGATCCTTCGGTGCGGATGAACGCGACGCTGGCGCCGGTGATCCCGCCGGCGGGGCGGATCGGTTTCTTCTGCCAGTCCGGGGCGTTGGGTGTGGCGATTCTGGCCGACGCCGCGAACCGCGGGCTCGGGTTGTCGACGTTCGTCTCGGCCGGCAATCGGGCCGACGTGTCCGGCAACGACCTGCTGCAGTTCTGGCACGGCGACGACCGGACCGAGGTGGTGTTGCTGTACCTGGAGTCGTTCGGCAATCCCCGCAAGTTCGCCCGGCTGGCTCGGGTGCTGGCCAGGACGAAACCGGTGATCGCGGTGAAGTCCGGCCGGCACGCGACGCTGACTCCCGCGCCGGGGCCGCGCTCGTCCGCGTTGTCCAAGGCGGCGGTGGCCAGCCTGTTCGCCCAGTCCGGGGTGATCAGGACCGACACCCTCGCCGCTGCCTTCGATGTCGCGCAGCTGCTGTCCACCCAACCGGTTCCACTTGGTGACCGGGTGGCCGTGATCGGCAATTCCACTGCGCTGGGCATGCTGGCGGTCGACGCCTGCCTGGACGCCGGGCTGCGCATCGCCGACGGCCGGCCGCTGGACCTGGGGGTGGACGTCAGCCCGGAGGACCTGGCCGCCGCGGTGCGGGCGGCGGCGGCCCGCGCGGACGTCCACGCGCTGCTGGTGGTGTACGTCCCCGTCGTCGCGACGCCCGGTGTGGCGCACGCGAAGGCGTTGCGGTCGGCGGTCAGCGAGGCCACCGTGCCGGTGCTCACCACCTTCCTCGCGGTCGACGGAGTGGTGCCGCGACTGGTGGTCCCGGCCGCCGACGGCAGCGCCGCCCGGGGGTCGGTGCTGTCCTTCCGCACCCCCGAGCGGGCGGTGGCCGCGCTGGCCCACGCGGTGCACTACGGCACGTGGTTGACCCGCCCGTTGGGCACCGTCCCCAACCTTCCCGGGATCGACACCGAAGCGGCCCGGACGCTGATGGCCCAGCTCCGCGGACCGGACGATCCGCCGCGGGCCCTCACCGATGCCGAACTCACCACCCTGCTGGACTGCTACGGGATCGGAACGCTGCCCTACCGCACCATCGGCAGCGCGGCCGAGGCGATCGAGGCGGCCAACGAGATCGGGTATCCCGCGGCCCTGAAGTCGTTCGACGACTCATTACGGCACCGGATCGACCAGACCGGTGTACGGCTCGGCCTGCATGACGCGGACCAGCTGATGGCCGCGTACGACGACCTGTCGTCGATCGCCGGTCCCCGGCTGCATGTTCAGGCCATGGCACCGCGCGATCACGCCGAGGTGTCCACCGTCTTCGCGATCAGCGCCGACCCCACGTTCGGCGTGCTGGTCTCGTTCGGGATCGGTGGGGTGGCCACCGAGCTGTTTGACGATCGCGCTTACCGGGCCGTGCCGCTCACCGACGTCGACGCCGCGGAGCTGATCTCCGCGCCGCGCGCCGAACCGCTGCTGAACGGCTATTGGGGCGCGGGCGTGGTCGCCCGCGAACCCCTCATCGACCTCGCGCTGCGGCTCTCCGCCCTCGCAGACGACCTACCCGAAGTGACCGACCTCCAGTTACGACCCGTGCTCGCCGGCCCCACCGGTGTCGCGGTGACCAGCGGTACCTGCCGGATCGGGCCCGCCCTGGCGCAGCCGCACGTCAAGCGCAGGCTGCACTGAGCCATGCCCATGATCACGGTGACAGCACCGGCCCGGCTCTGTTCCGCTGATGGCGACCGGTGGCGTCGGCGAAACAGGTTCACCTGGGTGACGTGCTGCGGCTGCGACCAGGGTCGATCAGGCGCACAAGGGGTTTCGGGGTCGGCGGGCGACACCCCCGGAGTGAAGCGCGTGCTGGCTATCCCGCGACGCCGTCGCGGAGCGCTGGCACCGGATGACAAGGAGGTCATCGATGAAGG
>JBBQGJ010000172.1:0-13448 GCA_038322925.1 Mycobacteriales bacterium
TCCCGAGCATCGGTCCATTCCCGGATCTGCGATTGATACAGACCCTCCCGCCGCAACACCGCGGACTTCTCCCCGTGCGGTGCAGCCGCGTACTCCGCGACCACCCGGGCCCTGTACTCCGCCGTGAAAGACCGGCGCACCGGCTTCGCCGCCGGATCGACCGACCCCGGATCATGGCCAGGACCCCCGGCGGACCCAACGGGCTGAACGCTGCTGCTCATCGAACTAGATCTCCTGTCACGCCCTACACGGTGCACCCGTCCCTGCCGGATGTCTCACCTGAGCTTGGCAGGTAGGGGAACGCCGCAGTGAATATCCGGAACAAGGCTGAAGGACAACCAGCCTCACAGCACAGCATCGGTCGCGTGAGCGACTGTCAGGCCCCCGCAAAGGTGAGCCGTACGCGTGCAGCCTTGGTGGACGCGTGAGCGCCCATCGGAATCCTCACCCTTCAGGGTGGGGAGGACGTCAAGACGTCACGCACTACGACCTCACGGTGGACTACCAAACAACCAACCCGCCACCGACCTGCTGACCGGTACCGCCCGCATCGATGCCCGTGCGTCGCAGGCACTGTCGGCGTTCAACCTCGACCTGGCCGGGCTCACCGTGCGATCGGTTCAGGTCGGCGGACGAGCGGCCACCTGGACTCGCGCCGGCAGCGAGCTCGTCGTCACCCCAGCCCGTCCGATCGGCAAGGGCAGCCGGTTCAGCACGGTCATCCGATACGACGGCGTTCCCCAGACGAACGTCGACCCGCAATTGGGCCAGGAGGGCTTCATCCACACGGACGACGGCGCCGTGGTCATCGGCGAGCCCCATGTGGCTGCAACCTGGTACCCGGTCAACGACCACCCGAGCGACAAGGCCACCTACGACATCAAGATCACCGTTCCTGCCGGGCTGCAGGCCATCTCAAACGGCACGCTGTGCGGCACGCGCACCCACAACGGCAAGACCACCTGGAGCTGGCGCGCCCGCGACCCATGGCGTCCTACCTGGCCACGGCCACCGTCGGGAAGTTCGCGCTGAATTCCTATCGAGCGAACGGGATCTCCTTCGTCGACGCCATCGACCCCGACCTGTTCGCGCCGGTCGCCAGCCCGACGACCGGCGAGCACTTCTTGTATTCGCAGGTCGCGGATTTCAGCTACAAGCGGCTGACGCGAACGATCAGCGTCCCGGCCGCTGGGGCGCAGCTGTCCTACTGGGTCACCAGGGACACCGAGCAGGACTGGGACTTCACCTTCGTCGAGGCGCGCACCGCGGGCGCGGATGACTGGACAACCCTGCCCGACGTCGGGGGGCACACCACCAGCGACGTCGGGCGGTCGTGCCCCTTCTGGCTCGGCATGCACCGTTCCTCGCCCATTATCAAACCGATAATGGTGACGGCACGTGTTCGCCGGCCGGAACGACCGGCACATGGTCGGCCGCCACCGGTAAAGGAAACGGCTCGGAGCACTGGCTCGTCGACCTCGCGCGCTACGCCGGGCGGGATGTCGAGCTGTCGATCAGCTACGCCAGCGACGACTTGGTGCAGGCGAACGGTGTTGTCGTGGACGACATCGCCGTTTCCACCGGTGAGGGCAGCACATCGTTCGAGGACGACGGGGATGTACTGGACGGGTGGACGGCATCCGGCGCCCCGGCCGGCAGTCAGGCCAACGAGAACGACTGGATCGTCGGCACGGTGGCGGATCTGCCGCCGTCCACGGGGTGAGATCGTCCAGGGATCATTCGCCAGGGAGCCGGAGATCATCGACTTCCTGTCCCGATCGTTCGGTCGTTACCCGTTCACCGCGGCCGGCGGTGTCGTCGACGATCTGGAGGGCGTGGGATTCGCCCTGGAGACCCAGACCGGCCGATCTACTCGCGGGCCTTTTTCACGGATCCGATTTCCGGCGACGACGTCGTGGTGCACGAACTCGCTCATCAATGGTTCGGCGACAGCGTGAGCGTTCAGCGGTGGAAGGACATCTGGTTGAACGAGGGTTTCGCGACGTATGCCGAGTGGTTGTGGAGCGAACACGAGGGTTTGGGCACGGCTCAGCAGAACTTCGATTTCCTCTATTCACGGTTGTCAGCTGACAATCCGTTCTGGTCGGTGGTGATCGCCGATCCCGGTCCCGAGGAATTCCTGGACATCCCGGTGTACTGGCGGGGCGGCATGACCCTGCACCAGTTGCGGTTGTCGATCGGCGACGACAGCTTCTTCCGGCTGCTCCGTACCTGGACGCGGATCCACGCCGGCGGCAAGGCCACCACCGAGCAGTTCATCGCCCTGGCCGAACGGATTTCCGGTCAGGGGCTGGGCGCGTTCTTCCAGACCTGGCTGTACACGCCGACCAAGCCAGATCTGCCGGGCGCGCCGGACTCGGCCCGATCGTCGTCCACCCCCGTGGCTTCCATCCCGGCGGCCGCACCGGCGACGGTGAAACGGATGGAGTTCGCCGGGCTGTCGCGGCACTGACGGCCGTCAGCGACTTCCCGGCGGCCCGGAGCACGGTGACCCTGTGGTGGACCCTCAACCGTCGTCGTCGAGGTGCTCCTGCTCGCCTGGCCACAACGGCAGCAACCCGCGTCGCTTCAGCTCAGTGCGGATCCACAGCTCCCGATCATTTGCCGACGTGACATAGGCACCGAGATCGGCCGAGAACTTCTCGTCGAATCCGTTGACGGGCGAACCGCTGTCATCACCCTCGCCATGGGCGTCCTGTTCTCGGTCGAGCCGTTCCCGCTCTTTCTGGGCACCCTTGGTCAGGCGGCGGAGTTCGGGCAGCAATCCCACCAGAGTTGCGGAATCGGTGCGCCGGTAGATCCTTTTCGTCGCCTCGTCAAGTGCCACAAGGCGCAACGGTACAGAACACCGACAAGCAGGACGTGTCGTTGGCCAACGGTTGACACCGCGCCGGTGCGTTCGGGACGCAGTCCCCGCACGACATCGAGCGCCGCGTGCTTCCGAGGGTTCATTCCGTGTTCACCATCCGGACCTAACGTCCCATCCGGCATTGCTGTTCTGCTGGTCCGGCGGCCGGCGCAGCAAGGCCGCCGTCCGCCTCGTCAGTTGCGTCCAAGGAGACATGGACCATGTCGACTACGTTGTTCCTGGTGTCGATGGTGATCATCACCGCGCTGTTCTTCGATTTCACCAACGGCTTTCACGACAGTGCGAACGCCATGGCCACTTCTGTCGCGACAGGCGCTTTGAAACCGAAGGTGGCGGTGCTGATCGCCGCCGTGCTGAACGTCGCCGGTGCGTTCCTGTCCACCGAGGTCGCCAAGACCATCTCGGGCGGGATCGTCAACGACGCGCTGGTCACCCCGACGATGATCTTCGCCGGTCTGGTCGGCGCGATCTTGTGGAATCTGGTCACCTGGCTGTTCGGGTTGCCCTCCAGTTCCTCGCACGCGCTCTTCGGCGGGCTGATCGGTGCGGTCTGATCGGGGCAGGCGTCTCGGGGGTCAATTTCTCCGTGGTGATGTCCAAGATCATCCTGCCGGCGGTGGTGGCGCCGGTGGTCGCGGCGCTCGCGGCCGGGCTGGCGACGTACTTCCTCTATATGATGATCAAGAGGGCCGACCGGGAACCGGTGGCGGGCTGGTTCCGGCATGCGCAGTCGGTGTCCGCGTCGCTGGTGGCTCTGGCGCACGGCACCTCCGACGGGCAGAAGACGATGGGTGTCATCACGCTGGTGCTGATTACCGCGGGCTACCAGGAGTCGGGGACCGGGCCGCAATTCTGGGTGATCGCCAGCGCAGGACTGGCCATCGGGCTGGGCACCTACTCGGGTGGCTGGCGGATCATGCGCACGATGGGCAAGGGCATCGTCGACGTCAAGGCGCCGCAGGGCTTCGCGGCCGAGACCACCTCCGCCGCGGCGATTCTCGCGTCCTCGCACATGGGTTTCGGTCTGTCGACCACCCAGGTGTGCTCGGGCTCCATCCTCGGCTCGGGCATCGGAAAGAAATTGGCCCAGGTGCGCTGGTCCACGGCGCGGAAGATCCTCTACGGGTGGCTGCTCACCCTGCCGTCCGCCGCGATCGTCGGAGGGGTGGCCGCCTCCGTCGCCCTCACCGGGACCGTGGGGATCATCATCGTCTTCATCGCGCTACTGGCCGGTGCCGGTGCGATCTACGCGATCTCCAAGCGCGCACCGGTGTCGAGCAGCAACGTGAACGACTCCCCAGACGTCACCATCGCTGCCGAGAAGACAACGGTGTCGGTATGACCAGGCCACCGGCTCGGACCAACACCATGGCGGACGCACGCGGAGCGAAAGGGCTTGCGAGGTCATGAACATCGATTGGAATTCTCTGTTGCTGGTGGCGATCACCACCGTCGTGGCGGCGGTCGCGATTGTCGGCATCTTCTCGCTCGGGGTGTTCGCGCTGACCTCCGGCGGCCGCGCCGACGAATCGGTATCGCCGGGTCCCCTTGCCAGAGTGTCCGGCTACGCGTGTGTCGGTGTGTCCGGCCTGCTGGTGCTGTACGGGTTGTACCTCATCGTGCCTGAATTCCACTAGCACGGTCGTCACCCGCCGGACGGGGTGCCCGGCAAGCTGACTCGACGTGGACGCTGAACCGTGGTTCCGTCAGGTGTTCAGCGACAGGCTGATCGAGCCCGCTGGATCGGCCAGGAAGTCGCCGCTCCCGGTGACGCGGCCGAGTTCGTCCGTTCCGCCGAGCGCGGTGAGGGTGGCCTTCGCGACGCCGTCCCGGTATTGGCCCACGTGTTGCAGGACAAGCGTTCCCGGGTGCCCGCCGATCGTGCCCCTGATCCGTTCGAGCCCGACGAACGCCGCGCCGTCAGCGTCGTACGACATCAACCATTCCGTCGCGGATGTCCCATCGACGTCGCCGGAGTACTTCTTCCGCACGCTTGCCCTGGTCAGCTTCGAGACAGCCGACTCCGACTCGCCTGCCGCGGCGTCGACCGTGAAGCTGTTCATTGTGACATTCCCTTCGTTAGCTACGAATATGAGTCGATCACATTAGGAGGGCGGTGTCAACCGGGTGCGGTTCCGCGGCGGCGGTCTGCGCCGGACAGCGCGCGAATTCCCGCCCGCACGCCGTGAAGTCGCACATCCGGCACAGCGCGCCACCGTGCGGTGGCCTTCCATCCACCCTGCGGGCCAATCGATCGCGGGCGATGTCGCCGATCATCGTCGACAGGCTTGTCGCCAGCAGGTTCTGCTCGTCCGGCGAGAGCGATCGGATGGCCCTGCCCAGCACCTCCGCCCTGGCCAGCGCGATGCGGTCGGCGGCGTCCGCGCCCTGCTGGGTCAAGGTGACCACCACCGAACGGCCCGGCGGGCGCGGCCGGCGGGTGACGTAGCCGAGTTCGGCGAGGCGATCGACGAGCCGCACCCCGCCGGAATGGGTCAGGCCCACCAGCGTGCGCAGGTCCTCGATGGTCCTTTCGCTCGGCGATTCGCGCAGTGAAACCAGCGCCGCGGGCGCCGCATCGCTGACCCCGGCGGCCCTCTCGGTCACCTCCCGGATCTGATCGGCCAGCGCGAGGGACAGTGCGCCCAGCAGGTTCGACAATCTGTCGGCTGGGTGGTCGGGCACGATCCCGAAACTACGCCGGTCGGGGCCCCGGCAGGCCGGTTCAATGATCGCGCAACGCGGAAACCAGTTCCTTCTTCGACATCGACGACCGGCCTTTGATGCCCACCTGCTTCGCCTTGTCGCGCAGGTCCGGCACCGACCAGTCGTCATACGATGGTGCCTTCGCACCCTTTTCGACACCGTCTTCCGTGACGAGCCGGCAGCGGCATTCGCGATTCGAGCAGACTTTCCCTTGGAATTGCCCCCGGTGCCGCCGAAACACTCGACAACGGGCAAGTGGTTCCCCCTGGTGTCGGCCGGCGTCGATAGCGGGCCCCGCCGGCCCGTGGGGCACTGGCATCGAGCGCGGCGACAAGAGTTGAATTGGGGGAACTGCCGGCAGATCGTATCGAAGAGGTGGGGACCATTGGAAGCGACCGAGGAGGGGCAAACCGGCGGTGAGGGAACGCTTGCCGACCGGGACATCTCACACACCCTGCACCGGGCCGACCGGTTCGCCGAACTCCTGCCGGTGAACGGCGCGTCGATCGTGGTGCGTAGTGGGCCGGACAACACCCAACTCGTGCACGCCACCGACGACGTGGTCGCCCAACTCGACGAGTTGCAGTTCACCCTCGGCGAGGGCCCATGTCTGGATGCCTTCCGGTAGCGTGAACCCGTGCTCGTGGCCGACCTGGGCAGCACCGATGCCTTCGCCCAGTGGCCGGGGTTCGCCCACGAGGCAACCCAGGCCGGCGCCTTCGCGGCGTTCGCGTTCCCGCTCCAGCTCGGCACCGCACCGTTCGGCACGGTCGAGCTGTACCGGGACGAACCCGGCGAGCTGAGCGAGCGGGACACGGCGATCGCCCTGCTCATCGTGGACGAGTTGGTCAGTGTGGTGCTCGACGACCTCACCGGGCGGGATCACCGGCTCGCCCCCAGCGGCGCTAATCCAGTTCCGTTGTTCGGGCGTGCCG
Organism: Mycobacteriales bacterium; assembly: GCA_038322925.1. Taxonomy (GTDB): domain Bacteria; phylum Actinomycetota; class Actinomycetes; order Mycobacteriales; family Nakamurellaceae; genus Nakamurella. The sequence goes on from JBBQGJ010000172.1 coordinate 6,532, forward strand.
AGATCCCGCAGGCGACCGGGATGATAGCTGTGCAGCTCGCCGTCTCCATCCCCGAGGCGTTGGCGCAACTTCAGGCGGCCGCTTTCGCCGCGCATCGCCCGATTCTCGAGATCGCCGAGGACGTCATCGCCCGCCGGCTGGTGTTTTCGCCCGATCGGCGCTGAGCTGGCCCGGGAGCTCCACTGGGCGGCCGGCCGACTCATGAACAAGGAACTCATGAACAAGGAACTCATGAACAAAGAACTCATGAACAAAGAAGGGAAAGGTCCTTGACCGCAAGGGATCGCGGCAGGAATGGGACCGGCACCGACGCCGTGACCGACGCCATTCCGGTCATTGGCCTTGAGCCGGGCACGCCTCACGTCCACGACGGGTGGACGGGCCGTCCGGTGCCCGCGACCCGCGACTCGCCCCTGCCCCGCACTCCATGGACCTTCGTCGACGTACTGGCCGGGCTCGGGCTGCTGCTGATTCTGACCGTGGTGATCCGCGCGGGGGTAGCGGCCAGCGGGGACCGGCCGGACCCTTCGGTGCTGGCGTTGCTGTCGCTGGCCGCCACCTGGATCGCATTGCTGGCGACCTCGTGGTGGGCCTGCCACCGGCATGGCACCGGGAGCATCGTGGCCGACCTGGGGCTGACCTTTCGCTGGGCCGACCTGTGGATCGGTGTGCTGGCCGGACTCGGATTGCGAATCGGGGTGGTGATCATCGGGGTGATCGCGGCGACGATCACTCGCTACCAGGGGGGTGCCAGCAGCAACCTCCCCATGGAACTGACCGCCGGGACCGGCATGCTGATCACCACAGCCGTCGCCGTCACCGTGATCGCGCCGCTGGTGGAGGAGTTGTTCTTCCGCGGGTTGCTGCTCCGCTCGACTTTGGAAAGCCTGAACCGCAGGGCGTACCGGCCGCGTCTGTCGAACCCGACCACCCGCATTCACCTCGCGGTGCTGACCTCGGCGGGGCTGTTCGCCCTGATCCACCTGAGTGAGGCAGACAACGCGTTCTCGGCGACGGTCCTGTTTCTCTCGCTGTTCGTGGTGGGCTGGGTCAACGCCCGACTCACCCTGTGGAGCAACCGCCTCGGGCCCGCGATCGTGTCGCACGCCGTGTTCAACGGCACCGCGTTGATCCTGTTGCTGATCATCCAACGCTGAGCCGGACCCGGGTGCCCATCGGGGCGACCATACCCATGTTTCGTGGACCGGATGTCCCGTCGCGCCGGATGACCCGCTCCCGCACTGTCGGTGGGGTGCGCGACGATGGTCGGGATGACGACCTCAGGCTCCACACTCCGCCGGCTGCGGTTGGCTGCGCAGCGCATCGAGGGCAGCGAGTTCACCACGCCCACCGAGGTGGTGACGTGGATGCTGGCTCTGCAGGGTCAGGACCTGCCCGGCGCCAAGTGGTCGGTGGGCCTGCGAGCCCCGGGGACGACCCTCGCCGATGTGGACGCCGCGCTGGCCCGTGGCGAGATCATCCGGTCCTGGCCCATGCGCGGCACCCTGCATCTGGTGCCGGCCGTCGACATCGGCTGGATGTTGCAGCTGACGGGGGAGCGGACGTTGCGCTCGCTGGCCACCCGGCACCGCGAGCTCGGCCTGGACGATGCCACGTTCGGGCAGGCCAGGGACATCGCGACCAAGGTGCTCGAGGGCGGTCGGAGCGCGACGCGCGCCGAGCTGTTTCAGGCTTTCGAGGCGGCCGGGATCGCCACCACTGGTCAGCGCGGAGCGCACCTGATCGGGCAGCTCCACCAGATCCGCCAACTCTGCCTCGGCCCGATGCGCGGCAGCGACCAGGCCGTCGTCTTGCTCGACGAATGGGTCCCCAACCCTCGTAGGCTCGACCGCGAGGAGTCGCTGGGGGAGTTCGTCCGGCGCTACTTCGCCAGCCACGGACCGGCGACCGTGCGTGATTTCGTCTGGTGGACGAAGCTCCGGGCCCGTGACACGGCGATCGGGATGGCATTGGCCCGTGAGCATCTGGAGGAGCTCGTCGTCGACGACGTCAGCTACTGGATGGCACCGGGTCTACCTGACCGGGCGTCGAGGCGGGTGCACGCCCTGCCCGGGTTCGACGAGTTCCTGCTGGGCTACCAGGACCGCAGCGCCAGCCTTGCCGCCGAGCACGCGCCGGTGATCGTGCCGGGCAACAACGGTATGTTCCAGTCCACCATCGTGATCGGCGGCGGCGTCGCCGGGCTGTGGCGGCGGAAGAAGACCGCGGCGGGTGTGACTGTCACTCCACTGCCGTTCGAAGCGCTCTCGGCCCGTCAGCTGTCCGCTTTCGGGGCCGCAGCCGACGCCTACGGTCGCTTCCTGGGCGTCCCGGTCACTGTCGCGGCGCAGCCCGACGGCCGGCACCGGGCAATGCCGCCACAACGGTAGCCATCAAGCGGGATGGCCTATGTGGCCCCGGACGCCGGCCGACACGCGGCCGGGTGGTTCGACGATCTTGAGGCTTGACCACCCGGCGTCACAGCGGTGTTTCAGGGAATGAAACGGGGCGTCACCAGTCGGTGACCAATGTTGGCATCGGGCGGCCGCGGTGGCAGCATCATTCGCATGCTGTCACAGGAAGATGAAACCCGAGCGGTCACCGAGGTGGCCCAACGCCTGACGGAGTCCTTTCCCGACGTCGCGCCGGATGTCATCCAGGACACCGTGCATACCTCCCACCAGCGGTTCGACGGCCGTCCGATCCGCGACTTCGTGCCTGTGCTGGTCGAACGGGCCGCCAAGACCAGCCTCGCCACGACGGCGACGGCTGTCCACCCTGATGAATCGCTGACCGGCGCCGACCAGCTGATCCCGCGCCAACCAACTGGTGGGACCGCGGCCAAGCGTGCCGGTGTCTAGCGGTGACGACCTGACACGCCGCCGCGCGGATCAAGCTCGCGAAACCTACCAAGTCCAGAGCCCGTCTGTCTCGGACAGCCGCAACCGCTTCCCGAGCTCCGTCGCCGCGGATCAGGAACGCTAGGGCCTCGCCCAGCCGTAAGGGCCGGTTCAGATCGGCATCCGGTATCCGTAGAACTCCTGATCTTCGTTGTACCCGCCCTGCCCCGCGCCAAGATGTTCGAAGCTGGCCACGAACTCTATGGCCTGCACCCATTTGACCTGCTTGAACCCGAGTTCCGCCTCGTCACGCAGACGCAGCGGCGCGCCGTGGGACTCGTTGAGCGGCTCGCCGTTCATCTCGTAGGCGAGGATCGTCAGTTCGTGGCGCATGTTTTCGATCTTGTGGCAGTCGTAGTACAGACCTCCGACGGGTCCGGCGCCGTACGAGTAGAAGACGACCCACTTCGCGTCCGGTCGAGGGCGGACGATGTTCAGCAGATCGGACGGGGCCACGCCGCCCCATTTTGCAATCCCGGACCATCCCTGAATGCAATAGTGCTGGGTGGTCTGCTCGCGCTTGGGCATCGCCTTGATTTCGGCGAATCCGAGTTCAACCGGGTTCTCCACCAGTCCGTCGATCCGCAACCGATAGTCGGCAAAACCACCCGTCTTCAGTCGGGTGTATTCCGGCGAATCCGGTAAGTGCCCATTCGGCCAGAAGAAGGTCGAGATATCCTTTTCCTGGTACGTCGATCGGGGATCCCACCACTCCATGAGTCCCTTGGCCCAACCGACCATGAATGCGCCCGTGTGCTGCACGACGCGCGGGTGGCGGATTGTGAAAGGCGATGCCCACGCCCAGAGCCCGATGACGACAGCCATCCCGCCGGCATAAATGGCCACCGCCCACCACGAATCCGTGTTGGTGCCCAGGGTGATGTGATTGACGTTGCCGAGCAATCCGGTGATCCACACCATCAACGTATGCACCGCGATGAAGAAGATCATCCAGCACAGCACCAAGAAATGGATGCTACGGGCCACCTGCCGGTTCAAGGCGCCTGCTCCCAGGCCCAACTTCCCGGCGATCGCCGGCGACTGCAGCAGTCCGGTGGCGAACGCAAGGGGAGCGGCGACGAACACGGTGAGGAAATACGCCAGCAGCTGCAGTCCGTTGTAGTTGGTGAAGCCGTCGTTCGCCGGCAGATCCAGCGACGCGTACTGGACGGCGGTCGATACCGCATTCGGGAAGACATCCCAGGAACGGGGGACCAATCGCTGCCACTGACCGGAGCTGAACAGGAGAATGAAGAAGATCACGCCGTTGATCAGCCAAAGAAGATCGAAGCTCAGGTGCCACCAGCGCGCCAACCCAATGGAATGGCGTAACCCAGGTAGGCCGAGCCATTTCGGCAGCGCCACGGAGTCGTCCTTGGCGGTCCAGACCTCATGCGCCTTGTTCGAATCCATCCGGTCGGTGGGCACCGGGTCACGAAGCCGGAGCCACTCGGTACCGGGCCGACTGCCGGAGTTGACATAGAGCCGCGGGTGGTCTGCCAGGATCTGCAGGCCGGCCCGAATGATGAACATCATGAAGACGATGTTGAAGAAGTGCTGCCAGCGCAGCCACCATGGAAATCCCGAGGTGACCGACGGAACGTAGTCCGCTGAGGTCCCGGGATAGTCCCGGAGAAAATCCTGCATCCACTGGTACGTGCGCAACTGCTGCGCGACTGCGATGCAGAAGACGAGTGTGACGATTCCGATGGGAATCAGCCACAACCCGCTGACCCAGTGGCGCCCCAACCGGACCGATGGTGCATGAGCGGGGTACTGCGGAACACCACCAGCCCAGTCCTTCGGCACTATCCGGCCGTCGGGTGATGCACCGTTCGCATCACCGACGAGGTCGCGCTGCAGCGGATCCGGGAATTCCGGAGCGCGATCGCCGGTGGAGCCGGTCATGTCTCCCTCCGGAAATGCCGGTCGTAAATCCCCTGAACCTGGGCCGAACCCTACCGGTTTCCCGGTGCCGGCGCGGGAAGACATTTGCGTCGGATATCCGGCAGTTGCGCACGGTCGTCCCCGGGAGCGTTGCGAACGATCGCTCGGTGTGACTCGTCCCCGGCTCCGGCAGTTCGCAAGACGCCAATGCCCACCTTGACCACCGGTGATATCACCGAGCGTCAGCCACATTCATCCCGAACGGTATTTCCTGCGCAGGGAGAATGAACATCACCTCGCCCGCGCGACTCTCGGCACGAATTCGTCCGAGTGCAAATGGGCGGAGGCAACATCACGAATCCGCGACAGATGCCCTGTTCCGTCACGGTGACGGAACAGGCGGCCGGGGAGCGGCCTCGTCCGACTTCGCGTCGGTGCGGCCTGCGCCAACGCCCGCTGAAGTCCGTTCGCGCCGCGGCCGCGTTCAACCTGCTTCAGTTCCGCGCGGAGGCTGGAGGTTGAGGACGGCGGAATCCCGTTGCTGTGGCTGTCGGGTTGGACGAGCGCCGTGGTGCGACGTGTCCGCGCTGATCAAGTGCCGATAAGGGACATTATGTTAGGTAAATCGAGCACCATGGCAACGAAGGCCGTACCCAAGTCGACGTGGCAGCCGACGAAGTGCCGAGGGCACTGCAGCCGTCGCACGCGGACGGAGTGAGGGGTGATCGCGCGGCTGTCACCTGGCGGCCAGGTCGTCTACTACTCGCCGGCGACGCTGCAGGTTTGGGTGCCGTCGACTGTTCGATGAGTGCTTCAGCTCGTGCCGATAATTCCAGATTGAATATTGCTGGTTGCCGGTAATTGAAGCGTTGTTGCATCGGATGCACGATCCGCCCGCTTCCCCACGATCCGCGGGTCGCGCAGGCCTTTTCATCAGGACTCACGGGAGTCGTGCGTCGACCAGGTCGTCGATGATTCGGAAATCGGCCAGATTGAGGGTCAGCAGCGGGACCTGCTCCACGGTTGCTGTCGCCGCGATCGCCAGGTCGAGCTGGCGTCGACGGGGCTTGCCGCCACGTTGGGCGACAGCTGCCGCGAGCCGCCCCCAAGCGCGAGCGACCTCAACCGAAACCGGGAGCGGGTCGAATGTTGCTTCGACGACCGCCAGTCGGTCTGTCCGACGAGCGCGCTCGTCGTTGTCCCTGGCAAGCAGCGCGCCGAAATGCAACTCCGTAATAGACACGACGCTGATCGCGGCTTCGACATCAATCGGTGGTATGTCGGCTATCAGCACCGAGGTGTCGAGTACTGCCCTCATTTCTCGTACGGATCGACAACGGCGCCCTCAATCAGGGCCAGATCGTTGTCGAGTCCGCGCGGAGTAGGTCCTCGCCAGACCAGGTCCAGCGCGGGTCTACTGACCCAACGGTGCTTCCTGACCGGGCTCAGCTCGGCAACCTCACGGCCGGCAACCGAGATGGTGAGTGTCTCCCCCGCTTCGACCCGGCGCAGCACCTCGCTGACCTGATTGCGGAGCTCCTTCTGTGGAATGGTGACCATCACATCAAGGTAGCAGTTTTGCTACTGGCGTGGCCGACGAGTTCATCGGCGGTCGGAGCGAGTGAACCACCATTCCGACAGCCAGACCGTCAACTCTCCTGATCCGCGACGTGACGCGGTAGCCGAGATGGTCCCGGACCTGGGCGCGGTGATACTCGATCGTGCTGCCCGACCACTCGTAGAAAGCCGAGATCCGCGGCGTCGACCCCGAGCTGACCAGTGACGAACGATGACATGGTCCGGCACCTCCGAACGTCCGCGAGGGAACTGGCCGTGGCGGCCGTAGTGCTTCAACAGCACCGCGAAACCCAGCGCAGTAGCGCCCCGCTTACCGGCGAGCAGCGCTCGATCTTCACCAACAGGGTCCAGAACTCGATCAGCTCGTCAACGTCAAACGCGGTCCTCCATGCACCGCAATCATTCCAGCGCGCTAACGCCGATTTCCGCACAACGAGTTGGCCGCAAGATTGAGCGAGCCGGCTGGTCTGGTTTGGATCCGTTATGCCTTGTGGAGTGGGCTGATTCGACGTTCAGCCACCAGGGCTTCTCGAGGCGGTATTGAGTTGAACA
>JBBQGJ010000173.1:0-13432 GCA_038322925.1 Mycobacteriales bacterium
CCACCGCGAAGTGCCGGTTCATGCTCGGGTGATCGGCGATCGCCCGGACGATGGCGTAGCCGATCAGGTGCGTGAAGGAGATCTTCCCGCCGCGGTTCCGCTTCAGGAAGTTGTTGATCACAATCCGGTTGTCGGCCATCAACTTCGCCGCCACCGCCCGCACCGAGGTGGCCGTCGGCACCTCCAGCGACGACGTCATGTTCCTCACCACGGTCGCCGCAGCACCACGCAACGGTGCGCTGGTCTCGCCGGACCCCTCCGCGTCGCGGGCGGCCCTGGCCGCCTTCGCCGCCTTGACCGCGATCAGGTCGTCGGGGGTTGCGGTGATCGTCGGGCGAGTCGGCGGTGTCGTCGCCCGCGGCGCATCCCGATCCTTCCCGCCGCCGGCGCCGGTGGTGGGCAGCTGCGCGTTCGACGTAGCGCGGATCGGTGGAGGTGGTGGAGGCCGGCGGACGGGCCGTCCCGGGCGGGCCGGTGAATCGGAGGAGACGGCAGCGGCAGCGGAAGCCGCCGAGATGGTGGCCGACGACGATCCCGGCTGTGGCGGCAAGGCCGATGCGCTGATCGTCGATGTCGTGGCGTGGATGCCGTGGCCCGCGGCCGGGTTCGAGTCATCACTGCTGGATTCGGTGTGAGCGAAGAAATCCCGCCAGATCGAGTCCACGCTGGCCGGGTCGGCCAGGAATGCCTGATACCTCTCCTGGAGGAACCAATCGTTGGGCCCGAATTCCGGCACCGTGGGCGAGGACACTGTCTCACGCACCTTCCGGGCTGCAAAGGGGGTTGTGAGATCGGTCCGGGCGCCTGACACGGCAAGCAACGACGCGAATATCGCGACCTGGTCGGCGGCCCTGGGGTCACCGTGGCCGGCTAGCCGATCTCTCCTGGTGCGAGCCGTACAGGTCCAGGCGGGACGTCGACGTGGTCTGAACTCGGCGACCCGCGTACCCCTTGACCTTAACGGAGAATCCCGATGGCGGCGTCTCATGGGGGCAATCGTCAACGCCACCGACCCCAAGTGACCCGTAGCGGCCCCGATGGTCCGTGGGGACGGGAGGTCGCACGCCGGGTTGCAGGTGGCGTGCTGCCGCGCCAGGGTCCGCCGGACGGGGACGGCGGCGGACCGACGGCTCGTTCCTGGAACCCGGCCGGTGGGTCCCCCGGCGGGACCGGGCATTCGAGCCGCCTTCTGCTCCGGGGCGTGATCGTCCGGTGGTGGTGCGACCACGCTGCCACCGTGAGATGCCTCTGACCGCTGCCAGCTGTCGCATTCCCGGGGGCCACCGCTGACGCGGTGGCGCGATAGGGGTTGCCGAAACGGTTGTCATGGCGTGCAGTGATCAGCGGGTTGGGTGGACAATCTGCCGGCCGGTCACCGAGTTGGGCCTGATCCGCACCCAATGGGTCCGTTCGGCCAGATCCGCCCATGGCGACACACCGAGCGTGTCCAACCGTGCCAGTTGCATGGGTTCCTCCACGGTCGTGGCCTTTCCGTGGATCACCACGCTCCACCCGGCGCGTCGGTCCTCATCGAACCCGTCGACCTCGAACGCCACCAGTAGCCCGTTGTCCGCGGCCATCAGCTTGGAGCCGGGCGCGGTCCGGAAGACGACAGCCTCGCCGTCGAGGGCGTGGTTGACCGGAAGGATCACCGGTTCGCCGTGGTCGATGAAGGACACCCGACCCACCTTGGCGACCCGTAACCGACGCAGGCATTCCTCCCGGGGTAAAACGCCCAGGCCTGAATGGTCCAACGGCCATGATGTTGTCCGCATGACGCTTCTCCTTTCCTGAGTTCGAAACCCAGGGTCGGCCCCTTACCTTCACTGTCCCCGTTTCTCACCGATGGACCATCCCGACCTGCGCCGACGCCTCCGCGGCATTGAGAGCCGGTCAGCACACGGATTAGAGCCCGCGCATCTACCACACGGGCAGGGGTTTTCCCGGCCCCGCGCGATGCGTATCGCAATTCATCAATGCTGGCACCACGAACACAAGAATGGGAAGTCAATGACGACCGTCGCACTGGTTGGCACCCTGGACACGAAACAAGAGGAGTACCAATGGCTTCGCGAACAACTCGCAACGACCGGTTGTGACTCGATCACCATCGATGCCGGCACCTTCTCCGAAGGCGGCGGTATCGCCGACATCAACTCCGCCGAGGCCGCGACCGCCGGCGGGGCCGACCGGGATGAACTGCGGGCCGCCAACGACCGCGGTGCCGCGATGACCGCCATGGGCGTTGGTGTGGCCGCGGTGGTCCGTCAGTTGCACGCTGCCGATCGGATCGACGGCCTGCTAGGCGAGTGAGATCGGTTGGTAGCGGCCAACATCCCGTGCGACGTCCCAGTGTCAACCGGCGTTGGGCGAGTCGAGCGACACCAGTGGTTCGGTCACCGACGTCGGGTTGGGGAGCCGGCCGGTGAGGTATCGCTGGATGGTCGGACCGATCAGGCTGATGACGTCCTCGTCGGGCAGCCGCCGGATCGGCTCGAGCCGCCAGACGTAGCGGGTCATGGACAGGCCGACGAGTTGGCTCGCGACCAGGCCGCCCCGGACCAGCCGCTCGTCGTCGTCGAGCGACGCGGCGACCGCACCGATCATGCTGTTCCGGAACACCAGCTGGAGCCGCTCCAGGGCGACCGGCTCGTGCGCGGCGGTCAGGATGATGGACCGCAGCACGATCGCCGTCGGCGGGTTGTTCCACGCGGCGAGCAGGTTCCGCACCAGCGCCGGTCCGCGTCGGCGCAGCGGAGTGCGCAGGACCGCGGCGATCCCCTCCAGGTAACCCGGAGGCGGTTGCAGGCAGGCCTGCAGCAGCGCTGATTTGTCCGTGAAGTAATAGGCGATCAATCGCGCATCGACGCCGGCGTCCCGGGCGACCGCCCGCAGAGATGTTCCGGCCCAGCCATTCTCGGCGAACGACGCCCGAGCCACGTGCACGATCCGGTCCATCACGACGCCCCGGTCCTCGCTGGGACCCCGGCGACCAGCGTCCGCCATCTCACTCCCCGTCGACCACAGGTGACTGTTCGAGACAACAGACTATTCCGTCGGGAGCTTTCTGCAGGTGAGGAAACTCCGGCTGGACGTTTCGCGGTCGAGCTGGGAAGATCAACTGGTAGCGCATCCTTTCGCGCACGAGCCCGGGTCGCAGGTGGAGGCAGACCATGTCGAAGGTGGCGGGCATAGAACCGGGGCAACGCCAGCTCAACGGCCCCCAGACAACCGGGCGCGAGTATCGCAACCTGTCGGCGCCGGCGCACGGCATGCGGTCCGACCAGGACGTCGCCGCCGTCATGCGGGATGGCGTCGAGCTGCTCACCGACGTGCATCGACCGGACGCTGACGGCCGGTTCCCGGCGTTGATCTCGGCGTCGCCGTACCCGCGGCAGATCCAGGATCTCGGTGCGCCGATGGGTTTCATCGAGGCCGGCGCGTCCGACTTCTGGGTGCCGCGCGGGTACGTGCATGTGATCGCCAACCTCCGGGGGACGGGGGGCTCGGGCGGGACGTTCGGCTTCTTCGACCCGCAGGAGCGTCGCGACCTGCACGACATGGTCGAGTGGGCGGCCGTCCAGCCGTGGTGCGACGGGAACGTCGGAATGATCGGGATCAGCTACTTCGCCATGACCCAGCTGGAGGCGGCCGTCGAACGCCCCCCGCACCTGCGGGCGATCTTCCCGGTGGCCGTCACCACCGAATTGTACGAGGCGGCGGTGCACCACGGGCTGTTCAGTTCCGGCTTCGTGACGCCGTTCCTCGCCATGGTGGGGCTCACGTCCGCTCGCAGCGACCACTTCTGGCGCAGCAAGCTGATCGACGCCGTGCGGGACGTTCTGCGCACGCCGCCGCTGCACCGGAAGTTCGCCACGATGAACGGCGAGTCGTCGATCGCTATCCTGCACGCCGCGCTCAAGCTCCGCCACGACCCACACCCTTGGGACGACCTGTGGCGGGCCATGGCGGTCGAGCACCCGCTGCGTGACGAGTGGTGGGACGAGCGGAACCTCCTGCCGCTGCTCGACCGCGTCGAGGTTCCCACGTACCTCGGCTGTGACTGGCAGAACGTCCCGTTGCACCTGCCCTCGACGTTTCCGGCCATGAGGGCGCTGACCAACGCGCCGGTCGTCCGCGTCGGGATGCTCGGCGAGTTCGGGCTGACGTGGCCGTGGGAGAGCCTGCACGTCGAGGCGCTTGCCTGGTTCGACCACTGGCTGAAGGACCGGGACACCGGCATCCTCGACGGCCCCGCCATCCGGTACTGGATGCCGGGTGCCGACGAATGGCACACCAGCGACAGCTGGCCACCCGTCGGCGTCGTCGGCCGCCTGATGAGCCTTCGCGCCGACGGCGAGCTCGGGGACGACGAGGGTACCCCCGGCCAGCGGTCGTTCATGGTGCTCGGAACAGGACTGGGCCGAGCCCGGCCGAGCGAGACCGACCCTCCCTCTGTCTTGGAGTGGACCAGCGCGCCGCTGGAGCAGGCGCTCGACGTCGTGGGCGATATCGAAGTGGAACTCCAGGCCAACTCCACCGCCATCGACACGGCATGGATCGTCACCTTGCAGGACGTGGCCCCTGATGGCAGCGTCGTCGACGTCACCGCGGGATGGCTCCGTGCCAGCCTCCGCCGGGTCGACCCGGGCAGCAGCTCGGTCGGTTCGCCCGAGTTGCCCTGCCGTGATGCCGAAGCCGTCGTCCCGGGTGCGCTCACCGCCTATCGGATTCCGCTCGTCACCAGCGCCCGGCGGTTCGCCGCCGGACACCGGGTCAGGCTCGTCGTCACCAGCGACGACCAGGACCCGAGCACGCCCGCGATCATGGGGTTCCGGCATGCGACGGTCGGCACCAGCAGCCTCAACACCATCCACTCGTCGTCCAGGCTCGTGCTGCCCATCCCCGGCCCGGCTCTGCATCAGCCACTGGCGGGAGCGCATTCGTGACCGGTGAGCCCGCAGCGCTCTTCGGCGCCACCGGCCCCGACGCCGTCGACCTCGAGCAGGCCCTGACGAAGCTGACCTGGAGCGAACCCGCCGTCACCGGGGACCCCGTCGCGGCGCTCACACAACTGGGGGTCGACGTGCCGGCCGGCTGGCGAGTCGACCTGCGGATCCAGCGCCCGGACACCCTCTACCTGGTGATCCCACCCGCGTTCTCCGACCAGGGCGAGCACGAGCGAGTGGTCAACCAGATTGACCTGTGGCGCAGCGGCGAACAGTTCGTCTGGATCATGCCCCAGGAGGCGAAGCTGGCGCTGCTCGAGATGCGCGAGCAGTACCGAGACCATCGCGCCGGGGACGGTCAGTGAGCAGCGACCGCTTCACCGAGCACTACCGGTTGCTCAGCGCCGACCCCGACATGCGGGCGCGGCTGCTGGCCGATCCCAAGGCGGCGCTTGCCGAATACTTCGGCGCGATCCTCGACGGCGACTACCGCATCGAGGTCATCGAGCAGCGACCGGACACCATCACCGCGGTGCTGCCGACTCCCCCCGAAGCCGGCACTGATCCGGCCGCCCGGCTGGCCGACGTCTCCGGGCGGGTCTACGACATGCTGCACACCACCGGCATCGGTGGTTACCTGGTGCCCGACGACGCGCTGACCTGGGTACTTCGTGACATGCGGGCGCTCTGGGCGAAGGGCGGCGACGGCCACAGCGACAGCGACACCGACAGCGACAGCGACAGCGACAGCGAGAGCGAGAGCGAGAGCGACAGCGACAGCGATGAGGGGATGACGACGTGAACGTCCGAGATGCGTTCTACCAGGTGCTTCGAAGCCACGGGATGACCACCATCTTCGGGAACCCCGGCTCGAACGAGCTGCCGCTGCTGCGCGATTACCCCGACGATTTCCGGTACGTCCTTGCCCTGCAGGAGGGCGCTGCGATCGGGATGGCGGACGGCTACGCACTGGCGACGGGACGCCCCTCGCTGGTCAACCTGCACGCCGCGGCCGGCACCGGCAACGCCATGGGCAACCTGACCAACACCCAGTCCGGTCACGTACCGGTCGTCGTCACCTCCGGGCAGCAGGCCCGGCGCTACACCGCGCTGAACGCGATGTTGACCAACGTCGACGCCACGACGCTGCCCAAACCGCTGGTGAAGTGGAGCAACGAACCGCTGCGGCCCGAGGACGTCCCCCAGGCACTCTCGCAGGGCATCCTGCTGGCCGCGGCCGCCCCGGCCGGCCCCGTCTACCTCTCCCTGCCGCTGGACGACTGGGACCATGACGCGGATCTCGGCGCGCTGGAACACCTCGGGGTCCGCACCGTGCACGGTGACCCGGTGGTCTCCGAGCCGACGCTCGACCTGCTCCGCGGCCGGCTCGCCGCCGCGGCGAACCCGGTGATGGTCGTCGGGCCCGGCATCGACGACCCGTCGGGATGGGACGGCGCGTCCCGGCTGGCCGACCAGCTGGCCATGCCGGTGCTGGTGGCACCGAGCCCGTCGCGCTGCCCGTTCCCCACCCGGCACCCGTGCTATCGGGGCATCCTGCCGTCCGGGATCCCCGGCGTCGCAGGGCATTTCGAAGGGCACGACCTCGTCGTGGTGTTCGGCGCGGCGATCTTCCGCTACCACGAGTTCGAAGAAGGTGAGTACCTGCCTGCGGGGACCGAACTCTGGGCCGTGACCTCCGACCCCGACGAAGCCACTCGCGCCCCGGTCGGCCAGATCCTGATCGGCAACCCATCCGACGCCCTGGTGCGGCTCGCCGACACCCTGCCGGCCACCGGCCGACCGCCGCTGCAGCCCCTCGACCGAACAGACCCCCTTGACGAGCCCGGCCCCGAGTTCAGCGCCGACGCCATCGTCGACGCACTCGACGCGGCCACGGACGAGAACACCGTCATCGCCCACGAGTGGACCTCGGTCGACACGACCTGGGACCGTTTCGACATCTCCCGGCCCGGCAGCCTGTTCTTCCCGGCATCCGGCGGATTGGGCTGGGGACTGCCCGCAGCCATCGGCCTGCAGCTGGGCGATCCGTCCCGCCGCGTCCTGGCCATGCTCGGCGACGGCGCCCTGCACTACACCGTCAGCGCGCTCTGGACCGCTGCCCGCTACCACGTCCCGGTGGTGTTCGTTGTTGCCCGCAACCGCCAGTACGGCGCCCTGAAGAAGTTCACCCAGGTCATGCAGGCGCCGAACGTCCCCGGCCTGGACCTGCCGGACATCGACATCACCGGAATCGCCTCGTCCTACGGGATAGCCGCGACCAGGGTCGACACCCTCGCCGAGCTCACCCGGGTCGTCAAGGACGCGCTGGCCGGCGACGAGCCACGCTTGATCGAGGTACCCGAGCAGCCAGTGACCGACAGCTGACGAGTCACCGGCTCAGGTCGGGGGGTGCCCCTATGTCCTTTGTCAAGTGGCGGCAGGCAGTAAGAGTTGGACGGCCTCGTCATCTTCTTGGGGGCATCGGGCCCCCCCGGGGTGCCCGATCCGGGCCTGTGCCCTGGCCGGGATTGTGTGGGCCTCGGGGCTGGGCCCCTTCCATCACGCGGCGATGCTTCTACTGGGCCAGGCGCCGCGTCAAGGCCGCCTCCGGCGTCACTGCGTGATGGGCTGCGCCCCAGCCTTGACCCGGTTCCTGGTCCAGTAGTTTGGCTCCGCTATGAGGAAGTGCCCGAGAGTTGCTCGCGGCAAAGCCGGATCCCCCCGCCGGGTCGGGCATCGCCGTGGAGATGTTGCCGGCAGCCGGGATGTCGGCGGGAGAGGAAGGGTGCGAGGGTCAAGCAGCGGCGGCGGGTTGGGCGTAGGGCTTGTTGTCTCGGAGCATGGCGTACAGGACGTCTGTGCGGCGTCGGGCGAGGGCGATGAGTGCCGCGTTGTGTTTCTTCTGCTGGGTTCGTTTGCGGTCGTAGTAGGTGCGGGAGACGGGGTCGCTCAGGGCGGCGAACGCGGACAGGAACAGGGCTCGTTTGAGGATTTTGTTGCCGCCGCGGGGTGGGTGTTCTCCGCGGATGGAGGTCCCTGATCGGCGGGTGACCGGGGCGAGACCGGCGTAGGAGGCGAGGTGCCCGGCGGTGGGGAAGTCCTTGCCGACGACCTCGGTGAGGATGCGTGCGCAGGTCCTGACCCCGACACCGGGCATGGTGGTCAGGACCTTGGAAAGAGGGTGCGCCGCGACGAGTTCCTCGACCTGTTCGGCGACTTCGGCGCGCTGCTGCCGCAGCGCCGCGAGCTGCGTGGCCAGTCGTGGCAGCACGATGCCGGCGGCGTTGGTGCCGGTGACCACGACAGTCTGCGCGGCGAGCGCGGCGAAGATCTCCTCGGTGAGCCGGCCGCCGAGCCGTGGTGCCTTTTTCAGCAGCCGGGTCCGCACCCTGGTCTTTCCGGCGGTTGTGAGAGCGGCTGGGGTGGGCCAGGTTTCGATCAGGTTCAGGACGGGCCGGGTGGTCCATGTGCGGGCCCAGGACGCGTTCCAACGCGGGGTGGATCTGGGTCAATAGGCCCCGGATCCGGTTGCTGGTCGCGGTGATCTGCCCGGCGAGGTCGTCGTCGAACCCGGACAGCACGGTCAGCTCGGCGATCGTCTCGTCATCGACCTTGAGCGCCCGCAGGGTGTGCGGCATCGTCCGCGCCGCATCGGCGATCACCCGAGCGTCTCGCGCGTCGGTCTTGGCCGAACCCGGGTGCAGGTCGGCGATCCGACGCATCGCCAGGCCCGGCAAGTAGGCCACCGTAACGCCCTCGTCCAGCGCGACCGCGACCGGCAGCGCGCCGATGGTGGCCGGCTGGTCGACGACCAGCAGCACCGGCCCATGGGCCTTCATGCGGCCGTACAGCTCGCGGAGCTTGGCCTCGTCGTTGGGCAGCGCACGGTCCAGCAGTTTCTTACCGGACCGGTCCTGCGCGACGGCGTGGTGCCCGCTCTTGCCGACGTCCAACCCGAGGAACACGGCGATCTCGTCATGCCCGTTGATCATGAACACCTCCGGCCGTTGCAGCGGCTGACCTACCGGACCAACGGGCGGCGAGCCTCGGCATCCACGTTACGGTCGGCCCGGCCACGAACTCGGCCGGTCCAGCCCCTATTAGCGATCACCCGCCACCCACCGGGACCAGCGACAACACCCCCCAGATCATGGGTGACAGGGGGTAAGAGTCATACCGATCCCGGTAGGTCAGCGACCCCTTGACCGGGGGTCATGAAAAGGAAACGGGGCTCGGGGGGATGTTCTGGTTGAACCGGAAGATGTTGTCCGGGTCCCACGCTGTCTTCAGCTCCACCAGGCGGTCGTAGTCCTCGGGACGGAACGCCGCCCGGACATCGGCCGGGGTCACCTTCCCTCCGAGGAGGAAGGTGCTCAGCGCGCCACCATCGCTCCACGGCTCGAGATCGGCCAGCAGCCGCTGCTGCTCGGTGTCGGCCACGGTGTGATCGTCCGTGGGGTAGGCGGTGGTGAACAGGTTCGCGACTCCCCCGCGGTGCCCGACGGCGTTGGCCACCGCCGGTGGCCGGCCGAGCGCGCCGCCCAGGTGGCGGAGCTCGACGAGGGACGCGGCATCGGGTGCGCTGTGGGCGACCACGACGTCGACGAGGCCCGGGTCGAGGCGGCGAAGCACCAGGCTCCGACTGTGCACGTCCAGCGGAGCGGTGCGGTCGTTGTGGATGGTGCCGATCTCGGTCAACGGCAACGACCGCACGGTGTCCAGGAGGACGGTTCCGGCGCCGCGCAGGGTGCCCAGGAATGGCTCAGCCTCGGCGGCCGGTCCCTGATGGGTGACCCGGACGTGGCAGCAGTGGCGGCCCCGCACTGCCGCGGGAAGGTCGGGGAGGTCGGGGAATGTGTAGACCGCCGCGGAGAGGCTGAGGGCGTCGGGAGCCGTGGTCGCGCACTGAACGAAGGCGGCCAGGACGTCGGCGCGCTGGTCACCCGGGAAGAAAAGGCCACCCGCGTGAAGCTCGGGAACGGCCACCAGGTCGACCTCGATGCTGGTCACCACCCCGAAATTGCTACCCGCACCCCGCATGGCCCAGAACAAGTCCGGAGAATCCTCGGCCGTCACCCGACGGAGCGCACCGTCGGCGGTGACCACCTCGATGGCCCGGACGTGGTCGGCGCCGAACCCGAAGCGGCGGCTGAGGACCCCGATCCCACCGCCGAGAGAGTAAGAGATGGCACCGACCGACGGCGCTGAGCCGGACAGCGGGGCGAGACCAAAGGGCGCGGCGGCCTCGATGACCTCAGTCCATTGCGTGCCCGCCTGCAGGCGAGCCGTGCGATTGACCGAATCAACGTGGATGGCATTCATCCGGCCGGTGTTGAGGAGCAGGCCTCCGTCGGCAGCCACGGTGGGGCCGTGCCCGGTGGCCTGCACGCCGACAAACAGGCCATGGGATCGGGCGAACTGGACGGCAGCCACGACATCGTCGGTCGTCGTGGCGCCCACGATGAGGGCGGGACGCTGCGGGACGGAGAGATCGAAACCGGTGTGCTCGGCCGGGTAACCCTCGTCGCCAGGAACGAGCACAGGCCCGGCTACCGCAGACAGACCGGCCAAGTCCGCCAACCACGCCGGACGAGGCAAATCGGACGCGGGGAGTTCATCGGTGGTGGCCATCATTCCCTCTGGTCGGGGGTCGGGTCGGGCAGGTCGAACCGTCCAGGCGCTGATGGTTCGCCTCTGACCGTCCCAGTTTCCGTGTCCGGTGACGAGCAACATTCTCGTCTCTGACGGCGTGGTCCGCAGGTACAAATGACGGCGCACCGGATCGCACAGCCTCCCGCGAGAGGATCCGCATCGGGAAGCGCCCAAGCCTGTGGCTGGTTCACCGACGTTCCGAGGTGGGCGTCGGTTCAAGTGCGCGACATCCCTTCAGATGATGTCGCGCTCAAGTCGACCGCTCCACGGGTGCACCTGGAGCGGGTTCGCGGTTGTCGACAGCGTCGTTCCCGCAGCGATCGGCTGCCAATCGGGTGGCCGCTGCAGCAGCCGACGAGGCTTCGAGTTCGTTGGGCGCCGCTTGTGACAAGGCTCCCATAGATCGACAGTCATCTATACGTGTGGCATTGTGGGAGGCGTGAGCATCACCACCGAGGAACGCGCAGGGACGCCGATCGCGGGTACCGCAGCGTGCTGCGCGCCGGTGGGCGGGGTCGGCATGGACGTCGAATCGGCGGAGCTGTTGGCCCGGGTACTCAGGGCGTTGGCCGAACCGACCAGGCTGCGTCTGGTGTCCCTGGTCGCCGCGGCTCCGGGGGGCCAAGCCTGCGTGTGCGACCTGACCGACCCTGTCGGCCTCACCCAGCCCACCGTCTCCCACCACCTGAAGGTCCTCGTCGACGCCGGGATTCTCGATCGTGAGCAGCGCGGGAAGTGGGCCCACTTCAGTCTCGTCCCGGGGGCCGTGGAAGCCGCCGCTGGCGTGCTGACCGCCGTTGGTATAGGCGCCGGTTCTGGTCAGTGGCCGCGTGACGACCCTGCGGCGCGCGACCGGCGGGATAGGCAGACCAGCTGAGGACAACCTCGAAGCGGGAGATCCGCATCCCGTGGTTCCGCGAGATCTATAGCAGGTCAAGCTGATTCAGAGCAGCCGGGCTCGCCGGCGACCTGGGAGCCCCACCCGAATGGAAGGAACGATATGAGCAAGATCGACGTCTACGACCCGGCCCTGTGCTGCAGCACGGGCGTCTGCGGGGCCGAGGTGGATCAGGACCTGGTCGACTTCTCCGGCCTGGTGCGCTGGGCGGAGGGCCGCGGCGCCAGCATCGAACGGCACAACCTCGCGCAGCAACCCCAGGACTTCGCCGGCAACCCGGTGGTCGCGGAGCTGCTCCAAGCCCAGGGGTCGGCCGCTTTGCCGGTCACGCTCGTCGACGGGGAGCCGGCGATGGCCGGGCGCTACCCGAGCCGACAGGAACTGGCCTCCATGGCCGGACTCCCACCCACTGCCTCGATCTCGCTGGACATCGTCTCGAAGGACACTGCCGCGAGTGAAGGGTGCGGGCCCGGCTGCGGCAGCTGCTGACCCGATCCGCCAGATCTGCGAAAGGCATGGCACGTCATGCATCTGCTCGAGGACCCGCCCCGGTTCCTTTTCTTCACCGGCAAGGGCGGTGTCGGCAAGACCTCCTTGTCCTGCGCGGTGGCGATCCGGCTGGCCAGGCAGGGACAGCGGGTGTTGCTGGTCAGCACCGACCCGGCATCCAACGTCGCCCAGGTCTTCGCCCAGCCCATCGGGAACACCATCACCCGGATCACCGGGGTGACCGGGCTGGCCGCGTTGGAGATCGACCCGCAAGCAGCGGCGCAAGCCTATCGGGACCGCATCGTCGGCCCTGTCCGCGGGGTGCTGCCCCTGGACGTGGTGGCAGGCATCGAGGAACAGCTGTCCGGGGCGTGCACCACCGAGATCGCCGCGTTCGACGAGTTCACCGCCCTGCTCACCGACCCATCCCTGGTCGGCGAGTACGAGCACATCATCTTCGACACCGCGCCGACCGGGCACACCATCCGGTTGCTGCAGCTGCCCGGCGCCTGGAGCGGCTTCATCGACTCCAACCCCGAGGGGTCATCATGCCTGGGACCATTGGCCGGGTTGGAGAAGCAACGGCAGCGGTACGCCGACGCCGTCACCGAGCTGTCCGATCCCGCCCGGACACGTCTGGTGCTGGTCGCCAGGGCCAACACGGGCGCCCTGGATGAGGCTGCCCGCACCCACGAGGAACTCGCGGCCATCGGATTGGCCCGGCAGTACCTCGTCATCAACGGGCTGATGCCCGAGACCGAGGCAGCGGTCGACGATCTCGCAGCGTCCCTACGCCGCCGTGAGCGGGCCGCCCTGGCCTTGATGCCCGACGCCCTCAAGGTGCTGCCGGTGGACCAGGTGACCCTCCGCGGGCAGGAGCTGATGGGCATCGATGCGCTGAGCAGGCTGCTGGACCCCGACACCGCACCCCCCGGAGGCCACGACGCCCGGTCTGTCGAGGCGTACGACCTGCCCCGGCTGTCCACGCTGGTCGACGACATCGCCGCCGCCGGGCACGGGCTGGTGATGATGATGGGCAAGGGTGGGGTCGGCAAGACCACGATCGCCGCCGCGGTGGCGGTGGCATTGGCCGAACGCGGACTGCCGGTGCACTTGACGACGTCCGATCCCGCGGCCCACCTGACCGACACCCTGGCCGGGTCGCTGGACACCCTGAAGGTCAGCCGGATCGATCCGCGGGTCGAGATCGCCCGCTACAGCGACCACGTCATGGCCACCAAGGGTGCGAACCTGGATGCCCAGGGCCGCGCCGCACTGCTGGAGGACCTGCGCTCTCCGTGCACCGAAGAAATCGCGGTGTTCCAGGCGTTCTCGCGGATCATCCGGGAGGCGCGGAGCTCGTTCGTGGTGATGGATACCGCTCCGACCGGCCACACCCTGCTGCTGCTCGACGCGACCGGCGCGTACCACCGGGAGGCCACCC
>JBBQGJ010000174.1:0-13385 GCA_038322925.1 Mycobacteriales bacterium
CGCTGTGGACCCTGTATTGGCGGGGCGCGGCGCCGCTGCGGGAACGTGTCGAGGTCATCAGTGACCCACAGAGCACGCAAGTGCGCGATCGTGGCGTGAAGTCGCCGCCTGATCCGGGGCTCGTTTTGGGAGAGGTCACGCCGTTTGCCGCCCTGGCGCGGTCGGGTTCCTACCTGGCCGGTGATCGCCGCGTGTCGCGGCGGGAGCGGTCACGGTGGAGGCACACGTTCCGTCGACTGAGCGGGGAAGCTCAGGACGCGCTGCGCGGCGAGGACGTCATGACTGCGGGTGTTGCCGTGACCGCGATGGGGTCGCGACCGTTCATCCCACTACCCCAATCATGGGTCCCGCAACGCCCGCCCGGTCTGGATTCCCGTTGAGGTGCGACAAACGGAACGCGATTTCCGGGAGCTTCATTCTCGACCGGCCATGCACATCGAGCTCGAGCCGACTGACGTCCTTGATAGAGCCGCTGTCCATCGCGTGACCGAGGTGTCGTCCCAGCCCTGTGCCGTGACAAGCGGCGCGATGGTTGGTGACGGTGGGGTCGACAAGAGGATCTCGATGAATGGAGCTTGGCCGGCCCGACCCGCGAGCGGGTTTGGCTCGGTGGTCTGCGCTGTTCGCCCGGAAGCCCGCAGCATCACGGATGACAATCTCGACGAGCTGGGGATGGCTGGCGTGGGAGGCCGTCGATTCCGAGGCCGCGCATTTAGCGCGCCTGGCCGCGAGTACACCAGCACCGGTGTTGGTGGAGATCGCCGTCGGTGATCCCGAATCGCAAAAGTTAGGTCGGGCGCAACCCCCGGCCGACCCGTCACGACCGGCGTCTGGAGTGCGCTGACCGGCTTGCTCCTCGGTGGAGTCGCTGGCGTCTGGTTGAGGGGCCTTCAGTCGGTCAGCACCCTGGTGTTGGCCGTCGCCACCGCGGCGGGCGCCACGGCCATCGTTGATCGAGGCACGAGAGTGCGTCCGGCGAGCGGACGCCGTTCTCGTCGCGCCGCCGGCACCGCCGCTGATCGTGTAAGAGCCCGCGTCGGCGCGTCTTCGGGACGCTGCCAGGCGGCTGGATGACGCGACCAAAGGCCAACGGCTCGCGGCGCTCGTGATCGATGACATCAACCGACGGTACGACGAAGCCGGCTGACAACAAGATTTCGAGAGTTACTCGCTTCGCCGCGATGTCACCCGTGTCGCAGCGGAAGCCGCACGAAACCCGTTGCTCTTCATGCACTATGAATCCGTTTGATCACCCCTGGCATTGACGGAAGTGCCACCGAGTGCGCTGAGGTTCAGCGTCCGCCCGGAGCGTTCGGCCCACGCGATGACGTCGTCGAGAGGCATGTGCCAACAGGCCGGATGGTCCGGTCGAGGCGGGAGGAGCAGGTCAAGGCTCACGATCTCGAAACCTGGAGCGGGGGACAGTCGGCGTCGTGTTCGTGTCGGCCCGTCAGCACGCGGTGCCATTGGCTCGGCAGATTGAAGGGTGACCAGCGGTCAGCGTCGGTTTGTGCCAGTGGGCCGAGAGTGCGGGTCGGGTAGCAGCGCAAGGGCTGGCTTGCGCGCGCGTCCGGATCGCTTCCATCCCTGCTTATGAGAGTGTTTCCCGGTGGGTACCCATGGCTCCGGCGACGACCCGAAACGGGTGATCGTAATGAATCGGGCATGCGTAAGGCCAGCTCACGACGGGATGGGACCCCCTGTTACAAAGCCTGACACGACTCGAATGCGGGGAGTCCTCCGGGAGTTTGATGATCATTGACGCGGTCAGAGAGGGGCCTGACCAGCGGAAACAATCCCATCAACGACCGAACCGCGGACAACGAGTCCGCTGCTCTGCCACGTGAGCCAGGGGCCCTCGAGCACGTCCCATCGGTCCCCGGAAGGGCCCCGGACGCGACGCGAGCGTACCGGCTCGCTTGGATGGTGTGGACACCAGCGAGGGGATTGGGCCATGACGCCGGTAGATGACGGACGCGACAACGACGAGACGCAGGTAGTTCGGCCGCCGCACGACCCACCGACCGATCGGGCCTGGGGGGCCGTCGACGACCCCGGGCAGGACCCGTCAGGGCCACCGGCCGGCGAAGATGTGGCGGACCGGGACCAGCCGCCGGGAGCCGACCGCGGGGCGGGATCAGAGCTGTCTTCCGGCGACGACGAGGCGCCCAGCCAGATGATCGTCGTGGCGGACCCGGACGACGACGCGCCCGTCCCCGCAGCGGGTTCGGCCGAGGTCACGTCGGGAAACGAACCGCCAAAGCCACCCGAACCCGCACTGGAAGCGACCGGGCTCACCCTGGAGACCAAGCGCGGCACCCTGTTCCACGACATCAGCCTCACGGTCCGCCCGGCGTCGCTGGCCGCGATCGTCGGTCCGTCCGGAACCGGCAGGTCCAGCCTGTTGCTGGCGCTGACCGGGCGGATGGGCATCACCATGGGTGTGCTGGCCATCGCCGGCCGCAAGCTCGCCGACAGTGCCAGTGAGATCAGGGCGTTGACGTCGGTGGCGCGGATCGGCAACACCATCGGACCCGAACCCGCGCTGACGGTCAACGAGTCGGTCGACGAGAGCTGCCTGCTGGACAACGTCAACATGGCCGAGGGCAGGCTGCGGTTCGCGGAGGCCTGCACGGCGCTCGACCTGACAGTGGAACCGTCGTTGTTGATCGGCGACGTGGGCGGGGAACGGGCCACCCTGCTGGCCGTTGCGCTGGCCTGCGTGCGGATCAGCGCGGTCATCGTGGTCGACGACATCGATCGCGGGGTGGACACCGCGACGCAGCACCGGATCGTGCAGGCCCTTGACCGTTTGACGAAGATGACCAAGACCGGGCCCGCGATCATCGTCACCACCGCCGATCGTGGGCCGGTGTCCAACCTGCCGGTGATCGTCGAGTTGCCGCCCCGTGTCGAGAAGTCCGACGTCCCGAATTGGCCCATTCCGTACCGCACCCAGGTGCCGCCGCCCGCCGGGACGCCGATCGCGGAGTTGCCGCCAGGCATCTCCGATGCCCGCACCACCGGGATTCCGGTAGTCGCCGACCCGCCCACCACTGTGATCCCCGTGGTGCCGGAGGCCGAGGACGCCAATCACGTTCCCAGTCCCGCTCCGGATCCCGAGATCGGCCCCGAACCGGTTGCCCCGCAACCGGACGGCCCGCTAACACGGCCGTCTGCCGGTCCCGGCCCGCTCGGCCCACCGCCGCCGGCAGATCCGGACGCCCCGCCACCCGCCGACCCAGCTGCCCCCGAGGACGCCCGATGATCAACACGTTCCGTCTGGCCGGCTATGAACTTCGGCGATTCAAGGGTCCCCTGCCGATCCTGGCGCTGCTGTTCCTGGTGCTTGTCCCGCTGCTGTACGGCGCGCTGTACCTGTGGTCGAACTGGGATCCTTACGGCAAGCTCGACCAGGTTCCGGTGGCCGTCGTCAACCTCGACCAGCCGGTCACCACAGAGGACGGCAAGACCATCGACGCGGGCAACCGGCTGGTCACCGAGCTGGAGGCCGATCCGATCTTCGACTGGCAGTTCGTCGACGCCGACCAGGCCAAGGCCGGATTGGCCGACGGCACCTACAAGCTGACCGTCGTCATTCCACCCGAGTTCTCCGCGAACCTGGCCAGCGGATCCGGCGACGACCCGCAGCGCGCGATCGTCTACCTGCAGCGCGACGACGCCAACGGGTACGTCACCGGGCTGCTCACCACGTCGGTGCAGAAACAGCTCGAATCGGCGATCAACCACGCGGCGATCGGGGCGTACTTCGAGACCGTCTTCACCAACCTGGAAACCGTCCGCGCCGACATCAACACCGCCGCGGACGACGCGAACCAGTTGGCCACCGGAACCGCCGCGTCGTTGAAGGGCGCGACGGACCTGTCCACCGCGATCACCACCGCCGCCGACGGCTCCACTCAGCTGGTCAGCGGCCTGGCCGATGACAAGGCCGCGTCCGCGCAACTGGTCACCGACGCCACCAGCACCAAGGTCTCGTCGGCCGAGTTGGCCACCGGTCTGAACACGCTGGATAGCGGGTCCGAGACCGTGGTGACGGCGGCCGATCAGGTGCAGTCGCAAAGCCAGGACGTGGCTTCGAACCTGGTGCCGTTCCTGAACACCGTGGTCCCGGTGCTGCCCCAGGTGAGTCCCGCCGGCTCGCAGATGAGCGATGCCGCCAGCACCATGACAGGCCTCGTTTCCGAATTGAATGGCGAGCTCAACCGCGCCGTTGCCGCCGCGGACCCCAACAACCAGCCACTCGTCGATGCACTGACCGACATGAACACGACCGGCGCGGCCATGGCCCAGGCCGCCGGGCAGGCGAACCAGGCGGCGGGCACCGTCACCTCGATCGGCAACAGCATCGACTCGGCGGGCGGGGAACCATCCGGCGCCTCGACCCAGCTCACCCAACTCGCCGACCAGTCCCAGACGCTCGCCACCGGCGTGGGCACGCTCAGCAGCGGCATCAGCACCGCGGCATCGCAGGCGAGCACCGTCGACTCCTCGGTCGACGGCCTGGTCACCTCGGCGACGACCCTGGACACCACGATCGGTACCCAGCAGGCGGGTGCGCAAGCGCTCAGCGACAGCCTGACCACGGCGTCGACCGGGGCGACCGCGCTGGTCGACGGCCTCACTCAGGTGAACGCCGGCGCGACGCAGCTGGCCACCGAGCTCACCGACAGCGCGACCCGGGTTCCGGCGCTCACTCAGGACCAGCGTGATTCCGCCGCGCAGGTGCTGGCGTCGCCGGCGGACGTGCAGCTCACCGTGGACAACCCGGCGCTGTACTACGGTCGCGGGCTCGCCCCGTTCTTCTTCGGTATCGCGATCTGGGTGTTCGGTATCGCGGTGTTCCTGGTGATGCGGCCGATCTCCAACCGCGCGCTGGCCGGACGGGCGTCGTCCGCCCGGATCACCGTGGCCGGCTGGCTGCCGATCGTGGGCATGGCAGCGCTCGGTTCGCTGATCATGCTGGGCGTGGTGTGGATCGGGCTGGGCCTTGACCCGGTCAACGCCGGCGGGTCGGTGGCGGTCGTGCTGCTGGCCGCCGCGGCCTTCACGGCCATCGCCCACCTGCTCCGGACCTGGCTGGGGATGATCGGCACCGCGATCATGCTGGTGTTGCTGATGGTGCAGCTGACCAGCGCCGGAGGCCTCTACCCGGTCGAGGTGATGCCCGCGCCGTTCCGCGCCATCCACAACTTCATACCGATGACGTACCTGATCGACGCGCTGCGGATCACCCTCTCCGGCGGACCCACCGACCACCTGTGGCGGGATGTCGGGATACTCGCGGGCTTTGCCGTCGTCGCGGTCGCGGTGTGCATGTTCGTGGTGCACAGGCGCCGGCGGTTCCGGATGTCCACCCTCTACCCCGCGCTGGGGTAGGGGCCAGGCGATCGGACTGGCGGATCAACCACCCGCGCTCGTGCGATGTCCCGGCGTCCCTCACTCGGCGCCACTTTTCCAGACTGGACGCCGTCTTGTTCCGGCGCCGAGTTCTCGAAACCGGCGCCGAGACAGGACTTGTCGATCGAGATGTGCCGTGCGGTTTGATCGGCCGACGTTGGGGGGGCTTGCGCCGCACCGGATCCATCAGCCGCACCGGATCCATCAGATGTCGGGGTGCGTCCACGGCACCACGAGAACGGGGCAGGGCGCGATCTTGAGCAGGTCGTGCGCGAAGCTGCCGAGGAACACACCGGCCAGCGAGCCCTTGCCGTGGCTGCCGAGCATGATCAGGTCCGCGTCGGCGTCCTTGGCCAATTCGACGAACCTGTGCGCGGTGCTGCCCCTGCGGGCCTCCGCCTCGAGCAGTGGATGGGTCGAAGGGCCCTGTTTCGGCACGTTCTGCGTCACATTCGCACGCGTGTCCCAGGGTTAGCGTGCTGTCACCCAGGGTTTCGACGACCACCCTGGGGTCGCCCGAATGGCAGGCTGGGGACTCGACCGCGGTCACTGCTGGGGTCCTGCCGTCCGATCACGAGCTGGGTGACCGAGCCCACCACATCCAGGACCTTGCCACGTGGCGATCGAAGGTGCATGCTTGCGTACGGCAACTAGATGCACAACGCAATCAACTACTTTGGCGCGACGTCAGCGCCAGCAGATCCCCGCGGTCAACATCCCCGCCATCAATCCCGCCATGACATCCAACAAGCACGTCCAACAAGCACGGAGGTGAATCCATGATGCGCGTCCCCACCGTCACCACATCGATGGCAGATGCCGGTGCGTCGCCACTGGAGACCCCGGCCGTCGCGGAACCAGAGCAGCAGCTCGACACCCCGCCGTTGGCCGATCCGCAATCCTCACCCGAGCAGCAGCGCGAGCACGAACAGGCCGGAGAGATCGGATCGGTGATCATCCAGCTGGTCCGCCTGTACGGCAGCATCCGAGCCAGGGTGACGGCCGGGCCGGACGGTGAACCCTCGCCGCTGTTCCTACTGGTCAAGCTCGCACACCTGGGCCCGAGCCGGGCCAGCGATCTGGCCGAGTTCCTGTGCGCCGATCCCTCGACGGTGTCCCGCCAGGTGTCCTCGCTGGTCAAGTCCGGGCTGATCGAGCGCAGGGCCGATCCGGCCGACGGCCGCGCGTCGATCCTGGTGCCCACCGAACTCGGTGCGCGGCGGGTGCGCGAGCAGGAGCGCCGCCGGGGAGAGACGGTCATCCCGGTGCTGGAGGACTGGTCGATCGAAGACCGGGAGAACCTGCTGCGCCTGCTGCGCAAATACACCGACGGGGTGGAGGAACGCAGGGACGAGATCGTCTCGATCATGCTGCGGGCCACCGACAGTCCCCGTCACCATGACGGCCCCGCCCACGGGGCCGACCACCATAGGAAGGAAGGCCACTGATGTCGACCGGAACCTCGTCGGCAGTGTCGTCACCGGCCGGACTGACGCACAAGCAAATTCAGACGATCCTGCTGGGGTTGATGGCCGGCATGTTGCTGGCCGCCCTCGACCAGACGATCGTCTCCACGTCCATCCGCACCATCGCCGACGACCTGCACGGCCTGTCGGCCCAGGCGTGGGTCACCACCGCCTACCTGATCACCTCGACCGTGACGACGCCGCTGTACGGCAAGCTGTCGGACATCTACGGGCGCCGCCCGATGTTCCTCACCGCAATCAGCATCTTCATCTTCGGCTCGATCCTGTGCACGTTCGCCACCTCCATGTACGAGCTGGCCGCGTTCCGCGCGGTGCAGGGCATCGGCGCCGGTGGCCTGTTCTCCATGGCGCTGGCGATCCTGGCCGACATCGCCCCGCCCCGCGAGCGGGCCAAGTACCAGGGCTACTTCCTGGCCGTCTTCGGCATGTCGTCCGTGGTCGGACCGCTGGTCGGCGGCTTCTTCGCCGGCACCAGCACCATCCTGGGGATCGTCGGGTGGCGCTGGGTGTTCCTGGTGAACGTCCCGATCGGCATCATCGCGCTGATCATCGTCGCCAAGGTGCTGCACCTCCCGCACATCCGGCACGACCACCGCATCGACTGGTGGGGCGCCACGGCGCTGATCGTCGGCCTGGTGCCGTTGCTGATCGTGGCCGAACAGGGCCGCGAATGGGGCTGGACCTCTCCGGCGGCGCTCGGCATGATCGCGCTGGGCATCGCCGGCGTGGTCGCCTTCATCCTGATCGAGAAGCGCATGAAGGACGAGGCGCTGATCCCGATGCGGCTGTTCAACAGTCGGGTCTTCAGTATCGGTCTCGCGGTCAACGTGCTGGTCGGTCTTGGCATGTTCGGTGCGCTGAGCACCCTGCCGCTGTACCTGCAGTTGGTCAAGGGCGCGACGCCGACCGAGTCGGGCCTGCTGTTGATCCCGATGATGATCGGCATCATGGGCGGCTCCGTGCTGTCCGGCCAGCTGACCATGAAAACGGGTCGCTACAAGATCTTCCCGGTGTTCGGCACCGCGATCCTGGCGCTCACCTTCTTCCTCATGCTGACCGTCACCGTGGACACGCCGTATTGGCTGCTGGACATCTACTTCCTGATGATCGGCGCCGGTCTTGGCCTGTGCATGCAGACCATGTTGATCGCCGTGCAGAACACCGTCCCCGCCAAGGACATGGGTGTGGCCACCTCGTCGGCCACGTTCTTCCGGCAGCTCGGCGGCACGCTGGGTGTCGCGGTGTTCCTGTCGCTGCTGTTCAACTCGCTGCCGGACAAGATCCAGGGCGCGTTGCAGTCGGCCTCGGTGACGCCCGCGTTCCAGCAGGCCGTCGCCGCCGCGGCGCAGGATCCGAACAGCCCGAGCCATGCGGTGGCGCAGAGCCTGGTCGCCGCCTCGCAGGGCAACGCCGCGGCCGGCGCGTCGATCGGTGATTCGCTGAGCACCGACTCGTCGTTCCTGACCACGCTGGACCCGAACATCGCCAGGCCGTTCCAGGTGGGTTACGTCGACTCCACGCACCTGGTCTACATCATCGGCGGCGTCATCATGGTGCTGGCCTTCGTGCTGGTGTTGATCATGAAGGAGCTGCCGCTGCGCACCAAGTCCGCGCTGGACGAGCGGCTCGAGGAGCAGGCACAGGAGGACGCGGCGCTCAGCGCCGAAGCGTTGGCCGCGACCCCCGAGCCGGTGACCGACGAAGACGGTCGGCACAGTGCCGAACCCACCGCCGAACCCACCGCCGAACCCGCTGCGGAACCCGAGCTTGTGTCAGCCTCGGTGGGAAGCTCCGCGAGCATGACGGACGGCGAGATCGCGACGTCCAACGGCGCCTCCAACGGCAGGGCGAACGGCGCCTCCAACGGCTGGGCCGTCAACGGGAATGGGCGCGCGCGCACCGACGGCGGTTTGCGCGGGTTCGCCACCATCCCGGCGGACCGTCCGCGGGAGACCGCGGGTCGTGGGCGGCACCGGGCCTGACCGCCAGCCCCGACTCGACCAGCCGAAACTGCCGGCCCGCCCTCGCGTTCACGAGACGGGCCGGCTGCGGTCGTGGAAATGGCTAGGAACAACTTCCGTTCTTGATCTGTTGCCAGGTAGCGCCATCGACCCGCCCAGTCGCGGCTAGGCCGGAGGACGATTGAAACCTGGCGACGGCAGCGGCGGTGCCGTCCGTGTAGACACCCCAGGTCGGGGGAGGCCCGTCGATGTCACCGACGTCATATTCGAGTTTGACGCGAAGCGCCCTCTGCAATTCACCCACCCATACGTCTGTCTGCCCAACCGTGGTGATTGCCGGCATCCTGGCCACATCCGTCACGCACAAGCACCCGAAATAGAGTTGTTTGGTGCCGTCGGTGGTGCCTTTGATGAACGCGTCCGCAGGGCTTTGCAGCCGGGTCGGACACGCATCGGCGGGCGAGGCGAACGGGCCCGTATAAAGCACCCACAAGCTGTCCTGGACGGTGAACAGCCCGCAGTCGCCGTCGCCCGTCAGGTAGTGCGCGCCGACCGGCAACTGGCTCGCCGCCCTCACCTGGGCAACCCTTGCCCGGTACGCGGCTTCGTTGAGTTCCGAGGCGACCTGGACGATGTATCCGTTCGTTCCACAAGAAAGAGCCTGGAAGCCACCGCCCATGGGGTCCGGTGACGCGGCGGTGGGTGTCGTCACCACCGGCGTCGGCGTCGTGGCTTGCGTGGTCAGCGTCCGCACCGCGGTCGATGTCACGGTCTGAACAAGGGTGGACGGGTCCGGCGGCTGCGTTACCGATGTCGCTGACGGACCCGGGGACGGCGGTGCTGTGCTGTCCTGCGAGGTGAATCGAATGGCGGCCACCACCCCGGCCCCGGCCAGCACGACGACCGCGGCCACCAACGCCGTCACCAGTGGGCGTCGGCGCGCCGTCGTCTTCGGCTCCGGCGGGCCGCTTCCGGGTACCAGAACGGTCCCGCCGGCCGCGAATCCGGCCGCTGAGTGAGCGCCGGGAGGGGGCGGTCCGCCGTCATATCCGGGTGGTGCCTGATCCGCCTCAATTTCCGATGGACTTCCTTGCCATGCGTGCTTGTCGAACTCGGCTGGTAGGGGTGGCGGAAGGGGAGCGGGCGCCGGAACCTCGTAGTTCGTCCACGGCTCGTGGATCGGGGGCGGCCGGAGCGGGACGACCGGCGGCGGCGCCGCGCCGTCGAGGGGAATCGCTGCGGTTGCCCAACCGCTGCCCGATGGGTCCGAATGCCAGGGGCTGTCCTGGCTCGCCGAGTTGATCCCGTCCTGATGGGGTGCCGCTGGGTCCCAACGAGGGTTCGAACCGCTGCCCGGTGATCCGGTCACTTCTGTGTCGTCGTCCTTTGTCACGGAACTCCCTTGTCGGATCGGTCATCTATTTGCGCGGCGGATTTCTCTTCAGCAGGCTGCGAAGGCCCTGGATGTCGACAAGGCGTCCTGCTCCGCGGGCGCATGCGTTGACGAAATCTTCCGAGTCACGGTCGTCGTCACGGTGAATGAGGCCCGAGTCCTGGGCGGTGCGCATTGCGACGGTCCTCGCCCTCTCCGCCCATTTCTGCAATCGTTCGCGGTTCATCTTCTCCGGCTGCATCAATCGGCGTGCAGCAGCGTGCCACGCGCCGGGCCGCTTGTCGTCAGCGGCGAAGAAAGACCAGGCCGGGTCGGATCGAATTCCCCGGTCCGCGAGGGTCGACCTGATGATCCATTCGATGCAAATGTCCTCGGCGGCGGGCCGGTTGTCCGTGGACTCGATGTCACGGACGAGGTTGGCGGCGGCACGTTCATACCGGCGTGCCAGCGAGCGGCTCAACGGGGGAACGCCGGCCTGTCGAAGCCAAGGAGGTACGGCGTCATTCCCGCGCGCCGCCGCGAAACCAAGATATTGGGCTGGGCGCAACAGAACCCACCTGGCCAGCCGGTCCAGGGCGGCCCCAGCCAGTTCCGGCGCCAGGCCGTTGTTGAGGAGCATGGTCAACAAATCGGATTCGGGCTTGTCAGGTTGGTTCGGAGCGAGCGACGAGCGCGCGAACCGCGGCGAAACCGGAAGTGGCTTGCTGAACTGGATATGAATGCCGAGCGTGGATCTCGGATCAATGGACCGCCCGTCGACGACCCGGGTGGCCAGTTCCCCGGTGTTCGGACTGGGTGCTACCCGCCCCAGTGCGGTGTCGACCAGGAAAATGAGGTCGGATCTGTTCGGTCCTGCTCTCAATGCATCGATGATGTCCACCAACATCTCGAATCCACTGACACCGTCCGGGAAGTACACGGTGAATTCGGCGGCGAGTCGACGGGCGTCGACGGGTCGTGGCAGGTCCGGTCGTACCGACCGCAGGAAGGCGCCTGCCCTCAGCATTTCGAGGTCGGGCCCGGCGGTCGGCTGTCGACCGGCGTCTCGCGCGATGCGCCAGTGGCGTTGGTCCGCCTGCAACGTCGCTGCGGCACGCTCCCAACTGAGCAGGTGCCATTTCGCCGGAACGACTTTGCCCTCGGTACTGGCGGTCAGCGGACCGGCGATGGAGTCGAGCAGTTCCAACACTCCCGGCGCCGTCAGCAAGTTCTCGGTTCGCACCTCGGTCAACACGTCGTTCAGGGCCGGCTCCAGACACCGGGTCCACAGCCAACTCGGGACGGGCGGCCAACCTCCCGCCGGGAGCAGCGGCGTACCCGCGAGTAACAGCGGCAACAACGCGTCCTCGGCCCTGGCTCCGACGACCAGTCCGACGACTCGCGCCTGCTGTCCGACCGTCCATCCCAGCGACTCGGCCAGCTTCGCGACGAACAACACCACGCGTGCGCGGATCACCGGGTCTGCCCGGTCGCTCCAGCCGATCAGCTCGGGAAGCCGGCCGAGCAGTGCGGCGGATACGGAGTTCGACAGCTTCAGGGACGCCGGGAGCCAGGGTTGAGTGGGCCCTACAAAGGCCGCCTGGTCACGGAGGACCGCAGTCAGATAGCCACGGACAATGTGGTCCCTGAGGGCGGGGTCGACGTCGGCGTCTTTGTCGGCAGTGCGGAACAGCGAACCGAAAACCGTCAGTGGGTCACCCAAGACGGCCAGGATGGCATCGATCAGCCGCCTGCCGGTGGTGTCCGTCAGGCCGGCACCCAACGGAAAGGTCGCGGTCGCCAGTTTTGCGGCCGTCATCTCGAGTTCGGTCGGCCAGTCACCGGTTCGTTCCGACGCGAGCAGGATCCCCGCAGGCAAGCCCCACTGCGGGGACGAATCCGTGCTTGTCCCTACCTCGGCGGCGAGTTGGTCGATGGAACGCCTGACTTGTTCCTCCAGGCCCAGCACACACACTCGCTCGGCGAGATTGGCCCAGGGACCGATCGGCAGGTCCTGACGACCGGAATGCCGGAAGAGCCACCGGTCTCGAGCAGGGACCGCGTCGGATTCCAGCAGCCTGACGCGGTCGATCATCGAATGCTGGACGAGACCGGCTTCCTCCGAGGGGATTCCGATCACCCGGGAATGGCCGGCAGCGAGAAGTGATGGCAGGTCGCTCGCGCGTTCGTAGGTGGAAAACCCAAAAGACCACCCGACCGACGGAATCATCAGATGAGTGAGGATCGACACCCACATCGCCGTCTCCACCGGTGATCCCGCGATGATCAGTGGGCGTCCGTCGGCCATCGACTGCTCGACGGCGGCGAATACGAAAAGGCGCTGGCCAGGATGAAGTTCGGCGAAGTCCTTTCGCATGTCCGTGTCGAGCGGGGACGCACCGGAAATCACCGGCAGCGGGCCGAGCACGGCGCTCTCGATAGCCGCGGCGCCGTAGGGCGCCAGCCAGCCCGTCGCGGACCACATATCCGCGGGGCGGGGAACGTCGTACCCCGCCGCGCCCACCGCTTGCGGATCCAGTACGAATCCGGCCGGGCCGGTGGCGACGACGAGCGCGTGAGCGAAGAACGCGTCCCGATCGGTGTGATCACGTCCGGCCGGAGCGAGATGACTCAGCGTTCGATAGGAACCGCGAAGAATGTCGAGCCGGAGTCGTCGCGGTAAAGCCTGGATCTCGGCCATGGTGGCGAGTGCATCCACCGGAGGTGATGTGAACGTTCCAAATGAACGGACCGCATCCTGGACCAGCTCGCGCGACGCGTCCAGTGGTTCAACCTGTTTGACTTTCCAGCCCGGCACGCTGTCGTATGGCCCTGGTTGTTGGCACGCGGTGTAGGTGAATTGCGCGACGAGCATCAGCTCATACCCTTCCCTCGGTACGTGCTCATGCCCAGCCGTTCGACCACATCAGCCAGCGCAGCGGATCCCCGACGCGGTGCGGGCTGGGGCCCGCCTCGGAAACCGTGAGGCCTTTGGGTGCGTGCCCTAGCCTGGATCTTGCGTGCGCCCAGTGGAACTGGAGGTGCCTCGTGACGGGGTGATCTGTTCGTTCGTGCTCGTCGTCGCTTGCCGGTGTGAGTCCGGTCCGGGTAGCTGTCAGGAGGCCCGGTAGCAGACTGGCGGCT
>JBBQGJ010000175.1:0-13205 GCA_038322925.1 Mycobacteriales bacterium
ACGATCAGCCTGCCCCCTCAACTTCGCCTGATAGGGGAACGGCACCTTTCATTCCGCGCACGGTGAACGACGCACCCCGCGGCAGCCGGGGGACCATCACCCACATCGCCTCCGCTCGATGCCGGCAAGACCCGCCGCAACAAACACGACGCTGCAGCAACCCGGCTCCCCTGTCGCGATCCAGTCCGACGCGCCTCAGCGACCGCCTGGGGTGCCGACGAAGAATGGGGGCGGTGACGCGATCTTCCCCGTCGCCCCGCCAGGGGAGTGGGTCGCGGTGCATCGGGGTTCCGCCGCCGGGTCAGCCGATCACGCCCGCGCGCATCGCCATCGCGGTCATCTGGGCGCGGTCACCGGTGCCCAGTTTGCGGCCGATCCGGGCGAGGTGACTCTTCACGGTCAGCACCGACAGGGACAGCCGTTCACCGATCCAGTTGTTGGTGCGGCCGTCCGCGACGTACCTGAGAACCTCGATCTCGCGGTCGGACAGCTGCAGCACCGGCATCGGGATCGGCTCGGTAGCCGGGTACGCCAGCCGGTACACCGGCGGGCCGAGCAAGACCCCGCTCGCGCCGGCCCGGAACGCCCGGACCACCGACCCGGTATCGGCGGCCCGGTCAGTGGCCAGCACCCGCGGCCATCCCGCGCGACGCAGCTCGCCGATCAACCGCTCCGCCGCCGACCCGAACGCCAAGCTGACCAGCGCCAGATCCCACGGAACCCCGCGGGCGATCACCGCGTCCACCTCGGCGACCGACCCCGCTTCCCGGACATCGATCATCCCGCCGCCGCGCAGACCCACCGACAGCGCCACCCTGGACGCCGGACGAGGATCGGCCAGCAACACCACCGCCGCGGTCCGCGACGGCTCCGCCGGGGTTTCCTCGCTTGCCCGCTGCACCGGCAACGGCCCGACGGGCGGGACAGCGTCGGATATTGCGGGCGCACCGGCCGGCGCCGGCACCTGGCTCACCGATACACACCCCCGATCGGGACGCCCCAGTGGCGTCCGACAAGCCGGAGAATCCATGGATCCGGTGCGTGTCCCGGTCCTGAGTGGCCGAAACCATCGCCGCCGATACCCCGCGCCACCCGGCCCACCCCGTATGGGTTCAGCAAGACCCTACTGCCCCGGACACGGGCGACGCGCGGTGAGCATCCGCGGGTTTCGCGGGTCGACCACGACTCCCTTGATCACCACGCGGACGGCCCGGGCCGGCCCGGTGGGCAGGGTCGTCCCTCCTCGAGGGCGATCACGCCCTCGGCCTGGGCAGATCAAGGCCCTGTCGAACGGTGCACGATCGACGGTGGCCGTCGTCGCCGGCTAGCGGTTGCAGCAACCATCGATGGGGGTGGGAGAAGCTCTTCGGTGGGGACGCCGTAGAACTCGGCGAGCTCGGCGAGTCTGCCACGGTGACTGCCCTGTCACCGCGTTCCCCAGGAGCTGACGGCTTTCACTGTCAGCTGGCCGGCGGATCGGTGTTCGACCTGGCTCAGGGTCATCCCGGACTGCCTGCGGACGGCACGCAATCGTCTGCCCAGGGCGGTGACTAATCCTGGGACATCCCGCGGATCCTCCGTTGAGAGGTAACGCCCCGAATGCCTAAGCTAAGACGCAGCGTATTTCGGTGTAGGGGTGCGGGGGATCAGAGTGGCGTCACCTGGCTGACCTGGAACGGCGTGCCCTGCTGGCAGGTGGTCATCAGGCCCGGCTGAAACGTGCCCGTGACCTCGACCTTCGAGCCGGAGGGCCACTCATGGGGATCGATCCCCATCAGGTTCGCCAGCACGCCGCCGGAGTCGTCGGTGAGCACGATGCACCGCGATTCCACTCCCTGCTCGACGGTGCCGCGCAGCGTGGTGGGCGTGCCCTGGCCCCCGGCCGGGGTCCGGGTGGTCGGCAACCTGGTGGTGGGTGGTCGCGGTGGTTGCGGCGACGGATCGGTGGGCATCGCGGGCTCCTTGTTTCGGGCCTGGACGGGTGGGGCGCCGGGCGGGCCGGTGCCGTGGATGACGGGTCGGGTCGGTCAGCTCGACGTACCTGCGGCGAGGCCGAGACGGTATCTGCGAAGAGCACCGCAGTGGCCCTGACGGCCGGCCGCAAGAACCACGGCGGGCGAACGAATGCCGGCTCGGCCATGGCGGCTCCCGAACTCACGGCTAACGTCACATCACGTTCGGTCAAGCTACCGGGGCGCTGGCGGGTTCCTGCGCGGACATGGCTGGAGGGGCAGATGCATTCTTCCTTGCGGCAGGCGCGGCGCTGGACCGTTGCGGTCGCGTGCGCTGTCGTCGCGGCGGTCAGCGTTGGGACGATGCCCGCTGCCGCCGAACCGGACGTCCCGCCGTCGACCGGTTCGACCACCCCGGCGCCGGGCGAACCGGTCGCGCCGCCGCCGGATGGGGCGACCGCCGGCCCGGGCGATTCGGTCGTCCCCTTGCAGACGGACACCATGCCGGGCGGGTACATCGTGACGATGGCCAAACCGCCGATCGCCTCGTACACCGGCGGCGAGGGTGGTATCCCGGCGACCAAACCCGATTCCGGGCAGACCGTGCGGGTGCAGAGCCAGGCCGCCCAGGAGTACGTCCAGGTCATCGAGTCCGAGCAGGCGAGCGTCGCCGAATCGGTCGGCGTCACGCCGCGGGCCCGCTTCTCGGTCGCGTTGAACGGCTTCACGGCGGACCTGACCAGTCAACAGGCGCAGGCCCTGCAGAACACCCCGGGCGTGCTGTCGGTCACCAAGGACTCCCTCGTCACCGCCGATGACGACCGGAACTCGGCCGACTTCCTGAGGCTGACCGGTCCGGACGGAGTGTGGGCCAAGGCGTTCGATGGTCCGGCCGGCGCGGGTAAGGGCGTCGTCGTGGGCGTCATCGACACCGGCATCTGGCCGGAAAGCCAATCCTTCGCCGGCCAGCCGCTGGCCGACGCGCCCGACCCGGCGGATCCGACCAGGGCCTACCGCAGCGGTGACACGATCATCGCGACCAAGGCCGACGGAGGCACCTTCACCGGTACCTGCCAGACGGGCGACCAATTCACCGCGGACGACTGCTCAACCAAGATCGTCAGCGCCCGCTACTTCGGCGCCGCCTTCCTGGCGGCCACCCCGCCGGCCGACCTGCGCGACTACGTCTCGCCACGCGATATCGATGGGCACGGAACGCACACCGGGTCGACCGCGGCCGGCAACGTCGACGTCCCCGCGTCGGTGGACGGCCGTGACTACGGCACCATCTCCGGGGTCGCGCCGGCTGCATCCATCGCCGTCTACAAGGCCCTGTGGACGCGGAGCGCATCGACGGCAATCGGGTACAACTCCGACATCGTTCAGGCCGTCGACCAGGCCGTCGCGGACGGGGTGGATGTGCTCAACCTGTCCCTGGGCTCGTCGAGCGAATCCGACCCTGACGATCCGCTGGAGCTGGCCATGCTGTCGGCGGCGTCGGCCGGGATCTTCGTGGCGGCGTCCGCCGGGAACGACGGACCGGGCGCCTCGACGCTCGACCACCCCTCGCCGTGGGTCACCACGGTCGCGGCCAGCACCATCGGTCCGCGGGAGGGAACGGTGGTACTGGGCAACGGAGCGTCCTACGCCGGCGCCAGCAGCACCGTGCAGCGGCCCGTGGGGCCCCTGCCGCTGGTGGCCGCGCAGGCCGCCGCGCTCGCACCGGCAACGGCCGCGCAGGCGGCGCAGTGCACACCAGGAGCCCTGGATCCTGCCAAGGTGTCCGGGAAGATCGTCGAATGCGACCGCGGGGTGGTCGCCCGGGTGGCCAAGTCCGCGGAGGTCCTCCGCGCCGGCGGGGTCGGCATGGTGCTGGCCAATCTCACCGACAACGCGGTGAACGCCGATCCGCACAGCGTGCCGAGCGTTCATGTGAACACCCCGGGCGGACCGTTGATCAAGACCTATGCCCTGACCGCGGGCGCCACGGCCACCCTGGCGCCGGACAACATCACCGGCAGCGCCACACCGTATCCGCAGATCGCCGGCTTCTCCTCCCGTGGTCCGTCCGTCACCTCACGCGGGGACATCATCAAACCCGACATCACCGCGCCAGGCGTGGACATCCTCGCGGCGTTCTCGCCGCAGGCGGGCGGACATGGCAGGACCTTCGACTTCGAGTCCGGCACCTCGATGTCCGCGCCGCACATCGCCGGGCTGGCCGCCCTGATCACGGCGAAGAACCCGACCTGGTCACCGATGGCCATCAAGTCGGCCATGATGACCACCGCCTACGACCTGAAGAACGCCGACGGGTCCGCGAACCGCGACCCCTTCGCGGAAGGCGCGGGTCACGTCGACCCGACCCGGATGCTCGACCCCGCCCTCGTCTACGACGCGTCCGACAACGACTGGCTGGGGTACCTGGAGGGCCTGGGCATCGACACCGGCACCGGTGTCCCGGCAATCGACCCCAGCGACTACAACCAGGCCTCCATCGCGGTCGGCGACCTGGTCTCGTCCCAGAGCGTCACCCGCAACGTCACCGCGGTGAAACCAGGCCTGTATCGGGCGACCATTGCGGTGCCGGGTTTCCGGGCGACCGTGTCACCGTCCATCCTCAGCTTCACCGCCCCGGGCCAGACCAAGCAGTTCCGGGTCGTCCTCACCCGCAGCACCGCCCCGTTCGGCGACTACGCCAAGGGCTTCCTGACCTGGCACGGCGCCGACACGACGGTGCGCAGCCCGATCGCCGTCCGGCCGGTCCAGCTCTCCAGCTCGGCGACCGAGGTCGACGTCACCGGGACCGACGTCGAAACGAGCTGGCAGGTGACGTCCGGCTACACCGGTCCGTTCCCGATCACCGCCACGGGCCTGGCCACCGGGAACGACCAATCAGGCGAGGTGTCAACCGCACCGGGTGGACCGGCCGCCTTCCAGCAGTACCCGGTCACCGTCGCCGCAGGCACCAAACTCGCACGGTTCACCACCCACGTACCCGATGACACCCTGGGCGCCGACATCGATCTGCTGGTTGCCCTGATCACCCCCAGCGGTGCGGTCATCGTCGGGCAATCGGGCGGTCCCACCGCGACCGAGACGGTCGATGTGAAGAACCCCGCGGCGGGCACCTACATCGCACAGGTATCGGCGTTCGCCGACGCACCGGGCACCGCGTCGACGGTCTTCGCGTTCCGCAATTTCCTGGTCGGGCCGGGCGCCACCGCCGGCGCGTTCACCGTGTCGCCCTCGAACACGAACGTGACCACCGGACAGAAACTCACCGTCACCGCGTCGGCCTCTGGTCTGGAACCAGACCAGCAATACGTGGGGTGGATCGGCTACCCCGACGGGTCGGGCACGACGTTCGTGGCCAACCCCGACAGCTGAGCACGCGGCCGCCGGTGGCGGCGATCCCTGGGACGGTCAGGTCATCCGGTTCGCGACACCCAGGTCGGGGTTGCGCCGGGTCATGACGTGGTCGCCGACGCCGATGCGCAGCCCGTCGGAGCCGTGGGTGATGGTGGTGTCGTCGCCGCGCCGGCGGTGACCAGTTGGTCGCGGGCGACCTCGTTGACCGCGGCGGCGGTGTCGTTGGTGTCGACGGCCACCGGTGACGGTCACGGGCCCCTGCCGGTGTCACCGGCCAGGGCCGCTGGCGCAGCACCCGCCAATTGCAGTACGACAGCGCGGATAGAATCGTCCAATTCCGCGTTAAACGGACAAGCCCTGTCGTTGATGCCGCCTTCCGACGCGGTCCCGGCCTGCATCGTGTGCGGTGCGTGATTCCGAGGAGAACGCCCTTGTTCGGTGACAAGAGGAAGCTGGCCGCTATGACCGCCCGCTACGCCGACCTCGCCCGGTCATGGGGCGCCGGTACGGAGGCCGAGCAGGAGGCTGCCGCGCGAGAGCTGGTCCGGATCGCCAGGACCGCCGCCCCGCTGGACGGCGGCGCCGATCTCTCGGACCGAGCACGGCACCTGGCAGGCAGGATCTCCCGGCACACCACCGCGGTGCGGGCACGCCGGGTCCTGGCCGAGGGACCGCGGGACACCGGCGGCACCCGGCAGCCCTGGGACGCTCCGACCGCACCCGGCGACAACGTGGTGCTCAAGTTCTCGCCACGCAGGGTCAAGCGGATACAGATCGACGACGAAGTTGACGAGATGGAGGCGCAGTGACCCCCGGGCTCGCCCGCCCCTGAACCGTCGCGAGTTGACCAACCGGGAGCCGGTTGACACGTTCGGCTCGGTCAGCTGGCAATGAACCGGTCCATCTGCTGCACAGTGGCCCACTCGATGCCCCAGAACGGGAGCCATTCGAAGGCCTGCTCCGCGGTGAGCGGGGACCACGCGGCGACGTCGGTAAGGGCGACGTGCCCGGTGTCGTAACCATTTCCGGTGCGGTCGCTGTAGTGGAATCCCAGCACCAAACCCCGCTGGTAGAGGGCCAGTTCGTCGGGGTCGTGTTCGGCCTCGGCCCTGGACAGCACCCGGACGATGACCGGGCCGGGGGCCAGGAACCAGCCGCCCGGGACCTGCGCCGTCCGCTGGTGGTGCACTGCGATCGCTTCGGTCATGCCGTCCCGGACCATGATCGCCGGGATACCGATCCGGGCGGCGATCTGCACGCTGAGCGCCTCCACCGTGGGGATGCGGCGGCGGGTTCCGTCGATCCAGATGGGTGGATCCTGGCGGTCGTGGTCGTGCCAGAGCTGCGCGTAGTAGCTGCGGTCCGGGGCGTCCCACCCCCAGATCGAGCGGTGACTCCACCCGTCCAGGTCCTGGGTGTTGATCGGTGCCGTGATCGGCGCGGTCATGCCGGTCTCCTCTGCCTCCTCGGGCTGGACCTTCCTACACGTGCGGCCCGGACTGGGTTGGGGTGTCGTGG
This sequence comes from Mycobacteriales bacterium, assembly GCA_038322925.1. GTDB lineage: Bacteria > Actinomycetota > Actinomycetes > Mycobacteriales > Nakamurellaceae > Nakamurella. The sequence continues at coordinate 6,843 of JBBQGJ010000175.1, forward strand.
TCCTGGTGTTCGTCGATGCCGTCGTCCCACTCCTGATGCGCCGCCCGTTCGGCGTTGACGGCAGCGTCGACATCTGGCTGGTCGTCGGCGAGCCGGGCCGTGACCTGCCGCATCCGGTCGGCGAAGCTGGACCGTTTCCCGATGGCGGGTTCCTGGCGCGGCTGGGGTTCGGTGATCGCGGCGTAGTTCCGGGCCTCGCTGGCGGCGGCGCCGCGGGCCTGGTCCAGGCCGAGGTCGGCGCGGTTCCGCCCAGCGGCCTGCACCCACTTCTCCCTGGCATCGTCGACCGATCCGGCGACGATGTGCACGGTGTTGGTGTAGCGGCCGCGGGTCAATCCGACGTACGCGGCGGCGGCGTCGGTGCTATCGGACAGCAGGCTGTCGGCGTGGTCGGCGGTGTCGCCTTGGACGCCGTGCACGGTGGACGCGTACGCCAAATGCAGGAACTGCCGGACGTAGTCGGCGTCCACCGCGGCGTCCTGCCGACGATCCAGACTGTGCAGCTGCACGCCCCCGGTGTCGACGATGCCGGTGACGGTCCACGTCATCCGGTTCGCGACCCCGAGGTCGGGGTTGTTGTGCCGGGTCATCACCTGCTCACCCTTGCCGATGCGCAGCCCGTCGGAGCCGCGGGTGACGGTGGTGTCGTCGACGGCGCCGGCGGTGACGAGCTGGTCGCGGACGACCTCGTTGACCGCGGCCGCAGTGTCGTTGGTGTCGACCGCCACCGCCTGCGAGACACCGTCCAGGTGGCGTTCCGCGGCCTGCAGGGCGAGATGTGCGAGGGCGTCGGCCTCGGAGTCCCACACTTGGACGTGGCCGCCGGCGTTCAGGTCGTCGAACATCGCTTCGGGGTCGATCCCGGAGCGGATCCGCAGGGTCAGGTCCGCGTACTCGGTGTCCAGGTCGCCGTCGGGGGTGCGGAACCGGTGCACCGCGGCCACCTCGACCCGGGTGGTCGCCCATTGGGCGGCCATGTCCAGCACGCCGCCGCGGCCGACCGCCGGCAGTTGGCGGCGGTCCCCGACGTACACCACGCGGGCGTCCGCGGTGTCGGCGATGCGCAGCAGGGCGCGGGCGGTTTCCTGGTCCAGCATCCCGGCCTCGTCGATCACCAAGGTGTCCCCGGATGTGAGCCGCGCGGAGGTGTGGGGTGTGGTGTACACGGTGCCGCTGACGGGGTCAACCTGGCCGGGGCGGAGCCGGGTCCACACCCCTTCCTGGTCCCACCGGTAGCCGTGCTGGTAGGCGAGGCGGGCGGCGGTGGAGGCGTCGGCGCCGATCTGGTCGGCGGCGACCATGGACGCCTTCTTCGACGGCGCGACGACCATCATCGAATGTCCTTGGGTGGTGATGATGTCGTTCGCGACGGCGAGGACGGTGGTTTTCCCGGCGCCGGCGGCGCCCTCGATGAGGACCAGTGGCCCGGTGCCGGCGATCGCCCGGACCGCGGCGACCTGCCCCTCCCCCAACTGCCGTTCGCCGTCAGCAGCCTGTTCGGCGCGGACGAGTGCGGCCGCGACCGCCTCGACCGACGCAGGTTGGTGGTCGACGGCGCCGCGGACGGCGAGCCGGCCGTGCAGGTCGCGTTCCAGGTCGATCACTGCCTGGGAGGTGAGGTGCCGGATGTGCTCCGGGACGGGCCGGTCCACCACGGACAGGCACTGCGCCTCGGCCCGGGCGGCGACGTCCTCGGCGAGTTCTTGGAATACCTGGGGTGGGGCGATGACGTTCCGGGCGGCGAGGACTTCTTCGGTGACGCCGCGGATGTCGTAGACGTTCCAGGTGGACCGGCCGCGGCCGCCGGCACCGAGGACCTTCAGGACCCGGTCGGCGGCCTCGTCCCGGTCGACCGCGCCGACCGGCATGCCACCGGTACCGGTCGGGGCCGCGGCCAGCTGCGCGTCGATGTCGACACCCAACCCACGGAGTTCACGGATCCACGCGGTCTCACACTCCGGGCCGCGGGTGGGGTGGTTCTTCTTCGCTTCCCGTTTGTCGGCCCAGGCCCGTTCGTCCCACGCCCGCAACAGGCCGGGGCCGGGTTCCGCACCGGGGTGCTCGGTGCGCCACTGCCGTTCGTACCGTTGAATGTTCGCGGCGACCTGCGCGGACCGTTTGGACATCGCCGGCACCGCCGCGGCCAACTGGCTGATTTCCCCGTCGGTGGTGACGGTGTACCCGTGGGCGGCGAGCGCGGCCCGGAACTCGGGGTCCGCCAGCACGGTGCGGTGGCCGATGCCGTTGATCGCGCGTTGCATCCGCAGCAGCTGCGCCGAGTCGATGCCCCGCCACTTCCCGGCCGCCGGCACCCGCGCGTTGATCTGCAGGTGCAGGTGCCGGTGCGGGTCACCACCCCGCGAGGTGTAGTGCCGGATCGCGGCCATCTCCACCTGCTGCACCCTCACCTGCCGCTGCTTTCCGCGCGGGCCGACGCGGGTGCACACGTGCGTCGCGATGTACTGCCCGATCTGCTGCACGGCGCGGTCCTGCGCGGCGTCCAACGCCGCGGAGATGCCGGGGTGCAGCCCGGCGGCGAGGGACCAGGACTTCGGGCCGTTCACGATCACCTCGGCGAACCGCAACGCGTGCGCATCGGTGCGGACGTGTCCCTTGTCCAGCCCGGTCGCCACGTCGACACCCTCGACCCACGACTCGTAGCCGTCGCCGTCCAGCTGCATCCGGTCCAGCACGCTGCCGGTGCGGCCGTCGACGCGGATCATGTCGGCGATCCCGGCGCCGTCGGCGAGGTAGTAGTCATCGGCGCGGTGATGATCGGCGTCCACGTAGGCGCGGGCGCCCCGCCCGCTGCCGCGGTAGAACTTCATCCCGCCCTTCACAGCCCGTCACCCTACCGGGCGGCGGGGGTGTCCGTCTACCGCGCGCAGCGCGGTAGCATACGTGCCGAGCGAGCCTTCCGCGCTCCGCAGGAGCGCACCCACCAGAGCGGGCCACGCAGTGGCCACCATCACAGCTGTTGAGCGACCGGCGCGCACGGGAGCGCCCGCGACCGGCGCGCCCGGGAGCGGTGTTAGCCGGGGGTGGGTGGGTAGGCTCCGGACGAACACACCGGAACTGCGAGGGGACGCCGAATGGTGACAGCGGATGAGATAAGGGCGCGGGTGGAGGCGGCGGATCGTGCGCGCATCCAGGCCCGCGCGGACGCGGCCGCAGAGATCGCCGCGGATGTCGAACGACGTACAACCGTGGTCGCCGAACTGGCCGAGATCGACGCGTCTCTTACCGCCCGGATCGACGCGGCGGCCGCGGTGATGACGCTGGCCGAGCTGGCCGAGTTCACCGGCATCCCGGAGACCGAGCTGCGCGCCGTCGGCTCTCGCACCGGTGAATCCCGGTCCCGGAGAACTGCGCGGGGCAAGTCTGTGCGGGGTAAGTCGACAACTCGCGCGGCGCGGTCCCGGCGGGGTGCTGTCGCTGCCCTGCCGGCGGATACCGACCCGCGTACGGATGCCGTCGCCGCCGACCAATCCGCCTCACCCGGTGGCCGTTGATGACCCGGATGAGCGCGGACACCGTGACCCGGTTACGGCTCGCGGTGGCCGACTCCGACGTCGTCGACCGGTACCGCTCGCACATCAAAACCGGCCGCGCCGATGAGTGCTGGTTGTGGACCGGGGCGATCTCCGGCCAGGGTCACGGCCGGTTCCAGATCGCCGACCAACGCCTCACCCGCCCCGACGGCACGACCGCCCGCCGCACCTACGTGGTCATCGGCACCGCTTCGGCTACGCCTCCCTGCACGGGGTCGACGCCCTCCTGCAGGTGCCGGTCCTGGCCCACCAATGCGACAACCCGATCTGCCAGAACCCCCGCTGCTGGCGGGAATCCAACCACCGCGCCAACGGCCGCGACTACGCCTACCGCCGCGACCTTGTGCGCGGCGCCCTCACCGACACCCGCGGCGCCCGCGGCCGGGCCCCGCGCCGTCCGAGACGCCGCCCGGAACGGCGCAGCAATCAGCGAAGCGCTGTTAGCAGGCTGGCCGCCGGAACACGGGTCACACACTGCCCACCTGGATTACTGAGCCTCGTGCTCCGGGCGCCCTGCCTTCGTGCGGGTCCAGTGGCCGCGACCGGGCACCGTCACCCCGGCTTGCGCGAGCCAGCGGAGCACGGTGTTGGTGGCGCAGCCGTGCAGTTTGGCCACCTCGGAGGTGGAACCGCAGGCCCGGTACTCGGCCGCGACCTGGGCCAGGAAGTCTTGCCGGGCCGCGGCCCGCATTCGCAGTAACGCCGGCGACATATGTTCCAGACGCAGCGCGATCCCGAGACGACGCATGCTGGCCCGGACCACGACCTGAGGTTGCCCGGTGAGCAGCTCGATCTGGCCGCTGGAGCAGCCGGCGCCGTGGTACAGCTCGTCCAGCAGGTGCGCAGACAGCGGTACAGGGTCCGGGAACCGCACGGCGATGTCACCACCAGCGGGCCGCCTCGGCACAGCATGCCAATCCAGCACCTCACTGACCTGTTCGTCCCGGTACAGGCCGTCGATCACCGCGACGGCCGCGGTGACGGCCGGGCTACCGCCGCCGCCCTGCCGGATCGGCACTCCGTGGGCATGCCCGGTTCGCAGCACCACATGGATTCCGGCATCCAGCTGGGCGGCCACATCCTGGGCGCTCCACTCAGAGTCGACGTAGAGCTTGCGGAACGTCTCGACCGGACCTCGGTGCGCGAGGCGCGGCTCCCGGGACCGATGGGCGGTCGGCGGTGCACCGGGATACCGCGGCGCCGCAGCTCGGCCCGCACCTTCGCGGCCGACACCCCCAACTGTTCGCCGATCATCCGGTAGGACCAGCCCTCGTCCCGGTAGCACCGCACCGCCTGGTCGGCCTGGCCGGCCGGCAGCGACGGCACCGTGCCGCGGCGGCGGGCACCAGCCGCCCGGACCGCAGCGGCCCGCCGACCCGGGTCCATCTCGACTCCCTCGCGGTGCAGACCCGCCAGCACCCGGCCGGTGGAGATGCCCAGCCGGCGGGCGATCTCCGCCGCCGTGATCGGCTCCGCCCGGTACATCGCCGCCACCTGCGCATCGGAAACGGTCGGGCCCGCCGGTGGAAGATGCCCCGGCAGACCCGCGGCGGTGAGCCACCGTGACACCGTTTGTGGGTGCACCAAGTACCGAGTGGCCAGCTCACCGCGGGAGAGCCGCTCCCGCTCGCGGAGGCGCCGGAGTTCGGTGGCCGGCGGTGGCGGTTTGCGCACCCTGCCCGGGCGGTGGGCACCGAGTCGGCCACCACCCGGCCGGATCGGGACGTTGTCCTCCAACAGCCACGTCCGCACCAGATGCGTCGTCGAGTTCAGCCGCTCAGCGACCGCGGTCATCGACAAACCGTCGTGCACGTACAGCTGCCGCAGCCGGTCAGCGGTGGGCCGCGGCACCGGGGTCAGCGCCCAACGGGGTCGGTTCTTCAACGACCCGGACGGCGGCGTGAGCTCAGCGTCGGCGAACCAACGCCGCACGGTGGCAGCGTTGACTCCCAACCTCTTAGCGATCTCCGGTGCCGAAAAAACATGACCGAGTTCGGCCAGTTCCTGCCGGGGTGGCGCAACGAGTTGACGCCGGAATCCGCCGGAACCGGGAGGGCGAATCGTAATCCCCGCCTTCAGCAGCCACCGCCGCACCGTCGGCGACCCGACCCGGTACCGAGCCTGGAGATCAGCCATCGAGCATTGCTCGACCACATACAACCGGCGCAGCGTCGCCGGTCCCGGGCCATCCCTGCGGGACAACGGCACGGCGTGTCCGGCGGTCACCACGCCAGCAGCCTAAAGACCGCGGAGCGCACTCCGCCACGTAGATCCAGCCCGCACGGCCACCGGCCCGAAAGCGCACAAATGATGACAGGTGCTAGGCACTCCCCTACTAGGCTGATAGCCTAGTCGCATGAGGATTCGCGATGGTAAACAGATGTTGGGTGCCGCGGAGCTGGGTGTCCTGCTGGGAGTGAGCCGGCAGCGGGTGACGCAGCTGACCGGGAAGGAATGGTTTCCCGCACCGGTGACGCGTCTTGCGATGGGCGCGGTATGGGAATTGGTCGACATCGAACGGATGGTGTCCGGGAGAGGTCGGATGCTGAATTACCCTGCGTTGGAGGCGCACCTGAACGCGATCCAAGAGCGACATCGCGCCAGCCCGGACGACGACCCGTTGTAGCGGCCGGGTCCGATCCCCTGCGGCGGAGAATCGGACCCGGCCACGAGCGCACCGGCTACTTGGCCAGCCGGTCCAGCAAGTCGGCCAGCTCGTCGGAGCTGCCGTGCCACTGCACCATGACCTCCTCGGCGTCGACGTCGAAGATCGCCGCCGTGCAGTTGCGCACCTCGACCTCGGTGCTCATCA
>JBBQGJ010000176.1:0-13140 GCA_038322925.1 Mycobacteriales bacterium
CCGAAGCCCTCGACGAACTCGGCCTGGATGCGCAGCACCCGCCATGGGTCGGTGTGCACCCAGTCGCTCGGCCCCCGCGAGTCCAGCAACCGCTGGTCGGTGGTGCTGCTGTTCTCCTCACGCTGATCGCCGCGCAGCCGCACCGGCCCGCGGAAACTCTCCCGCACCTGACCGTCGGCCAGCGGGGCCGGCGGATCCTCGAATTCGGTCACCTGGGCCACAGTAGTGACGCTGCGCACCGGGGCGGCGGCGTCCCGGCCGCGGCACCGCAATGGCCGCCCGGACGCCACCTGGAGTTCACCCGCGGCATCCCCTGATTGCGCTGAAGGTCAGCTCAGGAACGCGCGCAGCACCTGCGTCATCTCCCGGATCTGCGCCATGGAGACGTGCTCCTCGCGGGTGTGCGCCAGCGACGGGTCGCCGGGGCCGAAGTTGACGGCCGGGATGCCCAGCGCGGCGAAGCGCGCCACATCGGTCCAGCCGAACTTGGCCACCGCCTGGCCGCCGGCGGCCTCGACGAACTCGGCCGCCGCCGGGGCACGCAGACCTGGCAGGGCGCCGCCGACGGCGTCCAGCACCTTGACATCGAAATCGGCGAACAGCTCCTGCAGCACGGCCACGGCCTGCTCGGCGCTGCGATCGGGCGCGAACCGGAAATTGATCTTCACCGTGCACTCGTCGGGAATCACGTTGCCGGCGACGCCACCGGAGATCCCGACGGCGTTCAGGCCCTCCCGGTACACGCAGCCGTCGATGTCCACCGTCCGCGCATCGAACCCGGCGAGCCGTTCCAGTACCGCCGCCGACCGATGGATGGCGTTGTCCCCCAACCATGATCGCGCCGAATGAGCACGCCGGCCGTGCACGGTGACGGCGATCGCCGCGGTGCCCTGGCAGCCCGCCTCGACCTGGCCGTTGGTGGGTTCGGCCAGAATCGCCAGGTCGGCGGTGAGCCACTCCGGCAGTTCGGCCTGCACCGCCGTGAGGCCGTTCCGCTCGTATTCGATCTCCTCGCAGTCGTAGAAGATCAAGGTGAGATCGCGGGTGGGCTCGGCCACGGTCGCCGCCAGGTGCAGCAGCATCGCGTCGCCGGACTTCATGTCGGTGGTCCCGCAGCCGTGCAGGATGTCGCCGGCACGCCGGGACGGCACGTTGTCGGCGATCGGCACAGTGTCGATGTGACCGGCCAGCAGCACCCGGGTGGGTCGGCCGAGAGCGGTGCGGGCCAGCACCACGTTGCCCCGCCGCAGGAGCTGGAAGCGGTTCTCGGCCCGCAGCGCGGTCTCGATGGCGTCCGCGATGGGACCTTCCGTGCCGGACACCGAGGCGATGTCCACCAGCGCGGCGGTCAGCTCGGCGGGGTCGGTGTGCAGGTCCAGCAGGGTCGCGCTGGTAGGCGCAGGGATTGACACCCTCGGCACAGTACCGTCGTTGACGTGCGAAGGCCCGTGACGATCAGCCTGGCCGTGAGCGGGTTGGTGCTGTTGCTGGCGGCGGCCGGGCTGGGCGGCTGGTTGCTGCTGCGGCCGGGCGGGACCGCCGGGCCCGACTGCACGGTGCCCGGCGACCCCGCGAACCCCGCCGCCGCACCCGACGTCGACCTGACGGCGATCCAGCTGCAGCACGCGGCGACGATCAACGCGGTCGGGTTGTCCAGGGCCGTGCCCGAACGGGCCAGGGTCATCGCGCTGGCCGCGGCCTGGCAGGAGTCGAGCCTGCGGAACCGACCGGACGGCGACCGGGATTCGGTGGGACTGTTCCAGCAGCGCCCGTCGCAGGGCTGGGGCACGGTCGAGCAGATTCTCGACCCGGTCTACGCCTCCGGGGAGTTCTACGACGCGCTGCTGGAGGTGCCCGGCTGGCAGGACATGTCCCTGACCCAGGCCGCCCAGGCCGTTCAGTACTCGGGTTACCCGGACGCCTACGCGAAGTGGGAGCCGCAGGCCACGACCCTGGCCCGAGCCTTGGGCGGGTCGGTGACGGTGGAGCTCGGTTGCCGCGAAGGCGCTGAGGCACCCACGGCGAAGGCGCCGGAGCGGATGGCGGTCACCGGTGCGGAACAGGCCTCGGCAGCGCTGGCCGGCGTGCTGTCCGCGGCTCAGGCCGAGCTCGGCGGCGTCACCGTGGTCGACGTCTCCGACGGCGGCGGGGCGGCCACCGTGCGGGCCTCGCTGACTGGCCTGGACGACGACGCGGCGGCTCGGGCGCTGGCCGCGTGGACCGTCGCGCACGGGACCGGAATGGCCGTCACTGCCGTTGTCGTGCAGGACCGGCACTGGACCGATCACGCCTGGGACGCCGGCCCGAGCCTGCCGGCCGGCGAGGTCGAGATCACCGTCGGCTGAACAGATCTGGGTTGTCGGCTGGGCGATCACGTCGGGGTTTCCTGGTCGTCTCGGGAGCCGCCGCCCGACCTGGCCAGCGCCTGTCGCATCCGCGCGATCAGCTCTGCGGGCCTGGCAAGGTCCGCCCAGGTCCAACGGACGACGCGCCAGCCGGACGCGATCAGCAGCTCGTGCCGGGCACGTTCGGCCGCGATCACCCGCTCACGACGCCGACCGGGCGGCGCCGGCCCGAGCAACCGGCCGAATTCCTCCCACCCGTCGAACTCGCCGAGCACGCGGTACCCGGGATAGGCGAAATCGGATTCGGCTCGGGCATGGCCTGCGCCCGCGACGTCCGCCAGGGCCGGCACGGCGAATCGGAGCTCCGGGGCGGGCAGGCCGGCCGCCCGGAACAGGACGCGGCTGCGCGAGGTCCCTACGCCGGAGCTCCGTCCGTCGGCGAAGGCGACCACGGCGTCGGCGGACCTCGCCCCAGGGACCCGCGCATGCCGACGCAGCTGCCGCTCGAGTTCGGCCCGGCCGACGAGACCAAGTCCCAGCGCGGCGTCCGCCAGCACCACCCCGTTTTCGAACGGCAGCAGTCGCGCGCAGTCGACCACCGTGCGCGCGATGGACGTCACCCGCAGGCCGCCGACCAGAACCACCTCGTCCTGGTAGATCACCGCCCGGTGGGCCTGCAGCCTCGGGCCGCGCCGCGCCTTTGCCGACCGATCTCTGGTGATGTGCACCGCCGGCATCTCGCTGTGCCAGAACGGCAAGCCGTGCACGACGGCGGCCGACACGTGGCTGACCACCGGCTCGCCGGTCAACCGCGGCACGGTCGCCTCGACCTCTGCCAGGTGGCGCCCGGCGCAGTCCAACCCGGTGGCATCGGCCACCGGCAGGTACACGCCCCTGACCACCGGGGTCAGCGCTCCGCGCTGCCGCGCGCGGCGCAACTCGCTCTCGGAGACGCCGTCGGCCAGCGCGGCGTCCCGTCGGATCAACCGGGGACCGGACGGTTCGGATGCGGTGCTCATCCCGCGACCCTGCATCGGCCGCGCCGACCGGGCAACAAAGGGTGCCACTCGTGTGGACAACCCGCGGTGGACGCTGCGGCAGCGGCCTCCGATCCCCAGTTGTCCACACGCGTCACGGCCGATCTGGGGCGGCCGTCAAACCGTTGCGGGCACCCTGGCGCTGTAGGTGACGGCGAAGAACCCACGGACCGGGCGCGCGATGCCGAGGTTGTGCCGGATCGACACACCGGCGGCGGGGGTGGAGATGTTCATCGACAGCTCGATGTCGTCGCGACCCGGTGAGTTGGGGTCGTAGACCCGCAGGGTCAGCTCGCCGGAGTCGTCAAGCCGGTACCCGTAGGCGAGCACCACGTGATTGGCCCCGAGATTGCGCGGGTCGATCCCGGACACCGTGACCAACCCCAGCGGGCAGGGATGACCGGCGTCCAGCGCCGCGCGGATGGTCGGGAGGTGGTCCGCGACCGTCATCTCTCCGATGCCCCGCCGCCGCCACCACAGCAGGCCGGTGGACCGATTGGGTGCCGCCATCCACACCAGGTACTGCGCGATACCGGCGGGGATGTTGAAGCTGTCGATCAGCCGGGAGGTGATCACCGTGTACAGCGGGCTGCCCGATGCCGGCGGGACCGATCCGGCCGGAATGGCCTGCGCCGCCTCGAAGTAGTCGCAGGCGGCGAAGACCATGCCCCCGCACACCCCGTTCGAGGCGTCGCCGACGCTGAGCCGGCCGGCCAACGGGACGGTGACGGTGACGTCCGGGCCGGAGAGCGCGTTCGGGAAGGCGAATCCGTTGACGCTGGGCCGGAATTCGAGCGTCCGGATGACGGTGGGTGGAGGTGGTTCGGGCACGGTGATGCCGCCTCTCCTGAAGGTGGGGACCTGGGCCTGAGGGTCCGGCCGCCGTGGCTGATACCGATTTCGATGCATCGACACCCATCCGGCCGCCCGCCAGATCGGGTGGCTCGACGAGCCGCCCGGCCAGATCGGGTGGCTCGGCGAGCTGCCGTTAGGCTCGGCGCCATGACCGAGCACTTCCCCGGCCTGGTGACCGACGGCGCGTACGGCACCGGTCTGGCCACGGTCACACCGTCCGGAGCGGTGCTGGACGTCTGGTACCCGGAGCCCGCCCTGCTGATGTCCGGCCGCATGGCCGAGCAACCCGACCTCAGGCTGGCCGAGCGCACCGACGACATTCGCGGGGTCCGGCTGCGGGTCACCCAGACCCGGATCGCCTCGCTCGCGGACGCCCCGGTGGACACCGCGGACACCTACCTCCGGCTGCACCTGCTGTCCGCTCGGCTGGTCGCTCCACGGTCGATCAACCTGGACGGCGTCTTCGGACTGCTGCCGAACAACGCCTGGACCTCGCTCGGACCCGTACCGCCGGAGGAGGTGGAACGGGTCCGGTTGGCCGCGGTTGTCGCCGGCATCCGGCTGTCGGTCTTCGGGGTGGACAAGTTCCCCAGGATGACCGATTACGTGCTCCCGTCCGGGGTGCGGATCGCGCACGCCGACCGCGTCCGGCTCGGCGCGCACCTTGCCGAGGGAACGACCGTCATGCACGAGGGTTTCTGCAACTACAACGCCGGCACGATGGGCACCTCCATGGTGGAGGGCCGGATTTCGCAGGGCGTCATCGTCGGGGACGGCAGCGACATCGGCGGCGGCGCGTCGATCATGGGCACGCTCTCCGGCGGTGGCAAGGAGCAGGTCACCATCGGCCGCGGATGCCTGCTCGGCGCGAACTCCGGGGTCGGCATCTCGCTCGGTGACGACTGCGTGGTCGAGGCCGGGCTGTATCTGACCGCAGGCACCAAGCTGACGCTCAAGGCCGACGGCAGCGAGCAGGTGATCAAGGCGCGGGACCTCTCCGGCGCCGCCGGGCTGCTCTACCGACGCAACTCCCTCACCGGCGGCGTCGAGGCCGTCCCGCGTTCCGGGTCCTGGGGTGGCCTCAACGAGGCCCTGCACGCCCAGTAGCCCGCGCCCTCCTTCTTGGCGCGGATCAACTTCGCCGGCGCGGCTCAAATGGTTGACTCCTGTCACACGCGTCCCACAACCCTCGACTTTGTCCGCGCCGGGGAACTTGATCCGCGCAGAACAGGGGGGCCGTTGCGGGCACCCGGCCGGTCAGCCCCCGAGGCCTTCCTGGCGTAGCGAGCGCGACCGCAACCCCGGCAGCACGGCCGCGATGCGCTCCATGTCGACATCGCGGTGCACCAGCTCGGCGCCGCTGCGGTGCGCGACCGCCGCGATCAAACAGTCGACGATGGACCGAACTGTGTTTCCCCCACGACGCACCGCACGGTAGATGTCGGCGGCGAGTTCGAAGTCGGCATCCGGCTCGAGATTGATCGCAGGCAGACCCGACAGCGTCCGTTCGATCTTGCGGCGAGCCAGATCGTCGCCGGTCAACCGCAGCTCCATCAGAACCGGCGCGCATGTCGCCACAGTGGCGGGTTCGTGGCCGAGCATCGCATCCAGGGCATCGGTCGCCGGGTCGGGTATGTCCCTGAGATAGTGAACCCACACGGATGTGTCGACCAGACTCAGTCCTTGATGTTGTCGAGCTGGTCGACCCACGAGTAATCCTCGTTCCTGATCTCGTCGAGGTTCAGGTCGAAACCAACGCCCCGCAGCGCTCGCAGCTCGTCAACTGTTGCCACTCGCCGAACGGCCTTGCGCAGGGCGAAGTCCACGGCCTCCCGCTTGGTCTTCAGGCCGTTCTGTTCCATCACCGCGGTGACGAGCTCGTCGTCGATGTCGATGTTGGTGCGCGTCATACACCAAGCCTACACATAGCCCTGACCTGGGCGCCTTCGGCGGGTCGGTCCATTCCGGCGGGCTGGTGCGGAATACTCGTCTGGTGCCCCCGCGAACCCGACGCCGCGCCAGTCCGCGGCCGGCGCCCGTCGTTCATCAGGACCTGTACAGCGAGGCCAGCCTGCGGGCGGCACACGTCGAGTCCAACGGGCACCAGGCCCGCCCACCGAAGCGAAGGACCCGGTCAGAGCCTGCCGCCCCGGCGGCCACGCCGGCCACACCGGCCACGCCGGCCACCGATGATCAATCCGACGACCGGGAGTCGACCACCGACGAGGACACGGCCGATCACCCCGCGCTGGCGCCCCCACGCCCCGCCCCCCGGCGCCCAGGGCTGATCCCGACCGACATCGCCGACACCATCGGCCCCGTCCTTGGCAAGGCCATCGCCGACATCAAGGCGCACGAGGACGGCAGCCGGCGGGGCGGCGACATCGAGGACGTGCACAAGATGCGGGTGGCCACCCGTCGGCTGCGCGCGTACCTCAAAGCTGCCCGCCCGGCGCTGGACCGCACCGCGACGGACCGGCTGCGGGAGGACGTCAAGGAGCTGGCCGGGACGCTCGGCGTCATCCGGGATCACGACGTGATGATCCAGCAGTTGCACCACGAGGCCGCCAAGCTCGGCGATCCGGACACCGGGGCGCTCGAGCACCTGATCACCCGCCTGGACCGCGAGCGCGTGACCGGTCGCGACCAGCTGATCACCGAACTCGACGACCCGTCCTACGGCGAGCTGCTCACCGAACTGCAGGAGGCCGCCCAGCAGCCCCCGGTCGCCGATCCATGGGCCGACCTGCACGAATTGGCCGCCGCGGAATGGCTGACGCTGGACAAAGCACACCGCAAGCTGCACCGGCGCTACGGCAACGACCCTCCGAACGACGACCTGCACGAGCTCCGGATCTACGGCAAACGCGCCAGGTACGCTGCCGAGCTGCTGCACGAGAAGGGTTCGGTAGCAGCGTTTCTCGAGGCGCTGGCCGAGTTCCAGGAGGTGCTGGGCGACCATCAGGACGCTTGCGTGCTGGAGGACCGGCTGCGCGAACTGGTGGACGAATCGGGTGATCCCCACGCCGGTATCGCTGCCGGCCGGGTGATCCAGGGATGTCACGAGCGGCGGGTCGCGGCCAGGGCCGCCTACCCGGCGGCCTGGAAGAAGGCCGCGGCAGCTGGCGCGAAGGCCTTTCCCTTCTGATCACCTTTCTGACACCGTTCTAACACTGTCCGGCCTGGTTCAGCGCGCCCCAGCAGATCCCACCGGGTTACCGGCGGCGCCCCGACCCTCTGAGCCGTTTCGCGGCGGATTCGATCCGCTCGTCGCTGGCCGTGAGCGCTACGCGGAAATGCTGCCCACCCGCCGGTCCGTACACGGTGCCAGGGGCCACCAGGATGCCGCGGTCGGCGAACCACTCGACCGAGGTCATCGCCGGCTCGCCCCTGGTGCACCACAGGTACAGCCCGGCCTCCGACTTGACTTGGACGCGGGCGTCGTCCAGCGCGTCCATCAGGAACTCCCGGCGCTTACCGTAGCGGCTGCGCTGCGCAAGTACGTGCCCGTCGTCGGCCAGCGCGGACGCGGCCGCCGCCTGGATGGGTGAGGGCACCATCGCGCCGAGATGGCGGCGGAGTGCGATCAACCCGGCCACCAAAGCGGGATCGCCGCTGACGAATCCGGCTCGATAGCCGGCCATGTTCGACCGCTTCGACAGCGAGTGCACCGCCAGCAGCCCGGTGTGGTCGCCCCCGCTGACGTCCGGGTGCAGCACGGAGACCGGGGTCGATTCCCAGCCGAGGTCGATATAACACTCGTCGGACGCGATGATCGTCCCGCGACTGCGGGCCCAACCGACGACCTTGGCGAGGTGCTCGGGTGGGAGCACCCGCCCGGTCGGGTTCGACGGAGAGTTCAACCACAGCAACGCAACCCGCTCCGGACCGATCGCGGTGAGCGAGTCGGCCCGCAGCACCGTCGCGCCGGCCATCAGCGCGCCGATCTCGTAGGTCGGGTACGCCAACTCGGGAATGACGACGACGTCGCCCTTACCGATGCCCAGCTGTGTGGGCAGCGAGGACACCAGCTCCTTCGACCCGATGGTCGGCAGCACGTTCACCGGGTCGAGGTCGGGCACCCCGTGCGCCCGTCCCAGCCAGGCGCTGTACGCGGCGCGAAGCGCGGCGGTGCCGTGCACCGTCGGGTAGCCGGGAGCCTCCGAAGCATCGCAAAGGGCCGTCCGCACCGGCAGCGGCACCCGGTCGACGGGTGTGCCGATCGACAGGTCAACCAGGCCCTCGGGATGCGCGGCGGCGACGTCGCGGGCCGGAAGCAGGTTGTCCCACGGGAAATCGGGCAGCCGGCTGACCGGGCTCGACGACCGACCGCCGGCACTCGATCCCGCTGCGGACCAGCCCGACGCCCGACCGGCGGCCGGAGGGGCCACCCCGCTCGACCTGTCGTCTGCGGCCCGGGTCAGTTTTCCTCCCCCATCGGGGGCAGCGCGGCGACCAGGGGATCGTCCTTGTTGATCTTGCCGACCTTGGACGCGCCACCGGGCGAGCCGAGGTCGTCGAAAAAGTCCACGTTCGCCCTGGTGTAGTCGGCCCACTCGGCCGGCACATCGTCCTCGTAGAAGATCGCTTCCACGGGACAGACCGGTTCGCAGGCGCCGCAGTCCACGCACTCGTCGGGGTGGATGTACAGCATCCGGGCACCCTCGTAGATGCAGTCGACGGGACACTCCTCGACGCACGCGCGGTCAAGGACGTCCACACACGGCAGGGCGATCACATATGTCACGTTGGTTCTCCACGCTTGGGTCGGCACGCCAGTATCGCGACCGACAAGTAGGGACAAGTATTACCCGCGCGGCGGTATCCGCCGAACCGGGCCGGTGCATCTCCACGGTGGTCCTCACCACCCTCACCTCAGCCGGGTGAATCCCCGTCACCCGGAACGGCGCGCTCACTGGCGAGCCTGGTCTTCAGCCGGTCGCCCCAGACCAGCCCGATGGACGCGGCAGCGGCCAGCGAGCCCAGCCCGAGCAGCACCATCACCCGCCACTGGCCGGTCGCGACGGCGAACGGCACACCGCCGAGGATCGCGTTCCTGGTGAGCACGAACCACACCGACACACCGAACCAGGCGGCGGCCGGGAGGAAAGCCGCCAGCAGCGAGCCGGTCAGCCGGTAGCAGGCGCGCGGGCCCCACCACATCGCCGCCACCCCGATCGCGGCGCTGATCGGCAGTGGGATCGTTCCGAGGTACAGCGGCAGGTAGACAACGCCCAGCAGCGCCGCCCAGCCGGCCAGTGCGGTGATCCACAGCACCAGCAGCCAGTCGACCGCGCGCCCGAGCGGCCGTGCCCCATCAGCGTTCTCGAGCGCCGCGGGATCGGCCACGGCGTCCTTTGGATCCCGTGCCATGACGGTCCGCGGGAGATCCCGTGCGTCCGTCATGACTGCCCTGATGACGAACGCGCCGGAGATCCGCTCGGGGTTCCCGCCGGGACGGCGGTCAGCCCGGTGCGCGCGTCGGCGAACCCGGCGAACACATCGGACGCCGGCGCACCGCCCTGGTCGGCCGGAACCGGATCACCGGCGAGCACACGGTAGTACTCATGATCGGCGAGCGGTTGGCCGAAACCGTTGGACAACACGAAACCGGTCGCGTCAGCACCGCCGGACTCTGTACCGCCCACCCCGGCACCGCCGAAGAGTGTCACCTGCGTGGCATGTGCTGCCAGCGCGGCCTGGCGCTGCCCGGACCACCGCGTCACCGGCACGGCCACCGCCACAGCGGTGTCCTCGATCAGCGTTCCCAGGTCGGCGGCCGGGACGCGGCGGTAGGAGGCGGGGATCTCCAGGGCCGCCAAGGCCGCCGTGTAGGCCGCGACCGGGCGCACCACCCCGAGCACCCTGGGCACCCGCCAGGTTGCCCGCGCCACGGCCGCCATCGACACCTGGTGTGCGGCAATGTGATCGGGGTGGCCGTAGCCGCCGTCGGCGTCGTAGGTCAGCAGCACCAGCGGCCGGGTCTCCTCGATCACCTCGACCAGCCCGGCAACCGCGCGCGCGTGGTCGGGGCCGCCCCCGGCAGCCCGGGCGAACGCCCGCGGGTGCGCGGCCGACGGCGTCCCGGCCATCCCCGAATCGCGGAAAGTGCCGAGCCCGCAGAGCATCCGGTGGTCGGCGACACCCAACGCCGCGCAGGCGGAGCGCAGCTCGGTGTAGCGGTACCCGCCGAGCTGGTCGGCCCGATCGGCGGTCAGCCCGGCGAGCTCGTCACCGATGACCTCGCCCTGTTCACCCAGCGTGGCCGTCACGAGCGTGACGCGTGCGCCGGAGGCCACAGCACCGGCCAGTGTGCCGGCCATGGTGAGCGACTCGTCATCCGGGTGCGCGTGCACGGCGAGCAGGCGGCGGGTCACAGCGACGAGCTTAGGCGAGCCGACCCATCCGCCAGGCCCGAATCCACAGCGGTGGTGTCGGCGCGAAAGCGCTCGGCACGCCGGCTCAGCCCTCGCCGCCCGACAGTCCGCCGCCCGAATCGCGCGCCGCGGCTGCCGCTGTCTCCCTCGACGCGGCGGCAGCCGGGGACTCGGGTGACGACGAGCCCAGCTTGGCCGCGTGAATCGCCGCGCTGGCCGTCTCGGCGGAGATATCGGTGACCGGGAAGTGGCAAGCCACCAAATGCCCGCCACCGTGGTCGATCGGCGGTGGTTCCTCGGCGGCGCAGAGATCCTGCGCCTTCCAGCAGCGGGTCCGGAACCGGCACCCTGACGGGGGGTTCAGCGGGCTCGGCACGTCGCCGGTCAGCATGATCCGCTCGCGGGACCGCTCCGAATGCGGATCGGCCTCGGGAGCCGCCGATAGCAGCGCCACCGTGTAGGGGTGTTTCGGGTCGCCGTACACGGCGTCTCGCGAGCCGGTCTCAACGATCTTGCCCAGGTACATGACCGCGATCCGGTCGGAGATGTGCCGGACGATGGACAGGTCGTGCGCGATGAAGAAGTACGCCAGCCCCAGGGTGTCCTGCAGGTCCTCCAGCAGGTTGACCACGCCCGCCTGTACCGACACGTCCAGCGCTGAGACGGGCTCGTCGAGGATCAGCACCTCGGGTTCCAAGGCCAGCGCCCTGGCGATGCCGATCCGCTGCCGCTGCCCGCCGGAGAACTCGTGGGGATACCGGTTGCCGTGCTCGGGTGACAGGCCGACCAGTTTCAGCAGACCGGCCACCCGGTCCAGCCCGTCCTGCTCCCAGAGACCGTGTATCTTGAGCGCCTCCCCGATGATGTCGTTCACCGGCATCTTGGGGTTCAGCGACGCATAGGGATCCTGGAAGACGATCTGCAGGTTCCGCCGAACGGCACGCAGGTCCTCGTTCGACATCGTGGTGAGTTCCGCGCCACGCAGTTTGACGGACCCGCTGGTCGGTTTGTGCAGCTGAAGGATCGCGCGCCCAGTGGTGGACTTGCCACAACCGGATTCGCCGACCACCCCGAGGGTCTCGCCGGCGTCCAGATGCATCGTCACGCCGGAGACGGCCTGCACCTTCCCGACGACCTTGCGAAAAATCCCGCCGCCCTTGACGGGGAATTCCATCACCAGGTCATGGACGTCGAGCAGGTGCTCGTGGCTCGGGGGGCTCGGCACTGTCGGGGCGCTCACCGACGCGCCTCGCTCTCGGTCCGGAAGAAAGCGGTCGGATCCGGCGCGGCGGCCAGCCGATCCCAATGGTGGCAGGCGCCCAGGTGGTCCGGGGCGTCAGTAGAGGCCAGCTCAGGTTCCACCGTGCGGCAGACATCGGTGACCAGCGGGCATCGCGGCGAGAACGGGCATCCGTCAGGCAAGTTGATCAACGACGGCGGAGCACCGGTGATCGGACGCAGCCTGCCGGTGTCACCCGCCGATGGGATCGAGCCGAGAAGGCCAGCCGTGTACGGCATGCGGGGCGAATAGAAGACGTCTTCGGTGTTGCCGAGCTCCACCGGCCTGCCCGCGTACATCACCAGGGTGCGGTGCGCCATACCGGCCACCACGCCCAGATCGTGGGTGATCAGCAAGATGGCGGCGTTGAACGCGTCCTTGACCTCGATCAGCTTCTCCAGGATCTGCGCCTGCACGGTGACGTCCAACGCGGTGGTCGGCTCGTCGGCGATGATCACGTCCGGATTGTTGATCACCGCCATGGCAATCATCACGCGCTGCCGCATGCCACCGGAGAATTCGTGGGGGTAGGAGTTCAGCCGCTCCTTGGGTTGCGGAATGCCGACCAGCCCCAGCATCTCCTCCGCCCGCGCCATCGCCGCCTTCTTCGGCATCACCTCATGCGACAGCACGGCCTCGGCCAATTGAAACCCAACCGTGTACACCGGGTTCATCGCTGTCATCGGGTCCTGGAAGATCATGGCGATCTTCCGGCCGCGGAGTGAGCGTTGCTCCTGCTTGGACATCGACAAGATATTCCTGCCGCGGAAGGAGATGTTGCCGGTGATCCGGGCGCCCTTGGGCAGCAGCCCCATCACCGCCATCGACGACACCGACTTACCCGAGCCGGATTCCCCGACGATGCCGAGCACCTCACGCTCGTGCAGGGTGTAGGAAACGCCCCGGACCGCGCGCACCAAACCGTCCTCGGTCGGGAACCCGACCGTCAGGTTCTCCACCTTGAGCACCTCGACGCTGCCCACAGAGCCGACGGAACTCCGACGTGACGGCGCCAGCTCCGCCCCCTCGGACGGCTCGTACACCTGGAAAAGCTCGGTGGCCTGCTCGGCAGCCGGACCGTAGATGCTCCCGCCCGGGACGTCGTCCGGCGGGGTCGTGGGGGGCACCGTCATCAGGCACGCACCCGGTTCTGCCGAGGGTCGAAGGCGTCCCGCAGACCGTCTCCGATGAAGTTGACGGTCAACGCGATGGTGATGATGAACAGGCCCGGCCACCAGAACAGCCAC
>JBBQGJ010000177.1:0-13091 GCA_038322925.1 Mycobacteriales bacterium
TACCGGCGGCGTCGGCGTAGTCGTCCCATGGTTGGTCACCTCTGGAGGTGGGCATCGGCTGGTCGTCGGTCGCCGCGGCCAGCGCGAGGAGCGCGGCGAGGTCGGCCGCCTCCCGCCGCAAGAGCTGCTGGGCGATGAGCCGCAGCCCGAGCGCCGGGACATGCAGCGTCCCGTCCCGGTCCACCCGCAGCACGAACCCGCCACCGGTGCCGGCGTCGAAATCCGTGTTGCCGCCGGTGTCGATCCCGGCGAGGACGACGGCGACGGCGGAACGCTCGTGCTGTCCGCGCAGCCGCCCGGCGATCGCCGCCAGCGCGTTATCAGCGGCCGGGTCGTCGGGAACGTCGGTGGGTGCGATGAGGGTGACGTGCGGTGCCGGGACGTCACCGGTAGCCGGGGTGGCTCGGACGTCGAGCACCGACCGGTGGGTGACATCCAGGTCCTGCCGGGCCTCGGCCAGGGCCCGGGTCGCCGCCGCGGTGGCCGTCTGCAGGTTGTCGGTGTGGGTGAGCCGTGCAGGGTTGAGCTCGGTCAGTTCCGGGCCGAACCCGACGAGGGTGACATCGACGATGTCCGACCAGGCGTTGTGAGCCAACTCGGCGGCGATGAACCGCGCCAGGTCCATGCACCGTTCGATGTCACCCGTCAACGACAGGACCCCGATCTGTTCCAGGTCCAGCAACCACTGCTCCCCGGTCGGGGTGTGCCCGACCGACACCAACGTCGGGTACGGCGCATAGCACTCAGGCACTTCGCCACCCGCGTCGCGCACGGCGGCGTCGCGGCGGTTCAGGGTCCAGGTGGTGCCTGCCTCGTCGGACCGCCACGGCTCGGGCGCATCGTGATCCGGAACGGTGAGGGTGAGTTCGAGGGCGTCGTCGGTGAGCCGGGCCGCGACGACGTTGGGCAGCCGGCCGTTGCCGTCGGCGGCGGCGCGGGTCAGGCCGCGGAGCGCTCGGTCCAGGAAGGCGACGTCACCCATGCCGCTCGCGCCGCCGGTGAGCAGGGCACGCTCGGTCTCCCGCAACTCCGCCGGTGTCCGGGTGATGCTGCGGCCGGGTGTCCGGTACCGGAATTGCCGGCGGCGGTGCCGGATCAGGGCCAGCAGCGCGCCGCCGGCCAGCAGACCGGCGCCCGCGATCCACGGCACCGTAGAGCCATGATCGACCTCGCCGGCGTCCCGGTCGGTCGCTGGTGCGGCGCCATCGCCGTCGGTGTCGGCTGGTTCGGCGGCAGACGTCGGGGTGGACGGCTCGATGGTCGGCGACGGCCCGCTGGAAGGGACCGCCGGGGGCACGGCGGGTTGGGCATCGGGTGACATCGCTGCACCCGGCTCGGGTGTCACTGCGGTCGGCTGCGCAGGCGGGGTATTGAGCGGCGCGGCCTCCGGTATCGGTGGTGTGCCGGCACCGGGAGTCGGGGTGACATCGCCGGGGATCAGGATCCGCCAGCCGGGCCGGATGTCATCCGGGTCCGTCAGCCGTAACCCGTCGGGCTGGATCCGGTCGATGTTCGCGGCGACCACGACGTCCAGCGGCACCCGGTTGGCCTGCGCGAGCTGCGAGAGGGTGTCCCCCGCCGACACCTCGACGGCGTTGTCACCCGCGATGTCACCCCGCTCGGTCGGGGAGCGACTGGCGTTGTCACCCGTCCCGGTTGGGGTGGGGATGGTGACGGTCCAGCCGGGTTCGATGTAGTCCGGGTCGGTGAACCGGGCGCCGTCGGGTTCGTTTCGTCCGGCGTTGGCCGGCCACACCGTGGTCCAGTCCTTGACGCCGTGGTCGGCGGCGATCTCGGACAGCGTGTCCCCCGGCTGTACGGTGACCGCCACCTCGCGACTGCTGTCGTCGGCGGGGGTGACATCGGTGGCAGCTGCCGGGGGCTCGGCGGTGTTCTCGGTGGCGGTGGTGTCGGGGATGA
The DNA here is from genome assembly GCA_038322925.1 of Mycobacteriales bacterium. Taxonomy (GTDB): domain Bacteria; phylum Actinomycetota; class Actinomycetes; order Mycobacteriales; family Nakamurellaceae; genus Nakamurella. Next base: position 1,921 of record JBBQGJ010000177.1, read on the forward strand.
GGATGGTCCAGCCGGGTTGGAGCACGACCCGCTCTTTGGTCAGCACGGTCCCGTCGGTCTGCACCCGGCCGTGGTTGAGATCCCACAGGTCCCGCCACGTGGCGCCGTCGCCGAGGTGGGTGAGGGCCAGGTCCCACCAGGTGCGGGCGGCGTCGCTGGTGACGGTGACCTCCCGCGTCTGGACGACGGGCGCCGCGGCGTGAGCGGATTCGGCGGGCGGCCCCGGCAGCAGTCCGGTGACGGCCGTGGCGGTGGGGTGGTGCGCCGGGGTCAGGGCGACGGCCTGCGCGGCGGGGACGAGGGTGGACGCGGTCACCGGCAGGAGCAGCAGCGTCCCGGAGACCAACACCCGGGCGAGTCCCTGCTGGCCGGCGAAGATCCCCGGGATGCGCCGGGGCATCGGGGTGCGGCGGACCGCGGAGACCAGTTCCACGGCGAACGCGACGGCGAACTGCGCCCACGCCACGTACAGCGCGGCGGCCAGGGCGGCGAGCACGACGTGGTCGTTGACGTCCCCGGCGAGCAGGTCCGGTACCCGGTCCAGGGGGTTGCCGATGGTCGCGGACAGCAGCCACGGCACCCCGATGAGCAGGGCGAGCGACGCGGCGACCGAGGCGGCGGATCTTAAGGTCCGCATCAGCTCTCACCTCGGTCGGTCGCGGGTGGGGTGGGTACATGGGTCATGTCAGGGCGCTCCGGTGGTGGTGCCGTGCAGCGGGATCGCGGTGGCGGTGGCGGTGCCGCCGACCTGGTTGATGCCGACGATGGCCAGGATCGCGGTGGGCTTGGTGGCGCGGGCGGTGACGGTCACGGTGGACCCGGTGACGGTGATGTCGCCGGTGACGTCGGCGGCGGCCAGCACCGCCGCCGCGGCGGCCCGGGCGGCGGCCGGGTTCGTGGTGAGTCCGGCCGGGGCGCTCGCGCGGAGTGATTGTTCGTCCAGGGCGTCGGCGCCGGCGCGGGCCGCCTGTTGGGCGGTGTCGGCGGCCGTGCCGTGCGCGGTCAGCGCGGCCCCGCCGTCCAGGACGAGCCCGGCCAGCACCACCAACGCGACGGTCATGATCAGCAGGTAGGCGGTGATCGACCCGCGGTCCGGATCGTGCCGGACCCTGGTCCAGCGGTGGGTGACCGCGGCCGGCAGCCACCGACGACCCCGACCGCCGGGGGTCATCGCTGATCCCCGGGAGTAGCGATCTGGCGGTGTGCCTCGAGGGGCGCCCGGCCGGTGGCCGTGACCGTCGCTGTTCCGGGGAGGCCGCTGAGCGCGAGGCCGGAGAGGTCGGCCGTGCAGGTGATCGTCACGGTGACGACCCCGCCGGGCCGGAAGGAGCCGGTGTCGACGTCGGCGGTGATCCCGGTGCAGGACAGCCCGGCATCGGGACAGAGACCCGGCCGCGGCGCGCGCGGCCCGGGTCTGAGCCTGGGCGCTGCTGGTCGTCAGTGACGCGGCCCGCGCGGCCGCGGCGGCGGCCTGTTCGACGAGTTGTTTGCCGTGCGCGTACCGGCCGAGCCCGACCACGAGCAGCACGATCGCGATCACGATGGGCGCGAGGACCACGAACTCCGTCGTCATCGACCCGCGGTCCGGATCCCAGGCGCGAGTCCAGCGGGGCGGCCCAGTCATGGTGTGCCCACGAAGATTTCCAGTGGAGCGGTGGCTTGTTCTTGGATGTGGAAGGCGGCGAAGGGGATGACCGTCAGCACGTCTGCGTTGACGATTGCGGTGGCGCCGGTGGCGTCCCTGGTGACGGTGACGGTGCGGCCGGGGAGGAGGTTGGGTGCGACCTCGGCGAGGTAGTCGTCTCCGGCGGTCTGGCCCGCCGCTGGCTGGGCTTGGTAGGCGGCGGCCGACCGGGCGGCGTTCTGCGCGGCCGCCTGGGCGACGTGCCGGCCGTGCCAGACCAGCACGAACTGCACCACCAGCAGGGTGAGCACGACGATGACCGGGACGAGGATCACCGCCTCGACCGTGGCGTCACCACGGTCCCGGGCGTCACGAAGCCACCGCCATCGCCCAGCCAGGAGCGACGGACCACGAGCAGTTTCGTGGGGATTGCCGGGCATCCGCGCCCTTATTGCAGGTTGATGCTGTTGGCCTTGGCCATCACGAGGCTGGTGATGACCGCGCCCGCGGCGATCGCGAGGGCGACGATGACGCCCATCCAGACCAGCTGGGCGGGGATCTCCCCGCGGTCCCCGCTGGCGCGCAGCAGGGTGATGCGGGCGGTTACCCAGTCGCGGACCGCGTCCAGGGTCATGATCATTGCTGTTTCCCCTCTCCGGTGGGTGGTGCTTGGGGTGGAATCGGTGTGCCTTCGAATGCCGGGTTCGCATGTGCGTGTGCGGGTTAGAAGTTGAGGACGGCGATCATGGCGGGGTAGCCGATGAACAGCAGGTAGCCCAGGCCGATCAGCACCTGCGCCATTTGCATGGACTGGTCGGCCTTCCCGGCCTGCCCTTGCAGGTTCGCCAGTTCGTGTCGGCGCATGGTCTGCGCGCGGGCGGTGAGGGTGGACCGGACCCGGGCGCCGTCGTGGGCGACGAGGGCGATGAGCTGCCCGAGGTCGCTGAGTTCGGTGACGCCGATCCGCCGGCCCAGCTCGCCGAGGGCGGCCCAGGGGTCCCGGCCGCCGCGGGTGGCCCGGTACAGGGTGTCGCGGATCATCGCGAGTGGCCACCCGGTGCCGACCTTCGCCGCCGCCGGCAACGCCTCCGCGGGAGCGGCCCGGGCCGCCATCTCCAACGCGACCAGATCCAGGTAGGCGCCGAGGGCGTGCCGGAACTCCGCCCGCCGCCGGGTCGCGTCCGACCTGGCCTCCAGGTCGGGCAGGAAGAACAACGCAGCGGCCAACAGCACCGCCACGATCAGCGGCGCCCCGGTCGGCAACGCCGCGCCGACCGCGGCCGGCAGGACGACCAGCAGCAGCAACGAGAGCAGTAACCCACCGGCGGCGAACAACACCTTCCGGGTCATCACCTCCTCGTAGCTGCGGCCGGTCAACGCCAGGTCCTGCCGCAGGCTCGTGTTCCTGACCCCGCGGAGCGTCAGCTGCCGGGCCACCCACGCCCCGACCGCGGCCGGCGGGCCCGAAGTCGTCGACGACGCGGACTCGGCCGACATCGCCTGCCCCGCCGTACTTCCATCAGTGTGTGCTGCGTCGAACCGGGCCAGCTCGACCAGCGGGGCCGGGCGCGGCCGCACCAGGTGCAGCACCATCAGGAAGGCCACGCCGCCGCAGAGGGCGCCGAGCCCGACCGCGGCGATCACCGGTCCGCCCCCACCGAGGTGAGCAGCCGGGTGTCGTGCGGGTCGGGTTCCTGTCCCGGCCGGGCCAGGAACGGGGCGACCGGTTGCTGCGTGGACAGTTTCCGCATCCACCAGAACGCGGCGGCGAAGACGCCGACCACGACGGCAAGGGCGACCTGCCCGGCCGGGGTGCCGTAGGGGGCGATATAGGGTCCGCTGAACACCACCAGGAACACCCCGATCGCGATCGTCACCGCGACCACGATCTGCACCCCGCGGCGCAGCTCCACCCGGCCGGCGGAGATCTTCCGCCGCATCTCCAGCTCCTCCCGGGCTGCGGTGGTCAACCCGGTCAGCACCTCACCGAGCCGGTCCCCGCGGCGGGTCGCGGACAGCATCAACGCGGCGATCACCAGGTCCGCGGACGGGTCATCGAGCTCCGCCGCGAACGCCGACAACGCCTGGTCCATCGGGACCCTCGCCCGCAGGCGCCCTACCAGCCGCACCAACGGCGGGCGGATCAGCGTCGGCGCGTTCACCGCCGACGCCGGGATCGCCTGCTCCAGGCTGGCGTGCGCGGCGATGGTGTCCCGCAGCGTCTCGGTCCACGTGACCAACGCCTCCAGCGACGCGATCTGCCGCTGCTCCGCGCTGGTGCCGCCGAACAGCGCCGGCCACCACACCACCAACGCCCCCAACCCGATCGCGGCGACCGGCCAACGCGTGACAGCGAGGGTGAGCGCCGCGACGGTGATTCCGCCCAGGATCCGCCAGGACAGCCCCGGTGACCGCAACGCGTCCTTGAGCCGCGCGGCGCGGGTCGAGGGGCGGGTGGGATCCATGGTGGTGCCGTGGATCCCGGCGATCATCAGCCACAGCGCTCCGCCGAGGCCGGCGCCGAGCAGCACCGCCACCCACACCGAACCCACCATTACCGGCCGCCGAACACGAAGGAGTGGGCGGTGTCGTCGTACCCGGCGGCGTGCAGTGCCTTGTTCCGGTCGAACGTCAACCCGTACTCGTCGGCCCGGTCGGCGCGGCCGTCCACCGGGGACCGGCCGAAGATCAACCCGCTCGCGACCCGGCCGTCCGGGGCGCCGACCAACTCCCGGACCTCGGTGACGCACCGACGCCCACCCAACATGGGGTTCTTCTCGATGAACACCACGAAGTCGACGGCGTTCGCGATCAGCGAATGCGCGACCGCGAAGTCCAGCTTCTCGTACTGCGCGGCGTAGGTGCCGAGTTTCGCGAACACGTCGGACGCGGACCGGGCATGGATGGTCGACAGGGATCCGTTGTTGCCCTGGCTCATGGCGCTGAGCATCTCGACAACCTCAGGGCCCATCACCTCGCCGACACAGCATCTGTCCGGGTTGTGCCTTCTGGTGCGGCGCACCAGGTCCCGGATGCTCAGCCCGCCGTTGCCGTCGGCGTCGGGCAGCACCTCCTCCAGCTCCACCACGTCCGGGTGGAGCTCCGGGTGCCGCCGCAACCCCAACTCCAGGGACCGTTCCACGGTGATCAGCCGCTCCGAGGGTCCGACGGCGTTGATCAGCGATCTGAGCAGGGTGGTCTTCCCGGCGTCCGTCGCCCCGCCAATCACGATGTTCATCTGCGCCGACACCGCGGCCTGCAGGAAACACGCCAACCGGTCGTCGACCGTGCCCAGGTCCACGAGGGTGGACAGGAACATCTGCGGGTACCGGGACCGGCGGATCGACACCACCGGCCGCTCCGCCGCGGACATCACCGCCGACAACCGGGACCCGTCCGGCAGCCGCAGATCCAGCTCCGGGTTCGCCCTACTGAACGGCCGCGGGTTCAGCGACACCCGGGACGCCAGGTTCTGCACGATCCGGATCAACTCGTCGTCCGTCGCGGCGATCGGCCGGCCCCGAACCTTCCCCCGCGCGTCGGCGTAGGTGATGAAAACCTCGTCGCAGCCGTTGATGTCGACGTTCTCGATCAGCTGATCGGTGATCAGATCCGTGAATTCCGCTGCCTCATACATCGCGGCGTCCACCGCCATGATCAGCTTCAGGTCGTACCCGGCGTCCACCGGTAGTTCCCCGCCGGCGGCCAGCACCGACGCCAGGTGCCGCTGCACCACCGCGGTGATCACGCTGAACGCCAACTGCCGGTCGTCCGAGTCGGACAGCTCCCGCTCGCCCCGGGCCTCCCGGTGCTGCTTCGCCCGGGTCATCTCATCGGCGACCCGCCCCTGCAGGGTCGTCACCAGCTGGTAGTCCACCCGTGCGTCGGTCATGACCTCGTCCCTTCCATCACTGGACCCGCAGACTCAGCCGCAGCAACAACACCGTGTGCGGTGTCTCCGTCGCCAACGTGGCCACCGTCGCCGTCCCCAGGGGAAACCGTCGGCGTTCGTGGGAGCAGCTCGGGCCAGCCGGCCAGCACCGACTCCGCGGTCGCCCGGACCGATCTGACCAACTCGCTGCCGGCGAACCGGCGGGTCAGCTCACCCACCCACAACCCCCCGGCGCCGGCCGGGTCGCGGGCGACGAATCCGATCACCGGGGCCGGGGAACCGATGGACGCCAGCACCTGCCGCACCTGCTCGACACTGGAGCGGCGGTCCCGGACCTCCCCGGTGACCACCACCCCGAGGTTCGGGCGGGTCCGCGCCGGGTCGCCGAGCGTGCCGGACAGTTCGGCGACCCGGTCCCGCACGTGATACAGCCCCTCCAGGGTGGCCGGGGTGAGCAGCAGCACCACCGACGACGCCCGCGCCACCGGCAGCGCCGGATGATCGTGGGTCAGCCGCCCCACGTCCACGATCGCCGTCCCGTCCCACGCGGCCAGTCCCTCGGCAACCTGTGGCCACAGCGAACGCAGTGCCCGGAACCGGTCCGCGGACAGCACCCCCGGCACTACCGGCACACCCAGGGAGGTGTCCTGGGCGTAGGGCAGCGGACCGGCGTCGGTCAGCCCCAGCCGGGCGGCGGTGGCCAGCACCGCGATCGACGGGTCCGGCGCCAACCGGCCACCCAGCACTCCGCCGTTGACTGCGGGGCGGAGCCGGAAGGACAGGTCGCTGCCGGCGGTGTCGGCCTCGACGACTGCCCGAGGCCCGGGCCAGACCAGTCCCAGCACCGTCGCCAGGGTGGTCACCCCCGGGGAGCCCTTGTCCGCGCACACCGTGACGATCACGACGCCGGCACCTTCACCACCGCGGCCGCACCCGTCGCGCTGGCCGCCGCCACCGCCGGCGCCGCCTTGACGGGCACCACCAGGGTCAGCAGCGCCGTCCCCGGCCGGGTCGGGTCCTGGTGGGCGGCGAACACCACCGCAAGGTCCACGAGAACCGTTGGTGCGGGAGGATTCCCCGCGCCGGCGGCCTGCCCGGGCAGGCCCAGCACCTGCACCCGGTCACCGGGCACCAACCCGTCCGCCGGCAGCTGCCCGCCCTTCACCGCCACCCCGACCTGCGCCATTCCCGCCGGGATCGGGTCCGCGTCGGTGACCATCGACCGCTGCAGCAAGGTCCCCGGCAACAGGGCGACGGCGGCCCGCTCACCGACCACCGACTCCAGGTTGGCCCCGGCGATCGCGGTGATATCCCCCGCGACGTCCACCGTCGACAGGTCGGACCGGGAGATCACCTCACCGACCGCGACCGGTGCGGTGACCACCACCACCGGTTCCTTCGACCCGGCCGAGGTGTACAGGTATCCGAATGCGGCGCCGATCCCGATCACCAGCACGCCGCCCAGGGCCGTCCAACCCGTGCGGCGTTGCCGGGTCGGCAACGGCGTTCGCGCCAAAGGCGGCCCGCTCGCCATAGCAGCCCCCTTGGTTGAGGCAGGTTGCCGGTCAACACCATTCACCGTCAGGGTTGGGGTCTTCACTTGATCACCACCTGAATCTGTTCCACCAGAAAGGACGACGCCGATTGCGTGGTCAGCACCGGGAAGGTGCCGCCCGCGCCGACGTTGCTGGTCCATGTCACCGCCCACCGGATCGACGTGGTCGCGGTCAACGGGCCGTTCGGTGTCACCGCCCGGTACATGTAGCCGCAGCCACCCGCCGACGGCGGATCACTGCCGTCCGCGGGCGTCCATGGCCGTCCCGGGCCGTCACAGGTCACCGGGGCGGCGGCGTCACCCGGATCGAACACCAACGCCGTCGGGGTCGCCGTGACCGTCGCGGACACGCCGCGGAGCTCGACTGTGCGGGCGCGGGATTGCCAGTCCGTCTGCCAAGTCCAGGTCCAGAGGTTTATCCAGGTGTAAGGCAGGCCGCCGTACTGCGGATCCGAGTTGTTCTCGTCCGGTGACCTTTTCGCCACGGGGTCCGGCAAGGTCAGCTCCCCGTACGCCTGCTGCGCCAACACCGCCGGATCCGGCGGGGGCGGAGGAGGCGGCGGGGGCGCAGCAGCACCCGTGGCGGCGTTCGGCACGAACAAGTACTGTGCCGGTCCATTGCACGTGTTGACCAGCAACGTCCCCGCAGCGGGATCATTGCCACCCCACGCGGACGTCGTCGGCGGCAGCCCGGACGCGTCCCGCCATGCGCACTCGCCTGACGAGACGGCCGAATCACCACCCTGAGCCGCCGATGCTTCTGATGCCCCACCGGCGCCACCCGGGTCACTCGGTCCGGATCCCGCGACCGGCGCTTCTGCGTTCACCTTGCGTGCCACCTCGGTCGCCGCCTGGATCGCACCGGGCTCGAGATCACCGGCGTGGCCGGCCGCATCGAGGGTAAGGGTCAAGGTGTTTTCGCTCGGCGACAGGAACGTGCCGCCTGGGGTGATCTGGACCGGCGGGTCGTCCTGCGGGCCCGCCATGGCGCTCGCGGCGCCCACAGGCAAGAAAACAGCGGCAAGCAGGACGAGTACCGCTGATCGGACCGAACACCGGGCACTCAGCATGGCTCGTCCTTCAGGTAGTAAACCTGATCAACGCGCCAGACACCGTCCTGTCCACGTACGAAGGTCCCCTGCAGCGGATTTCGCGCAACACCAACGGTGGTCTTGTTCCCGGTACTGGTCTCGAGCGATCCCGCTTGGCTCGCATCCTGGCAATCGGCGATGACCGCCGTCGCCTTGCCGTCGACGGGTTGGGGCCACGAGATGCGCGACGTGAATTGGCCGTAGGTGTCCCAACCCTTGCTGTTCAGCGTGTTTGCGTCGGTCAGGAGATTGGTCAGCGCAGGGTCGACCGCGACTTGAGCCGCGAGGGCCTGGCGTTCACCCTCGGGCGTATGCGGCAGCGCGGCGTAGATCTGCCACAGCTTGTTCCATTGGGCCTCAATGGCCGCACGATCCGTCGCCTCCTGTGCGGAGAGATCTTCGGTGCCAGGAGTCTCCGACGATGACGCATCACTTGTGGGTGCGGCCGTCGTTGACGGCGCTGTAGCCGGCGACTGCGCGGTAGTGCTCGACGACGTCGGTACGGAGACCGTTGTCGATCCTGTCGGAGTGGTCAGGTCCTGGGTGTTGACCCCGGATGTACCGGTGCAGCCACCCATGACCGCCCCGACCACCAGCAGCCCGATGGCTGCCGTCGCTCGTTTCCGCATCCCCTACCCCAGGGTGACTGAGCCGATACCGTGAGTCACACTTCCCTACTCAAACGAGTACGATCCCCGAGTCAGGTGCCGGTCGTCAACAGCATCCGGTGATCTCGGCCCAAGAAACAGGCAAGTGGACAGGGCACGACTCCCTTGCACCAACGCGCCCGGAACGACCCAAAGCCGGCGTCCCGCGATCAACAGTGGCTGAGTTGTCCACATTCTCGGCTCGGCACGCGCTTGGTACCGGTGATCGTGCTACCAAATCATCGTGGGAGACGGACTTGTACAAGCACCGCGACCGCGGCGTGTGGTGGGCGCACGCCCCGCCGTCACGCCTCATCCAGTGGATGGACCTTGCGTCCTGTGCTCTCGCAATACTCGACAACCGCGTCGTACGACCAGATCCGACCCACGCTCAGCACCGCGATCGGCGCCGGGAACTCCGCCCGCTTGATCAACTGCATCGCCCTGACTCGACTCACACCAAGGACCTTCGCCAGCTCCGCCAACGCGACAACCGGAGGCGGAAAAGTCATGACGGCGACCCTAGCCACTTACATACTTGGCAAGTTGTACAGGTGCTAAGCCGGCAACAATGCCGAAGCGCGATCGAAACGGAGGGATGGGCATGGGGACGGCGACAAGTCAGGCGTCGTCTCGAGTCGAGCACGACAGCGCCGGCCGCGACCGCCGCGATTGCACGCATCCGGGCTCCCCGCACCGGCATGGCACCCGTAGCGCATATGTGACAGACGGTTGTCATTGCACTCAATGCCGAGCGGCCAACCGAGCCGAGGAGCGTCACCGCACGGATTCACTCCGCAGCGGCTGCTGGGAGCCCTTGGTCGATGCCGCCCAGGCTCGCGGCCACCTGCAGCTGCTACGGCAACACGGGCTCGGGCTCGACCAGATTGTCAAGATCTCCGAAACCCCCAAACGCACCATCCGCCGAGTACTGCGGGATCCGCCCACTTCACCCCATCGAATCCGGTCGGAAACCGCCCGACGAGTGTTGGCCATTCAGCTCTCCCCCGAGCATATGTCGCCGCGAAGCCAGGTGGACGCCACCGAGACCCATTGCCGCATCGAGATGCTCATCGAGGCGGGTCACTCCATTCCCGAGCTCGCCCGCGCCCTGGGCAAGAGCTCGGTCAGCCTCCGACGAACACTCAACCGGAGCACCGTCACTGCGCAGACAGCCCGCTCCGTCAGCGATCTCTACGACTGCATCCACCCGAGCTCCCTCAACTCAACGTGGACGTCGAGGGACGATCGGATCGGGTCGCGGGTTCACCTGCGCACCGCCAGACCGGCTGACGGACAACAACAGGAAATGATTCGACGGGTTATTTCCGGCTGAAATCCCCGGTGCCGTTTTGGGCGGGCCAAATAGATCGATAGGACGAGAGTCAGAAGAGGGAAATTCATGACCATCACGCACCCGGTCCGACGAGCCAAGCCCGCTAATGACGGCGATCCCTGGTTGAGCATCGATCAGCTCCTGGAGAACTACCCGTTTCTCCAGGGTCGAAATCCCGAATCGAGGAGACGCATATACCGTCTCCGGGATCTCGGGCATTTTCCACAGCATGACGGGCGAGCAGGTCGCCTGTTGCTCTGGCGGCAATCCACCATCGAAGCATGGCTTGAGGACGGGGCCAGCGGAAATCTGTGAGTGGGCTGGCCGTGTCGGACTTAGCATGTTCGCGTATCCTCCACTTCTGGGCTTTGGCGGCATCCTTTGACTGTCCAGCAACGAGGCCATTCGATACCTGACGAGCGCAATGCGAACCACAACTTGAGGCTCTCACATTGCGGGGTAAACCCCATTTGCACGTCCGCCGAAGGAATTTCCGCGCAGTAAATCAACTCGGTGACGAGCACGCATCCCATGCCTCTTCCTTCAAGGCAGCAGGAGGGCATAGTCGGGATTCGCCGCAACGACAACGGCATCGCGGGCGTGGGTCGATTCACGGACACCGGGTGACCGCGTCCGAACCGACGATACGGTCCGCTGCGGGGGCCCAAGATTGATCTCTTTCCGGGGCCGGGCACCAACAACCGCTCTGAACGCACACCCCTGGATTCCCACACCTTTGGTAGCCGACACCACTTGAAGGAAGGCGGCGCGATCATGACGTACTGCGTCCGAACCGTCACCGCGCTCAATCTGCGCGTGGGCGACGTCGTGATACCCGACCACGGGCCTCACCGCAGGGTCACCCTGCACCGCCTCGAAGGTGCACATCCTGTCGTCGTTGTCCAATACGACGGCGTCCCGGGGGCCAGCATCTTCTATCCGCCGTCGATGCCGCTACTGGTCGAAGCCGACTGAGAACTGGCCCGTCAATGAACGGTCGGCTGACCGATCCTCCAGATGGGGTCG